>DKDC01000017.1:129521-132281 GCA_002451695.1 Prevotellaceae bacterium UBA6858 | reverse complement strand
TATGCAATACGCCCCTACATATATACAATATACAATCAATTAACGATTTAAGCCACCGCAATGGCATACCGCATACACCTTGCACGCTATCGCATAAACCATGTCAATAACCACCGCCACAACACCGCACCTATGACATTATTTTTTCACCAAAAGAGCAACTATTTATTCTTTATACTTATTGTTTTATTAATTATATCTTTTTAGTTTGCCAATTAAGTTAAAAAACTCAAGAATACCAAAGAAAGTTTGCGCACGCTTAAAAACATTGTTTCTACATTTGCCGTATGAAAAAGTCAACAATCATAATAGTGGCGATACTGATGGGCGCGTGCTTCGTGATACTGTTCGTGCTCCAGCTAAGCTACCTGCGCGAGGTGATAGACATGAGGCGCGAGCAGTTCAGCGAATCGGTGAACCGCAGCATCACCCGCGTGAGCCACAACATGGAGTTTGAGGAAACGCGCCGCGGGCTTATCAACGACGCGAAAAACTACATACGCAAGAACGGGCGGGTGTCGAAGCGCGACACCATGATTGCGCAGCTGAACAACGCACAGGCGGTGAACACCCACCTGAAAAAGGACACCGCAGCCATGCCGCTGCTCGAGACCATGCCGGGAACGCCCGCCGAGAAGCTGACGGGCGAGATGCTCCACCAGCCGCCGTTCCCCAAGAACACCATCACCAAGGAGATGCAGGACGTGATAAAGAAGCGTTACGTGTACCAGTACAAGGAGCTGAACGACGTGGTTTACATGCTTCTGTCGGAATCGGACAACCGCCCGATAAACGAGCGCATAGACTTCCGCGACCTTGACCGCAACCTTAAATTCGAGCTTGCGAACAACGGCATCAACATCCCCTACCACTTCCGCCTGCTCGACCACAACGGCAAGGAGATTTTCCGCTGCGCCGACTACGACCCCGACGGCGAGAACCACGCCGTGGCGAGGATACTCTTCCCCAACGACCCGCCAAGCAACATGACCATCATAAAGCTGCACTTCCCCGACATGAACAGGTACATATTCAAGAGCATACGCTTCATAGTGCCCGCGCTCATGTTCACGGTGATACTGCTGCTGATGTACGTGTTCGTAATCTACCTGATATTGCGCCAGCGCAAATACACGGAGATGAAGAACGACTTCATAAACAACATGACCCACGAGTTCAAGACTCCCATATCCACCATATCGCTTGCGGCGCAAATGCTCTCCGACCCCTCGGTGGGCAAGAACGAGACCATGTTCAAACATCTTTCGGGAGTGATAAACGACGAGACGAAACGCCTGCGCTTCCAAGTGGAGAAAGTTCTCCAGGTGTCGCTCTACGAACACAACAAGGCACGCTACAACAAGCGCGAGCTTGACCTGAACAAAATCATAGAGGACGTGGCCCACACCTACCTCATAAAGGTGAAGAACGTGGGAGGCACGCTCACAACCGACCTCGGTGCGGAAAACGCCACCGTATATGGCGACGAGATACACCTGACCAACGTGATATTCAACCTGCTCGACAACGCCCTGAAATACCGCCGCGAGGAAGATCCCCTGCAACTAAGGCTGACCACACGCAACGACGGAAACAACATTGTGGTGAGCGTGGAGGACAACGGCATCGGCATAAAGCGCGAAGACCTGCACAAGATTTTCGACCGCTTCTACCGCGTGCACACAGGCAACCGCCACGACGTGAAAGGCTTCGGGCTGGGACTGGCATACGTGAAGCAGATTGTGGGGCTGCACGACGGGAGCATACACGCCGAAAGCCAGTATGGCCAAGGCACCAACTTTGTAATAACATTACCAACAATAAAAGACAAATGATTATGGACGAACAAATGCACATCCTTCTTTGCGAAGACGACGAGAACCTGGGAATGCTGCTGCGTGAATATTTGCAGGCAAAAGGCTTCGACACCGAACTTTGTCAGGACGGCGACGCCGGCTTCCGCTCATTCATGAAGGGCAAATTCGACATCTGCGTCCTCGACGTGATGATGCCCAAGAAAGACGGCTTCACGCTGGCAAAGGAAATACGCCAGATTAACGCGGAAATACCCATCATCTTCCTCACAGCCAAAACGCTGAAGGCAGACATACTCAACGGTTTCAAGATTGGAGGCGACGACTACATAACAAAGCCCTTCTCGATGGAAGAGCTCGTGTTCCGCATTGAGGCGATACTGCGCCGCGTGCACGGCAAGAAGAACACCGAGCAGACCACATACCAGATAGGCAAGTTCACGTTTGACACGCAAAAGCAGACTCTGAAAATCGGCGATGACATGACAAAGCTCACCACCAAGGAGTGCGACCTGCTGAAACTGCTCTGCGAACACGCCAACGAGATACTGCAACGCGACTTCGCGCTGAAGACAATCTGGGTGGACGACAACTATTTCAACGCCCGCAGCATGGACGTTTACATCACCAAGCTGCGCAAGCACCTCCGCCCCGACCCCGAAGTGGAAATCATCAACATCCACGGAAAAGGCTACAAGCTAATCATCCCGGTATAAACCGAATGACGCAACAAAGAGGCCGTGCAGGGTGTTCCCAGCACGGCTTTTTCACCCCTGTTCGGGGCTGCAAATCATAAACTAGCAGGCTGCCGTGCGGACGGCCTGTAGGCAAAGAAACGGCACATACGCCCAAGTTTATGCAAGGCATTGGTTTCCAAAACAATAACCGCATAAAACATATCCTGTATAACATTTTGTGTTTCAGTTGTTTGCAAGTGGCGAAAAAA
>DKDC01000017.1:124278-129467 GCA_002451695.1 Prevotellaceae bacterium UBA6858 | reverse complement strand
ATAGGACATAGTTTTTCCTGCATCAAATGTAGTTTTGGCGTTATTGGCTTTGCGCCATTTGCAGGGGCGCAATTTACGGATAATTGTTTGCTGCGCGTTTGTGTGGCGGCACAAATTATAATTCATCGCATTGCCCCGCACACTGCCGCCCTAAAACGTGAACAGCACGAAAGCGCACGCGTCCCACACCGCGTGGGAGATTACCAACGCCGCGAGGCTGCGCGGAAAGAAGCGGTATATCGCCCCCCAGCAAAAGCCCACGACAAGAGCCGCCATGACGAGCATGAAGTTGAACGACCACACATGAACCAGCGCGTAACAGGCTGTTGCCGCCAGAAAGCCGGCGTTAAGACCGAACTTCCGCATCAGGCGGCGTTGCACAAACCCGCGCCAGAATATCTCCTCGGCAGGGCCTATCACAAGCAGCAGCAAAAGCGCGATGACCGCAGGGCTGCTGCCGTCGCCCATGGAATATATCATGTCAACCTGCGGGCGGGCGAAACTGAAAAGCATCTGCGACACCTTGTCGCCAACCCAGAACACGCACCACAGCACAAAGGCTATAGCCAAGCCGAAAGCCACCTGCCTAAAACTGAAACGCAACTCCCTGAAAAGTTCGGGGCAAAGCAACCTTGAAACGCAGGTGAGCGTTATGGCGGAAGCCGTCATCATGCACCAGAAGTCCACCCTCGGCGCAGTCCACGGCGAAAACATCACAAACCACAGCGCGGCGGCTATGGCCATGCCCGCAATCACGCCCTTGCCACCCAAAAACGCCTCACGCATCATAGGACGCCTCCCAGCACAAAGCCCAAGGCATAGAGCAATCCGAAAAGAAACTGGAACTGCGCCGTGCTTTGGTCAAGCCGCATTATCGCGCCGTTCTCCACGTTCCCCCTGCCCATCATCGCCTTCAGGTTGCGCACCGCCACAGGCAGGGAAAGGAACGTTATGAGCAGCCACCAGCCAAATCCGCAAAGAAGGCTGAAAAGCACAACAAGCAGGTAGGGCAACACTATTTCGGCGAAATATATCCACTGAGAGGCACGCACGCCCACTTCCCCGCAAATGGTCTTCAAGCCCACCTTGCGGTCGCTGGCTATGTCGCGGGTGTTGTTGGCGTGGAGTATCGCCACTATGTGCAGGCCGAAAGGCAGACTGTAAAGCAGCATTTCGGGATGGTAGTCCCCCGTGGCCACGTAGCAAGTGCCAATCCCCGGCAACAGGGCGAAGCACAGAAGTATGTCCAAATCGCCAAGCACATGGGCTTTCAGCACATAGTAGAACAAAGGCAGCAAAAGCCCCAAAACGCCAATCCAAATCGCAGAGAAGTCTGAGCGCACGAGTATCACCAACCCTATCAGCGAACCGGCGGCAAGCAAAGCCCAGCCGTAGTGCAGGATTTCCTTGGGTCTGAAAATCCCGGAACGTATCCACGTAACGCCGTTAACGCAGTCGGGGCCGTCAACGCCCCTCACAAAGTCGTAGTAGTCGCTCACAAGGTTGCCGCCGGCATGGAGTATCATGAGCAGAGGCAGACAAAGCGCGGCGTTGAGCCAGTCAACATTTCCTCCCGCAGTCCCCGACCCCGTGGAGTTGAGATAGAACAAATAGGCAACCGTTACCAGCACCGCGACTGAGGAAGTGGTGAACGACCACGGTCTGACGGCTGTAACCCAATTTTTAAGCGTCCTGTTATGTGTAATCTCCATAAGCCCAAATCAAATCTTGTCAAGAGCCTGGCGGATATCGCCTATAATGTCGTCGCAGTCCTCTATGCCAACCGAAAGGCGGATTAGGTCGGGCGCAATTCCAGCCTCCCTAAGCTGCGCGTCGCTAAGCTGGCGGTGAGTGTGGCTTGCGGGGTGAAGCACACAGGAGCGTGCATCGGCAACGTGGGTTACTATTGCAATCATTTCAAGAGAATCCATGAACTTTATCGCCGTATCGCGGTCGCCATTCAATCCGAAAGCCATTACGCCGCACGAGCCGTTGGGGAGATACTTCGCCGCAAGCGCGTGGTTCTTGTCGATCTCCAAACCGCAGTAATGAACCCAAGCCACACGCGGATCGCCGTGCAGGAACTCCGCCACGCGCTGCGCGTTGCGGCAATGCTGCGCCATACGCAGGTGCAAGGTTTCAAGGCCAATATTGAGCAGAAAAGAGTTGTGGGGCGACGGCACTGCACCGAGGTCTCTCTGCAACTGCGCCACAAGCTTTGTGATATATCCCATTTGACCAAAAGCCTTGGTGTAGGTAAGTCCGTGATAAGACTCGTCGGGCGTGCAAAGTCCGGGGAACTTGTCCTTGTGCGCCTCCCAGGCGAAATTGCCGCTGTCAACCACCGCGCCGCCCACTTGGGTCGCGTGTCCGTCCATATACTTTGTAGTGGAATGGGTAACGATGTCGCAGCCCCACTCAAAGGGCCGGCAATTTATCGGCGTTGCAAAAGTGTTGTCAACAACAAGCGGAACTCCGTTTGCATGGGCTATGCGCGCGAACTTCTCTATATCGAGCACGTTGCAGCCGGGATTTGATATTGTCTCGCCAAACAACGCCTTTGTGTTCGGGCGGAAAGCTTTCTGTATCTCCCCGTCGGATGCCTCGGGGTTCACAAAGGTGCATTCTATGCCGAGCTTCTTCAGCGTAACTCCGAAAAGATTATACGTGCCGCCGTAAATCTCGTTTGAGGCTACCACATGGTCGCCCGCCTCGCAAATGTTGAAAATCGCATAAAGGTTTGCAGCCTGCCCGCTTGAGGTCAGCACCGCCCCCACTCCCCCTTCAAGGGCGGCGATCTTTGCAGCCACCGCATCGTTCGTGGGGTTTTGCAGCCGGGTGTAGAAATATCCCTCTTTCTTGAGGTCGAAAAGCATTGCCATCTCCTCTGAATTGTCATATTTGAAAGTTGTGCTCTGTATTATGGGCAGCACTCTCGGTTCGCCGTTCTTTGGCTGCCAGCCCGCCTGCACACACAGGGTGGCCGGTTTCAAACTCTTTTTCATTTCCGTGTCAGTTAGTAAAATTTCCGCGCAAATTTACGCATTTCATCCCTCACCCGGCAACAACGCCGCGTGTTTTGGGGAACGCCGCCGCAAAAAGCGGCGCGGGACTTCAGTCGTAAGCCACCTTCGATTCGGTTGGCGGCTTTGTGCCGAGGCTCGCCGTTATGTTTTCAAACACCGTCATGAGCACGGCTTGGGTTGTGCGTATGTCGCTAAGGCTCAATCCGCGCAGCGCCCCGCGAAGCGTGAGCAGCGCAACCCTTATCGAAGCCTCCTGCATGCGCTTCCCCTTCTCGGTGATGCGTATAATGTTCCTGCGGCGGTCAAAGCGGTTGAGCGTGCGCGTAACAAAACCCGCCTCAACCATTGAATTTACGAGCCTCACCATTCCGGGGCGGTCCTTGAACATTGCATCGCAAAGCTCCTGCTGCGAAACCCCGTCGTGATAGGCCAGGCGCTGCAGCACGTTCCACTGCTCGGGCTTCAGGTCCAGCCCCGCCTTCTGGAAGTCGCGGGCAAGCTTGCGGCTTATGGCCGCGGACACCTTGCCGTTGAGAATGGCGAAGATGAGCCTTACATCTATGTCAACCAAAGAGTCCATAATCTTCCCTGTTTTTGTTGCAAATATAACTTTTTACCGCCATTCAACGCCCAAATCCGCTTAAAGATAACGGCGCTGATTGTCTATGTGAAAATAAAATCGTAAATTCGCACCCGAATTATTCAACAAACAATTAACATAAACTAAAAGAGTAATGACAAACCAGTACGAAACCGTTTTCATTTTGACTCCCGTTTTGTCTGCCGACCAGATGAAGGAAACGGTTGAAAAATTCAAGACTCTGCTCACCAGCAACGGCGCGGAGATTTTGAACGAGGAGAATTGGGGGCTCAAGAAATTGGCATACCCCATTGAGAAGAAATCAACAGGCTTCTACATCCTGCTCGAGTTCAAGGCCGACCCCTCATTGATGCGCAAGCTCGAAACCGAGTACCGCCGCGAGGAGCGCGTGATTCGTTTCATCACCGTTAAATTGGACAAATACGCTGCCGAGTATGCAGAGAAGCGCCGCAGCAAAAACGCTAAAAAAGAGGAGGAATAAACAATGGCACAAGCAAATTCAGAAATAAGATACCTAACCCCGCCTTCAATTGAACTGAAGAAGAAGAAATACTGCCGTTTCAAGAAGAGCGGCATCAAGTACATTGACTACAAAGATCCCGAGTTCCTCAAGAAATTCCTTAACGAGCAGGGCAAGATTCTTCCCCGCCGCATCACCGGAACATCCCTCAAATACCAGCGCCGCGTGGCACAGGCCGTGAAACGCGCACGCCATTTGGCACTGCTTCCCTTTGTAACAGACTTGATGAAATAATTAATGAGGAGAAAAAGACAATGGAAGTAATACTTTTAGAAGACATCCAAGGATTAGGATATAAGGACGATATTGTAAAGGTGAAGAACGGCTACGGCCGCAATTACCTCATCCCCACAAAACGTGCGGTCATCGCATCGGAAAGCGCACGCAAGGTGCTCGCGGAAAAGCTGAAGCAGCGCGCCCACAAGCTTGAGAAAATCAAGCAGGAGGCACAGGCCCTTGCCGAAAAGCTCGCAAAAGTGCCCGCATTGGTAATCGCGACCAAGGTAAGCCCCACCGGCGTAATCTACGGCTCGGTAAACTCACTGCAGATTGCCGACAAGCTCAAAGAGGCCGGCTTCGACATCGACCGCAAGCGCATCGACGTGAAGGGCGTTAAGGAAATCGGCGAATACAAGGCTGCTGTGCACCTACACAAGGAAGTTACAGTTGAAGTTCCTTTCTCGGTTGTGGACGAGGACGCCAAAGTAACCGAAGAATCCGTAAAGGCAGCCGAAAAGGCTGAAGAGGCAAAGGAAGCCGCTGCTGAAAAGGCGGAGGAAACAGCCGAGACCGCAGAAAACGCAGAAGCTTAAACAGGGCGAAAACAATCAATCATACGTAATTCTCAGCCGTTCCCAAATGGGGACGGCTGATTTTTTGCGCCATACGGCACACCGCACGCCCCACGCAAAAACGCAGGAAACCACACTCGTACGGTTTTTACCCAATCCTCTGAAATCCCTCACTTTACGCCAAACCTTGCCTTTCTTTGTAACGTTTTGTTTTTCATGACGTTGCAAAGGGCGGAAAAAAGGTCTGATGT
>DKDC01000017.1:118700-124213 GCA_002451695.1 Prevotellaceae bacterium UBA6858 | reverse complement strand
ATGTAGTTTTTCCTACATCAAATATAATTTGGAGGGTGTTTCGGGAGAAGCAAGCGATTTTGGGGTTGCACCATTTGTAGGGGCGTATTGCATACACCTTGTACACCACCGCTTAAACCGCTCCACAAACCACCGCCACTATGTCGCAAATACGGCGCATTTCGGGCGTATGCAATACGCCCCTGCGGAGGTGCAATTCTTTGATTGCTTGTTGCCTGTGTATCCGTGGCACGTATCACATACGCCACATACATAACCACATTTACGCCTGCTGCCATGGGGCATCGCGGTTGGGCAACCGCACCGCCCATGCTTCACATTGAAACAAAAAACTTTGCGCGGAAGCGCAAAGGCACAAAAAAACCTGTAAGGAATTCCCTCGCAGGTTTCAATTCTCTCTAGTCCGTACTATTACTGAGCGTCAGCAGCAGCGGTGTCAGCAGCAGCGGTGTCAGCAGCAGCAGTGTCGGTGCTGTCAACAGCAGCGCTATCAACCTGAACTGAATCAGAATCAGCAGCAGGAGCAGCTTCGTTTGACTTGTTGCCGCAGCTTGCGAATGACATTGCTGCGATTGCTACGAACATGAATACTAACTTTTTCATTTCTGTCTTTTTTTTAGTAAAACAATCAATTGCTTTTAAAACCGATGCAAAGGTAAGGACTTTTACCAATATGGTGTACATTTTTTTACCGCTTTTTTTCAACATTTTTTCATACAAACAGTTATTTCTCTGTCATTCTGTAATTTACCAAGCAAAATATTTTTTCTTTTTTTGATATAAAACTTATTTCGTACCTTTGTATGATAATAAACGTCCGGACATATTGGCATACACAAACGCAAAAATGGCACAATATAATGACATGAAAGGCATGAAAGCCACGTTCCGCACCCTGGGCTGCAAGCTCAACTACGCCGAAACGTCCGCCATTGAGGACAAGCTGCACGCCGTGGGCGTGGAGACGAGCGACGGCGGCAACGCGGACATTTGCCTTGTGAACACTTGCTCGGTTACGGAAATGGCCGACCACAAGTGCCGGCAGGTCATACACAAGCTCGTTAAAGACAACCCTGACGCCTTCGTAGCGGTAATGGGATGCTATGTGCAGCTGCAGCCGCAAAAGGTGGCGGAAATAGAGGGCGTTGACCTCGTGGTGGGCATGGAGGACAAAGGGCGCATTCTGGAGTACATTGCCGAGGGCATTGCGCAGAAACGCCGCCAAACCGAAGCCCTGCACGTACAGAAAAGCGGCGCAATGCGCGACATCAGGACTTTCGTCCCCTCGTGCTCACGCGGCGGCAGGACAAGGTATTTCCTCAAAGTGCAGGACGGGTGCGACTACTTCTGCACCTACTGCACCATTCCCTACGCCCGCGGGCTCAGCCGCAGCCCCTCGGCGGACTCTGTCGTGAGCCAGGCAAAGGAGGTGGCTGCGCAGGGCGGCAAGGAGATAGTAATCACGGGCGTGAACATAGGTGATTTCGGGAGAAAGGGCGGCGAGAGCTTCGGAATGCTCGTAAAAGCCCTCGACAAAGTGGAGGGAATTGAGCGTTACAGGATTTCGTCAATCGAGCCTAACCTCCTTACAAAGGAGATTATAGACTTCTGCGCAAGCTCGCGCCGTTTCACGCCCCACTTCCACATTCCGCTGCAAAGCGGGAGCGACACGGTGCTGAAACTTATGCACCGCAGATACGACACAAAGTTTTTCGCGGAGAAAATATCCGAGGTGCACAACGCCATGCCCGACGCCTTCATAGGGATAGACGTTATAGTTGGCACAAGGGGCGAGACGCCGGAGCTTTTCGGGGAGACGCTCGCCTTTCTCGAGGCTCTCGACTTTGCGCAGCTGCACGTGTTCCCCTACTCCGAGCGTCCCGGCACACAGGCTTTGAAGATACCGTATATCGTAAGGCAGCAGGACAAGCACGAGCGCACACAGCGGCTCATCGCGCTGTCGGAAAAAAAGCGCAAGGACTTTTACCGCAAATTCTGCGGCACAACAAGAAAGGTGCTTTTCGAACACACGGTGCACAACGGCGTGATACACGGCTTCACCGACAACTACATCCGCGTGGAAGCGCCGGGGGAAAACGCCCAAGACCTTGACAACAGACTTGTAAACGTGGCTCTCGGCGGCTTCAACGCCAAGGAAACCGCACTCAAAGGCACTATTATATTATGAAACGTATAGCGGTTGTGATACTGAACTACAACGGGGCGGAAATGCTCAGACGTTTTCTGCCCAACGTGCTGGAAAACTCGCCCGAGGCCAAAGTTTATGTGGCCGACAACGGCTCCACCGACAATTCGGTTGAGACATTGAGGCGCGAGTTTCCGCAAATCCCGCTCATGGAGTTCGACAAAAACCACGGCTTCGCCGAAGGCTACAATCTGGCAATAGGGAAAGTCGAAGAGGAATACGTGCTTCTGCTTAATTCCGACGTGAAAGTCTCGCCGCGCTGGCTTCAGCCGCTGCTCGAATACATGGATGCTAACGCCGGTGTGGCTGCCTGCCAGCCCAAGATACTTTCTTACCGCAACATGGCCTGTTTCGAGTACGCCGGAGCGGCGGGAGGCTTCATCGACAAATGGGGCTATCCGTACTGTCGCGGAAGGATTTTCGGCACGGTTGAGAAAGACGAGGGGCAGTACAACACCCCGGTTGACGTGTTCTGGGCCACGGGGGCGGCACTTATGGTGAGGCGGAAAGTTTACGCCGACAACGGCGGTCTCGACCCGCGCTTCTTCGCCCACATGGAGGAGATAGATTTCTGTTGGAGGCTTCGCAGCCGGGGCTTCCGCATTGCGTGCGTACCGCAAAGCTACGTGTTCCACATCGGAGGCGCAACGCTGCAAACCACAAACCCCAAGAAAGTTTACCTGAACTTCCGCAACAACCTGCTGATGCTTTTCAAGAACACGCCGCAAGAACGTCTGGAAAGCGTGATGCGCTTCCGCAAAGTCTTCGACAACGTTGCGGCGTTCAAATACCTGCTCACAGGAGACCGAAAGGCTTTTTGCGCCATACGCAAGGCACGCCGCGACTTCAAGGCCATGAAAGCCGGCTTTGAGGAGGCGCGCCGCGAGAACCTTGCCAGAACAACGGCGGCGCACATCCCGGAACAGGCAGACTACAGCATACTGCGCCTTTACTATATAGGCATGAAACACAAATTCTCACAACTTCCATGACACCCGCACTATACCTCATACCCACCGTGCTTGGCGACTCTCCTGCCGAATACGTTTTCCCGCCGGCAAACCGCGACATCATCCGTGGCATAAAGCACTTCATTGTGGAGGAGACCCGCACGGCGAGACGCTTCCTCAAGTTTGTTGACAAAAGCATCGACATCGACAGCCTTACGTTCCACCCCATGGGAAAGCACGCCGACACCGTGGTGTTCGGCGAATACCTCGCCCCGCTCAAAAGCGGCGAAGCCGTGGGGATGATAAGCGAAGCCGGATGCCCTGCCGTTGCCGACCCGGGGGCTGTAATCGTGGCAATGGCGCAAAAGGCGGGAATGAAGGTCGTGCCGCTTGTAGGGCCGTCGTCAATACTCCTTGCGCTGATGGCATCGGGCATGAACGGGCAAAGTTTCGCTTTCAACGGCTACCTGCCCATTGGCGAGGGCGAAAAGATAAGGGCATTGAAACATTTCGAGGCACGCGCCGCAAAGGAGAAACAAACGCAGATGTTCATCGAAACGCCATACCGCAACAACAAGTTCATTGCCATGCTGCTCAAAACGCTTTCGGCATCCACGCGCCTTTGCATCGCGGCGGGGGTAACGTGCAGCAACGAGGACATAAAGACCAAAAGCGTGGCGGAGTGGCGCAAGGCGGAAATTCCCGACCTAAGCCACACGCCGGCAATATTCGCCATAGGCTCGTAACCATACGCCGCAAGGGCGGAAAGCAAAAGCGCATCCCGCAAAACGGAATGCGCTTTTTTATGTCAAGCCGACAGACTACCGTGCCGTGTAATCCTTTTTCAGAAGGCTCTTGCCTTTGTTGCTGACCACCTCAACGCTCAATTTTCCGCTGTCGGCCTCGCCCGTAATGTAGGAATCGTTTGAGTTCACTATGACAGGGAAATTCACGCCCTCAAGGTTGGGGTGATAGGCAAAGCGGTGGTAGTGCGCACAAAGCATCACGTCAACATTTGCATCGTTGAGAATGGGGACGAACTTGTTCTTCACCTCCTTGTCGCCATGCCACGCGTCTTTTTGCGGCGCGGGCGGAACGTGGCAAATCACAACGTGATACTTAGCCTTCTTGTATTCTTCGGAGCTTACCACCTTCTTAATCCACTCCGCCTGTTCCGTGCGGTATTCGTCATAAACGTTCGCCCCGGCGTACTCAATGTCGTCATCGGGCTTGTCCTCGCCAGCGTCGAGAGCCAGGAAAAACACCGGCCCCTGCCTCCACGCATAGAATATGTCGTTCTGGCGCGGACATACATAGTTATGGAAATTCACGGCAGAGGCGCCGCGTGTCTCGTGGTTGCCGCGCACATAATACAAAGGCTTTTCGGAGGCGAAAAGCTTCACACTCTCGTCAAGGAAGCCCCTGAACAGGGCATCGTCGTCGGGCATGATGTTAACCATGTCGCCGTTGTATATCACCATGTCGCGCTTTTTGTAGTCTCCCATTTCGAGCATCTGCCTCATAACGTCGATGCGCTCGTGAATGTCGTTGAGCACGATGAACGACGTTTCGGGTTTAGAGGAATCGTTTGTGGTGAACGTGAGCGGGGCCTGGCTGTACACATTTGTGGCAGCCACATAGCCGTAAACAATGTGCCACCCCTCGCGCTTCAGCACCTCCTGGGAGTAAATGCGGTAGCGGTATTTCGTGCCGGGCTTCAAGCCGGTGAGCCTCACCGCATGGATTTTCCCGGTGCGCTTCACGCCAATGTGCGCGTCATAATATTTCGGGCGGCTCTCGGCGTAGAAGTTTGTGCCGTCATCGGGGGCGAGTTCCACCCAGCCGTTAGCCTCGTTGTTTGTTGTCCAAACAATGGTGGCCTCCGTTTCATAAACATTTTGAAGATAAGGGCCATGAAGAATGGCTATCCCATCGGCCGAAACCGCAACCGGAAGGATTGCCAGCAGCACAGCCGCAAGCAGAAATCTTGTTTTGCCTTTCATTTTATTCACTTATGTATTGTTTGTTTATTTCTGTTACAAATATAGTCATTTTGCCAAACAATTATGCTACAATCCATGTGGCAAATGGCATTTGCCACGAAAAACAAGGCGCACACCGCACCCGGAACAACTCAGCACATGAAGCATAATTTGGACATACGGATAAAATGCACAAAACAGCAGTCCGCCCGCGCGGCAAAAGCCACATTTTCACAGCAGCATGACATTTTCCATTAAACTATTGTGAACCAGCCCTTTACACCGTTTATCACTTTTCCGCATAAGCATTTGTTTTCCAGTGCGTTGCAAAGTGGAGAAAAACGGTCTGACGTAGTTTGAATTATATCAGACATA
>DKDC01000017.1:46929-118673 GCA_002451695.1 Prevotellaceae bacterium UBA6858 | reverse complement strand
ATAGGACATAGTTTTTCCTGCATCAAATGTAATTTTAGCGGTATTTGGAAAATAGTGCGCGGTTTTGGTTTTGCGCCATTTGCAGGGGCGTATTGCACGCACATCATACACAACCGGACAAACCGCACCGCAAGCCTGACACTGCAAAACGAAATGAGGCTTTCGGAATTTCTCCCGAAAGCCCCATGCCTTATTGTGAAAACGCCTTTATTTACGCTTGGTTGTTTTCTTCACCGTTTTCTTTGCGTTCTTGCCAAGGTCAAGAATGCGGATGTTGCGGAAGCGCACGCCCGAGCCATGACCGCAGAAGCTCACATAGCCGTCCTTGTTGAAAAGTCCGGGATGGTTCTTGTGGTCAACGGTATATGGGTTGTGGTTGCCGCCGTCGGGAGCCACATTGTGTCCCTTGCAGGCTTCGCGTATGTTGCAGTCGGTAATCACTTCGCCATTAACTGTAACGGTGATGCGGTCGCCCACGGCGCGTATCTCCTCGGTGTTCCATGTGTTGAGCTTGAACTTTACGTGCTTCGGCACACAGATGCCGTAAACAGAGCCATGCTGCTGGTAGGGCTGCAAACCTGCGTAGATTGGATCGTCATGGTCGAGTATCTGGATTTCCATGCCGTCGTAAGCGGCATCAGAGCCGATGTTCGTGCGTATGCCCACGCCGTTGTTCACACCCGGAGTTTCATAGCGGAACTCGAAACGGTAAACAAAGTCGCTGTACTTTTTCTTTGTGTAAAGGTTTCCGCTGCCGCCATAGTTGGCAGTAACGTAAATCGTGCCGTTGTCGGGCGTGTAGCCTGTGGTGTTGCCCTGCCAGTTGTCGAGGGAACGGCCGTCAAACAGCACTTCGAAACCGGCTTTCTTCTCGTCTGCCGAAAGAGTATATACAGGGGTTGCAGGGAGATTGCAAACGTTTGTGTTGCGCAGGTCAAGCGCGCCCTTGTCAGCCACAAGCTCCATAGCACCTGCCACCGGGGCTTTCGCAACGCCCGCAGCCACTTTCAGAACTGTGTTTGCGGCAAGGGACTTGCCGTTTGAGGTAACAAACAGACGGTCGTCAACAAGACGCACTTCGAGAGTGTTGTACTCACCTGCCGGGTTGAGTGCAAGAGATTTCTTTTCGCCCACAAGTTCCACCTTGTCAGCCGACAGGCGTACCACCGGTACTGAACGCAATACAACAACTGCCTCGCCGTCGGTTTTCCAGTCGAAAGTCATGGCTATGTTCTCACCGTTCTTGCTGAGGGTTTCCTTTCCGCCGGCGGAAACTGTCTTGGTATTTGCGTTTAGCGTGAAGCCGTTATCCGACTTGTGCTTGCCGAGAATTTCGGTAATCTCGTCAGCAGCATACCCGGCATCCGCATCGCCTGTCGCCTTCTTTGCAAGGGCAACTTCCTTTGCCTTGTTGAGGGCTTTCTGCACATCCGCACCCGCGTTCAGGTCGTTGGCATGTGCAAGTATGCTCTTCACGGCGTTGGCTGCGCTGTAAGCCACATCGGCATCGCCCATCTTTCCAACGGCAACCACCAGCGGCTGCACCATATATATCTTGCCGAGTTCCGACATGATGTTGTTGGCAAGCCCTGTGGAAGGCTTGCAGTCAAGAGCGTTGAGCAGACTTTGGTATTTCTTCACACCGTTGCCCTCGTATTTTACCGCGAGAGACACATAACGCGAAAGAAGCTGCTCCTTGTAGTTGGAATTTTTCTTTGCAACGCCCAAAAGCACAGGTATCACGTTTGAATTGTCAACAATCAGGAGTGCCTTTGAGGCAGCTTCTGCAGTTGAGGGATTGCCCAAAGCCTTCTGGAGAAGGTCAAGAGCCTCGCTTGTTCCCGACTGCGCGAGCAGGGGATAGTAGTATTCTGGATGAGAAGAGCCTTTTATATATTGCGCCGCCTTGGTGTACTGCTCAGCCGCGCTTTGGGCTACAAGAGAGTTGCAAAGGGCTTTCTGAAGTTTCTCGGCAGCTTTGCCGGAACTCTTCTCAAGCAGGGAAGCCACATTGTCGGAACAGTTGCTTGCCGAAGCGGCAACGCCGGCAAGGGCATCGTATGCTGCGGAGCTGACAGCCTCGTCAGAAGAACCTGCGAGCTTCGCCACATCGTTGTATGCGGAATGTATATGACGTTCACCGGCGAGTTTCAGTGCGGGAACAAGTTCGGACGCGTCCTTTGCGTTTTTGAGCACGCCAAGCACGCCGGAAGCTATGTCGCCGTTGAAGGCGAGAAGCTGCTTTGAAGCGTATGCGCCGTTCTTTCCCGCGATTTGCGCAATCAGAGCCCCGAGAGCCTTGGGCGTGCCTATTTTTGCTGCGGCCTCCATGCCGGCGCACGACAAGGCGGAATCCTTAGCCGCAACAGCCGAGAGAATCACCGCCTCCTGCGCTTTGGCGTGGTTGTTGCCGAGCCACTTCACCACATCAACCTTGGCGTTGGCGGGAAGTTTGGCGAAATACGACGCAACTGTGGCGAAAATTCCCTCGCCCGCATTCCCTTTCGCAAAGTCAAGGGCTGTGTTGCGATATTCTGCGTTTCCGTCCTTCAAGGCCTTCAATATTTCTTTCGCAGCCCCATTGCCCGAGGATTTCAAAAGCAAAGCCAAACCTGCGCAACGGGTTGCCGGCGCATTATTCTTGACAAGAGTTTTCGCAGCCTTCAAAGCGAGTTTGCTGTCCGAGCGGTTGAGCAGTTTGAGATAGGCGTCGAGCGCACGGCTGTCGTCAGGGGCAAAACCGGCTGCCTTTGCCGCGCCCTCAAGCACCTTCAGCGATTTCTCGGAACCCACTGCGGCAAGAGCGTCATAGATTGCGATTTTCGTTTTGTTGTCCGCGCCCTTTATCCATGAGACCAAAAGATCCTCAACTCCGTTTAGCTTTCGCGCCTCCACTATCTTGGCGAGCGAGCAGCGCGACACGTTTGTTGAAGTCTTGACAAGATTGAGCGCGTCTGCGTCTATGCCATTCATGCTCTCGATTGCGGCGAGGGCGGGAATTGAAAGTTTTTCGCTGCCGAGGTGTTTTGCGAAAAGCGCAAAGTCGGCAGGTGTTGCCACGCGGCGCAAAAGCGTAAGGAGAAACGCCTTGTTCGTCTCGTCGCCGCACTTCTCGGAAGCCTTGACAAGTCCGCTTCTCACGCCGGCGCGGCATTTTTCGCCGTCCTTGCTTGCGGCATAATCCGTAATGCCGCTGAGAGCGTATTCAAACACGGCATTTTTTACGTCCTTGCCCGCAGGTTTCAGGTTTCCCGCAATCTGCAGGACGCCCTCCTCGCCGGTCGATGCCATTTCAGCAATAACCTGGTTGAAAGTGGCGAGGTTTTTCGCCGGAAGCTGCGCAAGCCCGTCGGCGATTATTGTGGATGCCACGCGGTTGCGGCTGTCGGTCTGTGCAAAAGCAGTTGCGAAGCACAAAACCGCTATCAGGAATGATGATATATACTTTTTCATTTTCTGTTTTCAGTTTAGGGTGTTTTTCTTATTAAAGATGCCACTCGCCGCGCATCGGCTGGTTTATCATTGCCGTTGCATCGGGATCGCCGACAAACGTACCCGTTGCCGGGTCGTAGTTCAGCACCTTGCGGTTAAGGCGGAGGGCTGTTGCCGCCATGTTCACGAGAGTGCAGCTGCGGTGTCCGTTAACCTCGTTGAGGGCGAATTTCTGGCGTGTGCGTATGCACTCTATGAAGTCCGTGCGCTGCGGTTCGGGGTCGGGCATTTCGGCAATCTTGTTCATTACGTCGGGAATTGTGCATTCAAAGCCACGGAACACTTTTCCCTTAGGCCCTTCGATGTAAGGGGTCTTTCCCGGAGATTCAAAGCCTTCTCCCTCGAGCACAATCTGGCATCCGTCGGCGTAGGTGTAAGTTATCTTGTGCCATATGCCCACTGCGTCCGGGTGCTGCTGCGGAGCGTCAACCTCAACCTTAACCGGCGACTCGTCGTCCTTGTCGAGAAGATACTGCACCGGGTCAAGATAGTGCTGTCCCATATCCGTGAGACCTCCGCCGTCGTAGTCCCAATAGCCGCGGAAGGTTTGGTGGGTGCGGTGGATGTTATATGGCTTGTATGGGGCAGGGCCCAGCCACATATCGTAGTCAAGGTTTGAGGGGACAGGTTCGGGCGCGAGGTTTTCCTTGCCCACCCAGTAGAATTTCCAAGTGAAGCCGGTCGCTCCCGACACGGTGAATTTCAGCGGCCAGCCGAGCATCCCGCTCTTCACGAGCTTCTTGAGCGGCTCAACCGTAGTGCCGAGACCGTAGAACGTGTCCTTGAAGCGGAACCATGTGTTGAGGCGGAAAATGCGGTTGTATCTCTTCACAGCCTCTATCACTGCGCGTCCCTCGCCTATGGTGCGGGTCATCGGCTTTTCGCACCAGATGTCCTTGCCTGCCTTTGCGGCCTCAATCGACATGAGCGCGTGCCAATGGGGAGGCGTGGCAATGTGAACCACGTCCACGTTGGGGTCTTTTATAAGGTCGCGGAAATCATGATAGGTTGCGCAATCCTCCTTGAACTTCTCCTTGGCCTCGGCCTTTGCCTGCTCAAGGTGTTTGCTGTCAACATCGCACATCGCCACAAGGCGGCAGTATTTGTCGCTCGTGAAGTGATAGGACGAGCGGCCTATGCCGCCAACGCCTATGATGCCTTTGGTCAGTTGGTCGCTGGGGGCAACTCTGCCCCTGCCGCCCAACACACTGCTCGGGACTATGGAAAACAATCCTATCCCGCCAACGGTTTTCAAGAAATCTCTCCTGTTGGTTTTCATGTTATTTTGTTATAATTGTTTTTGTTACATTATTTATTGCAAATATAAGCAAAATCGCCCAATCATCGGGCATTTCAAGACAATTTCATTATATTTGCAACATCATTATTGTTATAGAAATAATGGCAATACAGACATAGGCGCCCGCAGGTATTCACGAAGATTACAACAACAAGCGAATTGAAACGATGAAGAAAAAGCGCAAGAAGGCAAGCAGGGCAAACGGGGACAAGGTGTATTACAAACATTTTTTGCCACCATGCGTCATTTTGCTCACAGGTTATTATTTCTCCCAATACAACAGGATTTGTTATTCCGACTTTTCCTTTTTATATGTAGTCCTGCTCATTGTTGCCTCCGCAATGGCAGTGATGAAATTCCTTGCAAAAAGCAAAATCAAGCCCCCTGTCATCGGATGGTGGACGTTCTGTGTCTCTCTCGCGCTGTTCTTTGTCATCAATGTGTTTTATGCAGAACATCAGGAGGAGAACTTTTTCAGCTCGCAAATCGAAGATGCTTTTTCTTCGGGCTACAGAAGCCCCTCTTCCATTATGTTTGAAATTGAAGGGCAGACAATAAGCCTGCCTGTCAAGAATGAAATTCCCATTAAGGAAAAGCTCAAGAAAGGCGCTGTGAACATTTCGGGGAGTTATAAAAAAGGTCTGTCTTCTTCGATAATGATTACCGATTACCAAACAGGCATATAAAAACAAGCCATAAGGTTTGTGGCTGCAAACACACCTCACAGTGGCAAGCACACACCAATATCAGCAAAAACCACATCGGACACAGAAAAAACCATGTCCTACGTAGGAAAAATTATGTCTGATATAATTTTTCCTACATCAGACCTTTTTCCGCCCTTTGCAAACTACTGGAAAACAAAAAGTTACGAAGCAAATCTGATTTCAGATATATCTCTGGCTTTCAAGCGGTTGCGTTTTTGTGCGAAAAATACAGGAAAATGCTCTTGCCACAGTTTGCGTGTCAAAGCAGCTTGGCGTATGCCGCCACCGCACGGTTCACCTGCTCCACAGCCTCCTCCATTGTGCAGTACAGCTCCCCGCCGGAGGCGTTAAGATGCCCGCCGCCGTTGAAGAACTCCGCCGCCATTTTGTTGCACGGAAAATCATCCACCGACCGCAGCGAAATCCTTATTTTCCCGCCCTCGGTGTCCTCGCGCAGGGCTATGGAAAGCCTCATGCCCTTCACAACCAACGGCATATTGACAAGCCCCTCGGTGTCGCCGCGCTGGAAGCTGAAACGCTTCATCTCCTCGCCCGTGAGCGTGTAATAGCACGCCCGCAGCTTGGGATAGAAGTGCAACTTGTTATAAAGAATGTAGCCCGTGAGCCTCACACGGCTTTTGGAGTAGTTGTTGTAAACGTTGCGGTAAACCTTGTCCTTGTCGAATCCCTTGGTGAGCAGTTCGCTTATTATGAAATAAATCTCCGGGCTTGACGAATTGTAGGCAAAACCGCCCGTGTCGGTCATCATGCCGCAATATATGCACACGGCCTCGTCTTTTGTCATGGCGGGGAAATGACCCAACTGCCACAGTATGCGGAACACCACTTCGGAAGCCGAGCTCAGGTCGGGGCGGCAAACCCTCAGTTCCGTTTCGAGCACAGGCTCGGGATGATGATCCACCATAACCTTGCGCGCATTGCTGCTTTCCACCGCCGGGGCAAGGGCGTGAATCCTCGAAAGGTCGTTGAAGTCGAGGCAGAAAACGGTGTCGGCTTCGCCCACAAGGCGTTCCGCCTCCGCCGGCGCAACATCGTGGCAAACAATGTCGGGCGCACCGGGAAGCCACATAAGGAAATCGGGCAGACTGTCGGGCATCACTATCTTTGCCTCCACGCCGTTCGTGCGCAAGTATGAGGCAAGGGCGAGCGAAGAGCCTATCGCATCGCCGTCGGGCGCGGAGTGTGCGGTTATGACGGCTTTCCCGGTTGTTGCAGTTATATTACTGAACAAAGCCGCCTCGGCTTCTGACATTATGTTACCCAGCATTTTCTATCTTATTTCGGTTATGATTTCCAAGGATGCAAAATTAAGAAAAAATTTTATTTCATGCGGTCTCCCATTCCGCCCAACGGCATCCTCAAAGCCCCCTCCGCCGCCATGTCATGCACACGCAGCCCGCGCTTGCGGCACTCCGTGGCAAAAGCCTCCCTGCGTGCCTCCGGAATTCCGCTGTCAAGCACCACAAGGTGCGCCGCGACCTTCTCTGTCCACGGCGAAAGCCTTCCCCTGAACCCGCGTGAAACGAAAAGCGCGTCAACGCTCACAGCCGAAGGCGCACTGTTGCGCGGAGTTGCGGCATCAAGAAAAAGGAACGTCCTGCTGCCCAACAGCAGCAAGCCGTCATGGAATTTCGCCGAACTGTTTTCAAAGCCGCCACGAAGCCGCACAGGGCGTTTCATGCCGCACCGTGCCCAATAATTCCGCGAGACGGAAGCCAAGGCGTGCCACACCGCCTCATCGCCGGCGTTTTGCGGAGAATACAGATACGTTTCCTTGGGAGACACAACAAATTGCACGGCACTGACGGAAAGCCTGTTGTAAAACCAAACGCACCCGTTTTTTCCCACAGTCCTCCCCGAAAGCATCTGCACAGGCACAGCCCAAGCCAAAGCGGCAAGCATGGGATAAACATATATCCTGCGGCGCGAACTTGCCCACATCACAAGAAACAGCAAGGATGCGTAAACCAACACAACGGTTGCCAACGAGGGATAGAGCGGAACAAACGCGCCGGGAATGCCGGCGACAAAAGCCAGAAAGGCGAACAGAAAGTGCAGAATGGTCTTGAGCAGCCAAACAAGCGCGGTTGCCAGAGGGTGAAGCCACGAAAAGGCGAGGAGCGCGAACGACAAAGGCACAATGACCGCCGAAGCAGGCACCGTTACAAGGTTTGACATCATGAAACACGTGGGGAAATTGTGGAAATAGTACGCCACAAGCGGGGCAACGCCTATCTGGGCGCACAAAGACACCGCCATAAATCCCCAAAGCCTTCCCACCCACGAAGCGGCAACCACCCGCCGGGGCGCAACCGAAGGCATGAGCTTCAGAATGAACAGCACTGAGACGAAAGACAACTGAAAACCCACATCAAACAATGACAGCGGGTTGAAAAGCAATATCAGGAACGCGGCAAGGTGCAGGTTTCCTGCCGAAAGCGGGCTGCGGCGGAATATAACGGCAAGGCACACGAGCGTGCACATTACGGAAGCCCTGACAAGCGACTGCGGCATTCCCGCCACCACGGCGTAAATCCACACAAACAGTATCACGGCCGCCTGGCAAGGCACTCTCATGCGGCGCAAACGCCCGCCGAAGGTAAGAATATACTGGAGCAACGAAAACAATATGCCAAGATGCAGCCCGGAGAGGGCAAGGACGTGGCTCGTTCCCGTGCCGGAAAAAACTTCGCGCACCTCGCGGGACACAAGCGACTTCTCGCCCAAAGTCATTGCCGACACCACGCCGAGCAAGTCGCCTTCCATTCCCGCCTCGCGGTAAACCTGCAAAAGCGCGCCGCGCACCTTTCCGCCCCAAAGCGCAATTCTGCCAGCCGCGCCAAGACATTGTTTCAAAACCCTTGCAGACTGTTCCTCCGACATCGGCACAACGTCATCGCCATATACGAAAGCCGTCCCGGCAACTCCGTGCTGCCTCAGATAGGAAGCGTAATCAAATTCGTAGGGATTGCCGGCGTTTCGCGGCTCAGCCACCTTGGCATAAAACATAACGGCATCGCCCGCCCTAAGAGTGTCCGCGCAGCCGGGGCGCACTGACGTAATCTCGGCTAAACGGTTCACGCGGCGCACGCCGTCCTTTGCCAAAACTTCCGCGACCTTCACGCGAAACCTTACCACACGTTCTTTGACCGCCGGAACGGAGACCACAACCCCGCCATAAGCAGCCTTGTTTTTCTCCCATGGGTATTCCGACATTTTAAGCGCCTCCGTGGCGTTGGCCATGCCGAGAGAAAAGAAAAACATAACGGTGGAAATGTAAAACCCGAGGTTTTCCACCCACCGCTTGTAATACACAGCAAGCACCGCCAGCACAATGGCGCACACCGCCGTCGCAGCCCACAAAAACCGCGAGCATTCACGGAGCGCACCTTGGGCATACCAGCCGGCGGCAATGCCCAAGGCGAGCGGCACAACAAAATGCAGCACGGGGAATTTGCCCAACGCTGAAAACGAAATGCCTTGCGTCTTGCCCTGCGTGTACATCCCCCCGCCCTAAGGCTGACTTATTCCATCGCCTTCAGCGCTTCAATCTCCGCTTCCGGGTCCGGAGCGTTGAACACCGCGCTTCCCGCCACAAGGGCGTCGGCTCCGGCGCTGACGAGCAGCGGCGCATTTTCGGAGTTAACGCCTCCGTCAACCTCGATAAGCGCACCTGAACCGCAGGAGTCAATCATACGGCGCAGCTTCTCCACCTTTTTCAGGGAATGCTCTATGAATTTCTGCCCTCCGAAGCCCGGATTTACCGACATGATGAGAACAAGGTCAAGTTCCTCCAGCACATCCTCGACCATGCTCACCGGCGTGGAGGGGTTAAGCGTGGCCCCGGCGAGCATTCCCGCAGAGTGGATTTGCTGGATTGTGCGGTGAAGGTGCGGGCTTGCCTCCACGTGCACGTTCATTATGCGTGCGCCGAGTTCCTTAACGTTCTCTATATAGCGTTCCGGCTGCACGGTCATAAGGTGTACGTCGAGCGGTTTTCTCGCAACGCCTGCTATCGCCTTCATGACAGGGAAGCCAAAAGAGATGTTTGGCACAAAAACCCCGTCCATCACGTCAAGGTGCATCCAGTCGGCACTGCTGCGGTTGAGCATCTCAACGTCGCGGGCAAGGTTGCCGAAATCGGCGGCGAGCAGCGAAGGGGATATTATCGGTGTCATTTTATTTTCTTTGGTTTAATGTTGGATTAGAGATTCCTCACCTTGGCGGCGACGCCCTTCACTTTCTCGCGAAGCGCGTCCATGTCGCAGCCGATGCTGTCGTAGGCCAACGCCACTCCAAGGCGGCGTTCCTTCCATGCACGCGGCTTGCCGAAAATGCGCAAATCGGTGCGCGGCTCAAGCAACGCCTGGTCTACGCCCACAAAGTCGGGTTCCACCGGCGTGTCGCTCACGGCGAGTATCGGGCAGCTAGCCCCGGCGCGCAACTGTTCTATTTCGGGGACGGGGAGACCGAGAAGCGCACGCAGATGAAGCTCAAACTCGTTCAGGTTCTGCGTTTGCGCGAGCGTAACCATGCCTGTGTCGTGCGGGCGCGGGGAAAGTTCGGAGAAATACACCCCGTTCTCGTTGCTCAAGAAGAACTCCACGCCCCATATTCCGCAACCTGTGAGGGCGCGTGTTACGGCATCGGCCATGCGCTGCGCCTCCTCAAGATGCCCCGCCTTGATTACGGCGGGCTGGAAGCTCTCGCGGTAGTCGCCGTGCTTTTGCACGTGTCCTATGGGTGCGCAGAAAAGCGTCTTGCCGCTGCGCTGCGTTACGGTGAGGAGCGTAATCTCGCTGTCGAACTTCACGAACTCCTCAACTATCACCTCCATCACGTCGCCCCTTGCGCCGCTGCAGGCGAAATCCCACGAAGCCTGTATGTCCTCTTCCGTGCGTATCACGCTCTGGCCGTGCCCCGATGAGGACATGAGCGGCTTTACAACGCACGGCATCCCTATCTCGCCCACAGCCTCGCGCATTTCCCCGAGGCTCCTGGCATAGCGGTAGCGGGCAGTCTTCAAGCCCAGCTCCTTGGCCGCAAGGTCGCGTATGGCCTTGCGGTTCATGGTGAAGTTTACGGCGCGTGCGCTCGGCACAACCTGTATCCCATCGCGCTCAAAGTCGTAAAGGCGTTCGGTGCGTATGGCCTCGACCTCCGGCACTATAATGTCGGGGCGGTGGCGGTGAACTGCCGCGCAAAGGGCGTCCCCGTCGAGCATATTGAGCACTTCAAACTCGTCCGCCACCTGCATTGCAGGGGCGTGCTGATAAGAGTCACAAGCAACCACGTACTGTCCGAGACGCTTGGCGGCTATCACAAATTCCTTGCCGAGTTCTCCCGAACCCAGCAGCATTATCTTCTTCATGTCTTAATTGTTATTGTCTTGAAAGGGCGGCGATGTCAGTTCATCACCACAGGCGCACCGCCAGCCTTGGGAAACTCCAAGGGCATATAGTTGCGGGCGAAAAACTTGAGAAATTGCAGCGTGGCTTCACGCGGGGACAATTCAGAGGGGGAGAATTTAATCATAGGCAGTAATTTGAATGTTTACACTATGATAACGTCCCGCACACCACATTATTATAATGTCATGGGAATTGTTGCACGTTATTTTTGAAAACGCGCCGCAGAACAAAAAACGGCGGCACACGCAAATTTGCCGCAACATCTTGGTTTCCAGTGAATTGGCCTTGCTTTGAAAAACATTTGCAAGCGTTTGGTTTTCAGCACTTTGCAAGGTGCATAAAAAAGGTCTGATGTAGTCCGGATTATATCAGACATAATTTTTCCTGCATAGGACATAGTTTTTCCTACATCCTATGCAGTTTTCGGGGTATATGGGAAAAGCCGTCAGTTTTGGTATTCCGATAATTGCATGGGGTATTGCATACGCCCTGTAAGCCACCTCATGAACCACACGTTGCAAACGCCGCAATCCATCGCCGCATCATTGCAAAATCCGCGCAATTTAGGGCGTATGCAATACGCCCCTACGGAGGCGAAATTTATTGATTAATTCTGCTTTGCAAATTAAAAACACGAAGTTTGCACCCCCGCTTTTACGGAATGCGGCAATCAATAAACCTCAAGCACTATGCCGCGCTCGCTGACCATCTTACGCAGGTTTATAAGCCCGTAGCGCATACGCCCGAGCGCGGTGTTTATGCTCACGCCTGTGGCGTCGGCGATTTCCTTGAAGCTCAAATCCTGGTAAAAGCGCATATACAAAACCTCCTTCTGGTTGTCGGGCAGTTCGCGCAAAAGCCGTCCCACGTCGGTGAGCGACTGTTCTGTGATCATCTTCATCTCCACCGTTATGTCCGACAGGGAAGCGTCGTTGAACAGGTCGGCATCGCTCGCGTCGTTTGAAATGACATTCGAGTTGCGGTCCTGGCGGTATTTGTCTATCACAAGGTTGTGGGCAATGCGTGTGAGCCACGCCGAAAAACGCCCGCTCTCCACGTAACGCCCCTGCCGTATGGTAACAATGGCTTTCATGAACGTTTCTTGAAACAGGTCGTCAGCCACCTCGGCATCGTGTACGAGGAAGAGTATATAAGAGTATATTTTCTGCTGATACCGTGCGAGCAACGTGTCAAAAGCGTCATTGTCGCCCTTGGCGTAATTCTTCACCAACTGCTCGTCCGAGAGTTTGCACAATTTATCCATTACAGTCTTTATATCATTTGTTCTTTGGAGTAACGATGTGCAATAGGCGGTAAAGTTTTATGTTAAGCATGACAAAATAAGCGATATTTATTTTAACCGCCAAATTTTTCGGCGGAAAAAAGCCACACTCACAAAAAAAGCCCCGGATATTGCCAAATCGGGAGCTTTGCGCGTAAAAGCGCAGTGCCGCAAGAGCATGCCCTACACGGTCCCGGCCCCGTCCGCGCCCCGCCCGCACATATTGCGTGCGTATGTTGCGCGGAACGTTTTGGGCGACACGTTCGTGAAGTTCCTGAAATAACGCCCAAGGCTCGACACGTTGTCAAAGCCCATGTTGACCGCCACCTGCTTTATGGTGTTCTCGGGCTTGAGGAGCTCGCGCTTTATGTCGCGTATGGCGTATTCGGTTATGAGCTGCTGCGCCGTCTTGCCGCTGACCCTGAGGCACACCGAGGCAAGGTGGCGGTTTGATATGCCTAATTTTCCGGAATAGAAGTCCACCCGCCTCGGGCGCGGGAAGGTTGAGGTGAGCAGGTCGAGAAAGGCGTTGAACGCCACCTCGCTTTTGTAGAACGTGTGCGGTTTCGCCTCCATGTGCTGCATGAGCATATCGGTGAGGTAGCACGCCGCCGCCCTCATGAGCGACTCCACCACCTCCTTGTGGTGGCGGCGCGGCGCGCCTCGCAACGTGTTTTTGAGTATCGCGCTGTATGCGTTTATAACCTCCGACTCCTCCCTGTCGAGGTGTATCACCGGGTTTTCCTCGATTACAAGGTTGAAGTCCCAGCTGTTTGCCATAAGCATCACATTGCGCATGAACTCGGTTGAGACGCACAGGCATGAGCATTCAAAGTCCATGCTCTCCATCATGTTCTCGATAATGTGGTTGGGGCGGCATATTACAAAGTCGTCAACGCCCACGTCATAATCCGCGCCGTTTATGGTTATGGCGCCGCGCCCCCTGTTGCAAAGGGCGATAATGAAGTTCCCTATCCTAACCTTTTCGTTAAGGCAGATGTCCCTCACGTTGTCGAACGCAATCACATCCTCGTCGGCAAAGGCCGCCATGCTAAGGATGTCCTTGCCGTTTATGTCGAAAGTGTTCTTGTCAAAAGCCATGAGAATGTATTTACAAATGCGCCCCGCCGCACTATTCGCCGAAGATTTTCTCCATAATCAGCGCGTCTTCGTATTTGCCGTCAACAAAAAGCCATTGCGGCAGCAGAGCGACCCTTTCATATCCCGCGCCGGCAAACAAGCGGCACGAAGCCTCGTTGTTTTCCGCCACCACGGCGTAAAGCGTGTGGAGCGCAACCACCCTGCGGGCGTATTCGTCAAGAAGCCCCAGAACTTCCGCGCCAACCCCCCGGTTTCTGTAGTCTGGAAAAACCACAATTCCCACCTCGGCACGCCTGTGGCGGGGCTCGAAACCAGTCATGTCGGCAAAAGCCACCGGAACACCGTCAGAGTTCCTGCACGCAACAAGCCTCACCTGCTTGTCGGCGTATATGTCGTTGCTGGTGGAGGATATGAAATTCCTCACGGCAAACCGCGAATAAGGTACGTTTGTGGAAGAACAAGCCCAAAGCTCCGGGTCGTTTTCCACGCCGGCGAAAATTCCGAGATCCTCGGGTTCGAGGGCGCGGAGACGCACATTCTCCCCTTTCAGCAACATCAGAAAAAGCGTTTGTATTTGAAATAAAGATGCACAAGTCCCTCTATGTGCTTCAGGCCTATCGGCGTGAGAACCCTGTTTCTCGTCATGCGCTGGCAATGGTGAAGCACCGTAAATTCGGGAATGTATGCAAGGGAAAAACCGGCCTTTTTAACACGCAGGCAAAAGTCTGCATCCTCGGGGCCGTAGAATATCTTTTCGTCCAAAGGCCCTGCCGCCTCATACGCCTCCCTTCTTATAAGCTGGCACGCGCCTATCAGATATTCCGGCTCGAACCTCCGCCTCATTTTCTCCAAGCCGTAGGCGTAGCGGTAGCCATGCGGATGGAGCAGGTTCTTGACCTTTTCCCCTATGCCGGGATAGCGTTTGCAGCTTTCCTGCACCAGCCCGTCGGCATCCACAAGGCGGCAGCCCGCGAGCCCCACCCCTGGATTTTCCCTCATGAACTCCATCATGCCGCGAGCCACAGGCTCGGAAATTTCCGTGTCGTTGTCGAGAATCCACAGGTATTCGCCGGTGGCGCGTTCCAACGCCCTGTTGCGGGCATACGCCACCCCACGGTTTTTCTCAAGCGAAATTGCCGTTATGTCCGGGTATTTGTCGTGCAGGAAGTGTATTGTGCCGTCCTCGCTGCCGTTGTCCACAACGATAACCTCAACGTCTTCGCGCTGCATCATGAACGACATCGACTTCAAGCAGTTTGAGAGAAGTTTCCTGCCGTTCCATGTTATCAGTATCACAGACAGCAGCACGGGTTATCCGAAAAGTTTTATCTTCAAGGCTTTCAGCGCGGACACAAACTCTTTCACGCTGTGAAACCTGTGAAGTTGTTTAAGCACAAATGCGGGCGACAGGAAATAGCCAAGGTTCGCCCTGAAAAGTATCCGCTCCATTTCTTTTGCGGACAGGTTCGGGTAGCTCACGATTGAGGTGCGCTGCACGTCGGTCGGGGTGTATTCGCCCGTAACTATCCACTTGTTCTCCTTGGCAAGGTTGTAGAACTCCGTGCCTGGGAACGGCGACACGATGTTGAACATTATCTGGTCAACGTTAAGCCGCCTCGCCCTGCGTATGGTGTCCTTCAGCTTTTCCCGCGTCTCGAGCGGCGATGTCCCGATAAGTATGTTGAGCTTCACAGGCACTTTGTATTTTTTCAGCAAAGCCACCGCCTTGTAAATATGCTCCTTGGTGAAGCCCTTCTTTATATATCGCAGAATTTCGTCGTCAAACGATTCCACCCCGAGGTCTATATACCGGCAACCCGACTCGCCGAGCATTCTTGCTATCGGCTCGGTTATTTCGTCCACCCTCGCCTGACAGCCCCACACAAAGCCGTGCTTTTTAAGCGCGTCGCATATAGCTTTTGTGCGCTTCTCGTTCCAGATAAAATTGTCGTCCATGAAGCCCACCGCCTTGTAGCCTTGCGCCGCGAGCATATCCAGTTCCCCGGCAACGTTCTCCACAGAGCGGAACGCCACGGCGGGTTTCCTGCCGTTTTCCCTGCGGTACTCTATCTCGCGTGCGAAAGTCAGCGAACTCGGAACGCAGTATATGCACTTGAACGGGCATTGCCGTGAGGTCAGCGCGGGAGTGTAGGGGGTTACTTTCAGTTTGGGGTTGTGGAAAGCGCGGTTGCCGAGCAGGTGGCGTGCCGGGAAAGGCAGTTCGTCAAGGCTCTTCAGCAGCGCGTGCGGCTTGTTGTTCACCACCTTTCCGTCTTCAAGGTAGGATATTCCGTCAACTTTCCTCCAATCCTCACCGTTCCCGGTGCGGAACGCCTCCAAAAGTTCGAGGAGAGCCATGTCGGGCTCCCCGCGAAGCACTATCGTGCGCTCGTTGTCCACACACTTGTTTATATAATATGTAGGCCCGGGACCGAGAAGCAGGCAATAAGCCTCCGGCTTCAGTTTGTGTATTGTCCGCACCGCGTGCAAATCGGTGTCTATCGAAAGGTTCACAGTCCAGAACGAATAGAAGTCGCTGTCATCGCCCAAGACGAAACCCTCAAGACTGTCCTTTTCGTATGTGAAGTCGTGGTACGCCACCTCGAAGTTCCCGGATTTCTCAATCAGGGCGGCAACCGTCAGCTCGTATATGTTGGGGGTTGGATAGACAACGTGCGTGCACCCCGAACTGCGCTCTGCGGGGCGTTGTCCTGCCAATGGCGGCGGTACCAGGAAAGTTATTTTCATGTTCAGGCTCGAATACTTTTTTGCGGTCAGCCCTCCGCGCCCAAGTCGCCCGCTATGCGTCTTTGCGATGGTGCGAAAAGCAGTGATGCCGCCACACATATTAACGCGCAAAAGCCGCCGATATTATTCAACGTGGCATAATAAGCCCACAAATCAAACACGGTAACTATGCCGAAACACACAATCCTCAAATTCCAAAGCACGCGGTAGCGCTCCATCCTGTCCCCCAAATCCAGCGACTTGTGTTTGGTAAGCTGGTTTGAGAAAAGCTTGAACGACAGCGGCACTGTTATTATCGTTAGCAGCACGCAGACCGTGCCGAGGGCGTATTCCACCCCCGCGTTGCCCACAAGCTGCCCCTTTGCCTCGGGAAGCATTTCGTACACTCCGGTAAAGAAAGCCGCCGCCAACAGATAGGCGGCATACATCAGCTTGCAGCCGCGTGCCAGCGTCTTTATCTCATTATTCTTCATATCCAATGTTTATTAGTGGTTTGCCATAAATTCCGTCCTGTTCAGTATGGAACGCCCGAGCGTTACCTCATCGGTGTATTCAAGCTCGTCGCCAACCGTAACGCCCCGCGCAATCACCGAAAGCCTCACGCCAGTGTCGGCAAGCCGCCGCGATATGTAGAAATTGGTGGTGTCGCCCTCCATCGTGGGACTAAGCGCGAGGATAACCTCCCCCACCCCGCCGGCCTTCACGCGGTCAACGAGCGACTGTATCTCTATATCTCCGGGGCCCACTCCGTCAACGGGTGAAATCACTCCGCCAAGCACATGGTAAAGCCCGGTATATTGCTGGGTGTTCTCCACTGCCAGAACGTCCTGCACGTTCTCCACGACGCATATCATCGAGGAGTCGCGGCGCGGGTTAGAGCAGATATCGCACACCTCGCTGTCGCAAATGTTGTGGCACACCTTGCAGTACCTCACCTCATGGCGCAGCGTTTTCACCGCCTCGGCAAAGGCGTCGCTCACCTCCTCGTCCTGCCTTAGCAGATGCAGCACGAGGCGCAAGGCCGTCTTGCGCCCGATTCCCGGCAGGCGGGAAAATTCTTCCACCGCGCGGTTAAGCAGTTTTGAGGGGTATTGCTGTTCCATTTTGAAAGGCTGGTGCCGGGTTTTAGTCCGTTTTCACCGAAAAAGCCTTGCAAAGTTAAGAAAACTCAACCAAAAAGCCTAACTTTGCCTATATTTATAAATCCACGCCAAATGGTAATGAAGCCGACCCAACCGCGAAGAAACAAATACGACATAGTTACGTCGGAGTTCGTGATAAGCAACACCGACATAAGCCGCTGCCCCGACGACGGGAAGCCCGAATACGCCTTCATAGGGCGGAGCAACGTGGGCAAAAGCAGCCTTATAAATATGCTGTGCGGCAGGAAGAGGCTCGCCATGACCTCGGCGCGTCCCGGAAAGACCATGCTCATAAACCACTTCCTCATAAACGGCAGCTGGTATATCGTCGATCTTCCCGGCTACGGCTACGCACGGCGCAGCAAGACCGACCGCGACAAGTTCGGGAGCATCATAGGCAGCTACGTGGGCGGGCGGCAGCAGCTCACGTGCCTCTTCGTGCTTATAGACTCGCGCGTGCCGCCGCAGAAGATCGACGTGGACTTCATCAACAACGCGGGAACGGAGGGCATACCCCTCGCCATTGTGTTCACCAAAGCCGACCGCCCCAACGACAAGGGCTTGAAGGAAAACATTGCCGCCATGCGCGCCGCCCTGTCGGAGACGTGGGAGGAGCTGCCGCCCATGTTCACAACCTCATCTCTGCGCAAGACAGGCAAAGACGAGCTGCTTGAATACATACACGGCATAAACACGCAGCTTAACGCCGCCAAATCCCCGGCAAGACAATGACCGCAAAGGAAATGCGCGATGCGGGGATGCTCTACAGCCCCGACAGCAGCGGGGAACTGCGCAAGGAATACGCCCGCGCCGCCGAACTCGTTTACCGGCTCAACTCGCTGCGCCTTTCGGCAACGAAAGAGCGCGAGGCGGTAATGAAGTCGCTGTTCGGGAGCATGGGGCCGCGATGCCGCATAATATCGCCGTTCCACTGCGACTTCGGATACAATATTCATATAGGCGGAAACTTTTTCGCCAATTCGGGACTCGTAATCCTCGACACTGCGAGGGTGAGCATAGGAAACAATGTGCTTATAGGCCCGCAGGTGGGAATTTACGCCGCATACCACCCCCTTGACGCAGGCACGCGCACCGCAGGGCTTGAAGCCGCCAAACCCATAACCATCCGCGACAATGTGTGGATAGGCGGACACGTGAGCATACTGCCGGGCGTAACAATAGGCGAAGGCTCGGTGATAGGCGCGGGCAGCGTGGTGAACCGCGACATACCGCCCGGAGTGGTGGCGGCGGGAAATCCGTGCCGGATTATAAGGCACATTGAAAACGGCGGCACAGCATAGCCCGGAAACGCACTGCCTTGCATAGTAAACGGCAAATGCCGGCTTTTTGGGGCAGACATTTGAGAGCCAGCACATTACACCCTCAGGTCATTTTCCTTATATGCATTTGTTTTTCAGCTTATTGCAAGCAGGCGAAAAAAGGTCTGATGTAGTTTTAATTATGTCTGATATAATTTTTCCTGTGTCCTATGTAGTTTTTCCTACATCAAATGTAATTTTCGGGGCGTTTCGGAAAAAGACAACCGTTTTGCTTTTGCGGGAATTATATGAACGATGTATGTTGCTTGTTGACTGCAACGGTATATATGTGGGGGCGTATGGCACACGCCCTGTACGACAACGCCAAAAGCAAGCCGCAAGCCACCGCCAAAACGCTTTTATGCGCGGAAAATTTCACAAGTCCGAACATTTGTGTTAACTTTGCCACATAGTGTACAAAAATATCTGAAAACAATTCAAAGACCATGAGAAAAATCCTTTCCCTGCTGGCATTCCTGCTTGTATTGTCAGCAACCCAAAACGCAGACGCAAAATGGCGTGCAAAGCACGTGGTGTTTATCGGGGCCGACGGTTGGGGCGCATACAGCGTGCCAAAGGCCGGCGGAATACCAAACATCAAATCGATGATGGAGAACGGAAGCTACACACTGCACAAGCGCAGCGTGTTCCCCACGGCGAGCGCGATAAACTGGGCGTCGATGTGGAACGGATGCCCAACGGAAATCCACAGCATAACCGAATGGAACACCCGCAAGCCCACCACCCCGCTGCCCGAAGGCACGGCAAACGAGCGCGGAATGCTCCCGACGGTATTCTCCCTGCTCAGGGCGCAATATCCGCAGGCTGTAACGGCTTTTGTGGGCTGGTGGGACGTTATTCCCGACCTCATCGACACGGCGTGCGTGAACTACAAATACATGGTAACCGGCAAGGAGGCGACCATAAACGGCGCAATGGACAAGACCTGCGAGATGATTATGAAATACAAGCCCGCGCTGACGTTCGTGTCGCTCAACGAACCCGATGAGGTGGGACACGCCATAGGCCACGACACGCCGGCATACTACGACTCGCTGAAGGTCATCGACAAGGCCATAGGCAAGGTGGTGCAGGCCACAAAGGACGCGGGGATATACAACGAGACAATCTTCATCCTCACCACCGACCACGGCGGCGTGGGCAGGGGACACGGCGGACGCTCGCTGCTCGAGTACGAAGGCCCCTACATAATCTGCGGCAAAAACGTGAAAAAGCTCGGGGAGTTCAAGGAGAGCATGATGCAATACGACATTGCGGCGACCACAGCCTACATATTCGGGCTGAAAACGCCGCAGGTGTGGACGGGGAGGCCAATGAAACAGGTGTTCGCAAAATAAGCCCGCACAAAAACGCAAGGGTTTAACAAAACAGTAACACGGCTTTCGTAACTTTGCACAAAACAAGAGAACCAAAACAAACAGAAATATGAGAAAAAGAATTATTACGGCACTTGCATTCGCCTTTGCGGGCATAATTATGTTTGCCCAGCCCAAAGCGAAGTATGTGTTCTACTTCATCGGCGACGGCATGGGCGTGAACCAGGTTAACGCCGCCGAAACCTACCTCGGCGCGTTGGAGGGCAGGATAGGAATCGTGCCACTGTGCTTCCCGAGCTTCCCCAACTCCGCGCTCGTAAACACGCAGTCGGCCACCAACGGCGTTACAGACTCTGCCGCCGGCGGAACTGCACTCGCCTCTGGCAACAAAACCCACAACGGCACGCTCGGAATGCTGAAAGACCTGACCACAAACGTGAAGTCGGTGGCCGAAGAGGCGCGCGACGAAGGATATGCCGTGGGGATTTCAACCACCGTCTCGGTTGACCACGCCACGCCGGGAGCGTTCTACGCCCACGTCAAAGGGCGCGGCGAATACCACAAGATTGGCCTGCAGCTCATAGAGTCAAAGTTCGACTTCTTTGCCGGCTCGGAGTTCCTGAAACCCGTCGAGAACGGCGAGGATCTCTACAAACTCGCCAAGAAAGGCGGCTACACAATAGCACGCGGTTTGCAGGACTTCAAGAAAAAGGAGAAAAAGGCCGACAGGATAATTCTTTTTCAGACTGAAGAGGCTGCAAAAGTGAACACAAGCTGCCTGCCCTACGCGCTCGACCGCAAAGCAGACGACCTGACGCTGAAGCAAATTGCGGAAAGCGGCATAGACTATCTTATGAAGAAAAACAAGAAAGGTTTCTTCTTCATGCTCGAGGGCGGAAAGATTGACTGGGCGTGCCACTCAAACGACGCGGCATCCTTCATAGCCGAACTTATCGACATGGACGATGCCGTGAAAGTGGCTTACGACTTCTACAAGAAACATCCCGACGAGACCCTGATTGTAATCACTGCCGACCACGAAACCGGCGGACTCGCGCTCGGCCGAGGCCCGTATGAACTGCATCTCGACAAACTTAAAGGGCAGCGCAACACGGCAGCGACATTCTCCCTGCGCGCCGACAGCCTTTTCAAGGCAAAAGGCGCGGAAAACACAACGTGGGAGGACATGAAAGCCCTGCTCACCGACGGTTTCGGCTTTTGGAAAACCGTGCAGCTAAACGACAAGCAGACGCAAAGGCTCAAGGAATCTTTCGAGGCCACAAAGGCCGGCGCGGCTAAGCAGAAGAACGAATACGACAGCACAAACGGAATTTCGACAACCGCAAAGAAAGTCATGGACGAGTGCGCCCTCGTGGGCTGGCAGAGCGGAGGCCACTCAAACGGCTACGTTCCCGTTTTCGCCATTGGCGCAGGTGCGGAACAGTACAACGGACGCATCGACAACACCGAGATACCCAAGAAAATCGCAAAGGCAATGGGGATAAACCTCTAAGCCCGCAAAAGAAACCAAAGCGTTCCGCCCGCGAAGCACATGCTTCGCGGGCGGAACGTTTATATATATGTACGTTGTCAGTTTCCTTTCAGAAAATCCGCAATTTCAGACGGGCGATCGATAATATCCGTTGCGCCGTTTTCCTCAAGGCACTCTTTTGTGCGGAAGCCCCAGCTCACGGAAAGGCAGTCTATTCCCGCATTTTTCGCAGTGGCTATGTCAACTTCGGAATCGCCCACGTAAAGCGTCTCCTCCTTTGCAGCCCCGAGCAGCCGCATTCCCAGCAAAGCCGCATCGGGCGCGGGCTTTCGCCTTACGTCCGCGCTTTCGCCTATGACAACCTCTATCACCCCTTTGAAGAAATGCGCGGCAAGTTCCTTTACCGCCGCCATCCCCTTGTTTGATACAATCGCCAGCTTGTAGCCTTCCCTTGCGAGTGCGCCAACCACCTCGGGAACGCCGTCGTAAGGGCGTGTGGTGTCCATGCTGTGTGAGTAATAGTACTTCTCGAAATATTCCAGCACCTCGCGGATGTCTGCCTCCGTAGTGCCGCTTGGCACGCAGTGCGAAATGAGGTAAAGATACCCGTTGCCGAGGAATGTGCGCACTTCCTCCATTGTGCGCGGCGGCATTCCATTGTGCTCAAGGGCAATGTTCACGCTCGCGTGAAGATCTGTGAGCGTGTTCAAAAGAGTTCCGTCAAGGTCGAAAACCACGGCGGTGTAGTGTTTTTTTGCCATAATCCTATATGTCTGTCATGCTTATCGGGGTGCAAAGATACAAATTTGTTTTGCCCCATAAAGCAAGCGCGGCGCACAGGTATGCCTCATGCGCCACGCCGTTTGCCGGAATTTCCGCCGCTATCGGCTGTCATTTCATGAGCTCCGCAGGGATTTCCTTTATTGGCTGTATCTCCACAGACTTCACGAAAAGTTCCGAACCCTCGCTCTGAAGTTGCAGGCATCCGCCGGTAAGCGGCGTTTCCTTTCCGCCGCCCAGCGTGGATATGCCGCTTGTGCGCATGGTTACTTTGCCGTTCACGACGTGAACCGACTGCTGCCCCACGCAATATATCTCAATGGTGTTCCACTGCCCCACTTCATTTTCGGCATCCGCCGCGCCAAGGATTTTGCGGCGTTCCACCGCCTTGCCGAACTTCACGCTCCCGCCGCCGGGCTTATAGGCGTAATCCTCACCGCGCATTTCCGTTTCGGCGTCAAGTACCATGTCCTCGCCTATCATGTAGAGCGCGCCCATGTTGCCGTGCTGCAGCTGGCACTCCACGCACGACTTCCAAGTTCCGAAGCCCGCGCCGAAAGGTCCGTGACCATAATAAAGGAAACCGCAGTTAAGCTCCTTGGTTATTTTCTTGCCCCACTTCATCACCATGCGTGCATGGAAATTCCGGAACGTGTCCTTTGTGGCAAGCGAGCCGAACACCTCGCCCGAAATGCGTATCACCTTCTGTCCGTCCATGTCCACCACGGAGAACACGCTGTCGGGAACGGCTGTTGCAGCCAAGTCCTCATGCCCCTCAAACGGCGGGCCGATGAACTTTTCCCAATTGTCGAGGTTCTCACCGTTGAAAAGCGGTGCCCAGGCCTCCTCACCCTTGCCGCAGGACGCGAAAATCAGGGCGAGCATACCAAGCGATGCAAAAATCTTTTTCATTGTTTTCCTGTTAAAGCGTTTTTCAAATAAGAAGATGCGGCAAAAACGCTTTCCTGCCGCACCCTCATGACAAAACTAAAAAAAGTCTTTTATCTTAAAGTTCCGCGTCCAGCACCGCCTGCGGGGTGTTGCCCCAGCCCAGTGCGCTTGCGCCGAGCACTGCCGTCTCGCTGTCTTTCAGCCCTGAAAGCAAAAGTTTCGCCTTTCCCTTGTAAACGCTCAGCACATTCTCGTCATAGGCCTTCTGCAAGGGCTTCATCAGAAGGTCGCCCGCCTTGGTAAGGCCGCCCATGAACACAAACGCCTCGGGAGAGCAGAAGAGCGCGAAGTTTGCGCAAGCCTCGCCGAGCATGCTGCCCGTAAACTCGAAAATCTCCTTTGCAAGCCCGTCGCCCGCAACGGCAGCCTTGTAAACGTCATACGAAGTGATGTCCTCTGCCGGCATATCGCGGAGCAGCGAGGGGGTGTCGCGCTTGTCAAGATACTCGCGCGCGGTGCGTGCCACGCCCGTCGCGGAGCAGTATGCCTCCAGGCAGCCCTTGCGTCCGCAGCCGCAAGACCTTCCGCCGGGAATGACCGTGAGGTGCCCGAGCTCGCCTGCCAGGCCGTCGCATCCAAGCACCAACTGACCGTTGATGTATATGCCGCTGCCCACGCCGGTCCCGAGCGTAATCATTATGAAGTTGTTCATGCCGCGTGCCACGCCGTAGGTGAACTCGCCCACGGCCGCAGCGTTGGCGTCGTTGGTAACGATTACGGGAACGCCGAGAGCCTCCTCAAACTTCTTTGCGATAGGCACAACGCCCTGCCACACGAGGTTTGCGGCGTATTCGATAGTGCCGTTGTAGTAGTTGCCGTTTGGCGCGCCGATGCCGAAGGCCTTGATTTTCTCAATGCCGCCAACGGTGTCGATGATGGGCATGAGGGCATCCGTGGAAGCCTTCACGTAGTCGTCAAAATCGGGGTATGCCTGAGTTTTTATGGCAGTGGTAGCCACAATGTTGCCGCGTGCGTCAACTATTCCGAACACAGAGTTCGTGCCTCCCAAATCGAGGCCAATCACATAGGGTTTTGTTATTTCGTCCATGGTTTAATGTTTGTTTAATTGTTATCTGTACAGTAAGGATTACAAATGTAGTGATTTTTATTTCAATACAGCATAGTGTGCGGCGATTTTCTGCCACAAAATTTTTCATCCGCGTTTTCCTGTCCCCCAAATCCGCCGCCGCGCATTCCCATGCCAACACACGGCGGAGGGTATAACCCCCCGACCATTCCTGCCACAAAAAACAAAAACACCTGCCCCTGCGGCAAAACCTTCCAAACCGAGGCGGAATTTGCAATTCTTTGATTTTCAAACACTTCCCTTGTTCTTAAAATTCTTTATAAGCATTTGGGTTTCAGCGCATTGCAGGAGAGCAAAAAAAGGTCTGATGTAGTCTGGATTATGTCTGATATAATTTTTTCTACATCGGACGTAGTTTTTCCTATGTCCGATGTAGTTTTCTTGTTTTGTGAAGAACGCCCCATTCCTGCTTCACGCGCATTAGCCAACCGCCATTGGCTTATCGGCTTCTTTACGCCCCCGCCCGCCCATTTTTATAGGCTATAATTTCGTGCTTCCAATAAAAAATGCCAATTTTGCAGATTAGTATGCTTCCGATAGAACCGATAAGTACATTAGAAATCCTTGTAAAAGGAGTGTTCATTGGCGTAATCGCCTCAGCCCCTATGGGTCCGGTGGGGGTGCTTTGCCTTCAGCGCACCCTCAACAAAGGCCGCCTCTATGGGCTGGTGACGGGTTTCGGGGCGGCACTCAGCGACATAATATACGCCCTTATAACGGGATTTGGCATGAGCTTCGTCATGGACTTCATAACCAACGAGCGCAATATGTTCATCCTCCAGCTCATAGGCAGCGCGATGCTCCTTGTGTTCGGAATACTGACATACCGCACCGACCCCCGGAAGAGTTTCCGCCCTGTGCCGAAGAAAAAGGGCACGCTGGTGCACAACTTTGTCACCTCGTTCCTGCTCACGCTCTCAAACCCGCTGATAATATTCCTTTTCATCGCGCTTTTCGCCCGCTTTGCGTTCATAATCCCCAGCCACCCTGTGGAGCAGGGCGTGGGCTACGCGTCAATCGTTGGCGGAGCGATATTGTGGTGGGTGCTGCTCACATACATCGTTGACAAGGTGAGGACACGTTTCGAGGTGCGCGGAGTGAAAATTCTCAACCACACCATCGGCTTCATTGTGATTTTGGCGTCGATAGCCGGGTTCGTGTTCACGCTCACAGGGCTTCACAACCCCGCGCTGCACTAAACAGGATGCACTATGTTCATAGCAGAAAAACTGAGACAGGAGAATATTGCGGAATACCTGCTGTATATGTGGCAGGTTGAGGACACGATACGCGCCTACGGCTGCGACGCGGAGCGCATTGCCAGGGAGTATGTGCCGCAATTCAGGCTTGACGCGGAAAAGGCGGCAAAGCTGTCGCAATGGTACGCCAACCTCTGCGCAATGATGCGCTCGGAGGGCGTGAGGGAGAAAGGCCACCTGCAAATAAACAGGAACGTAACCGCCGAACTCGCGGAGCTGTCGCAGCAGCTTTTGGAAAGCCACAACTTTCCGCGCTACCGCTCGGCATACTTCCGCGCACTGCCCGACATAATGGAACTGCGCAAAAAGGGGAACGCAAGCACGCTGAGCGACATCGAGGTGTGCTTCAACGCCCTCTACGGCGTGATGCTCCTGCGCCTTGGAAAGAAACCCGTTTCCGAAGGCACGGAAGCGGCGGCAAAGGAAATTTCGGGCGTAATCGCACTGCTCGCGGCATACTACAGGGAAAACCGAAAGAAACCGCTCGACCTCGACGGCACAAACGGAATTTCCTGACAACAGCACAGAAACGCAAATATGCAAATGGATATGAAGAAGATACTTGTAACGGGCGCAAACGGACAGCTTGGCAACGAGCTGCGCCTGATGTCGGAAAACTTCCCGCAATTTGAGTATTTGTTCACCGACATTGCGGAGCTTGACATCTGCAACGCCGAAGCAGTGGACGCTTTCGTGGAACAGAACAAGGTGGACGCAATAATAAACTGCGCGGCCTACACAGCCGTTGACAAAGCCGAAAGCGAGGAGCAGAAAGCCGGGCTTATAAACAGCCAGGCGCCCGCCAACCTCGCCCGCGCAATAGAAAGGCGCGGCGGCGCGCTCGTGCAAATCTCAACCGACTACGTGTTTCCCGGGAACGCCTGCGAACCCATAAACGAAGACTGCGCAACCGCACCTTCCTCGGCATACGGACGCACAAAGCTCGCCGGAGAGATTGCCGCGCGGAAAGAGTGCAGGAGCACCGTAATCATACGCACGGCATGGCTGTACTCATCATTCGGACACAACTTCGTGAAAACAATGATCAAGCTCGGACGCGAGCGCGAAAGCCTCGGTGTGGTTTTCGACCAGATAGGCACCCCCACCTACGCACGCGACCTTGCAAGGGCCATAATGCAAATTCTCGCTAAAGGTGTGGTGGCGGGAGTTTACCATTTCACCGACGAGGGCGTCGCCTCGTGGTACGACTTCACCGTTATGATACACAAATTCGCCGGAATAGAAAACTGCAAGGTCTCGCCCCTGCACACGTCCGACTATCCCACACCCGCCACACGCCCGCACTACAGCGTGCTCGACAAGACCAAGATAAAAGCCACCTTCGGCATAGACATCCCCTACTGGACCGACAGCGTGAAAGAGTGCGTGGACATATTGCTTAAACAGGAAAACAACTGATGAACGAAATACAGATACGGCGCACTTTCGCGATAATCTCGCACCCCGACGCGGGCAAGACAACCCTCACCGAGAAGTTCCTGCTCTTCGGCGGGCAGATACAGGTTGCCGGAGCGGTGAAGAGCAACAAAATACGCAAGACCGCAACCTCCGACTGGATGGACATAGAACGCCAGCGCGGAATATCGGTAACAACTTCGGTGATGGAGTTCGACTACCGCGACTACAAGGTGAACATTCTCGACACACCGGGACACCAGGACTTTGCTGAAGACACTTTCAGAACGCTTACCGCCGTTGACAGCGCGATTATCGTCGTTGACTCGGCAAAGGGCGTTGAGGCGCAGACGCGCAAGCTGATGAATGTGTGCCGCATGAGGAACACTCCGGTAATAATCTTCGTGAACAAGATGGACCGCGAGGGAAAAGATCCGTTCAGCCTGCTCGACGAGCTTGAGGACGAGCTGCAAATAAAGGTGCGCCCGCTTTCATGGCCGATTAACCAAGGCTTCAGCTTCAAGGGCGTATATAATATATATGAGAAAAAGCTCAACCTTTTCGAACCCGACAAACAAAAGGTTACGCAAAAAGTGGAAGTTGACATAAACAGCGGCGACCTTGAGAAGCACGTGGGGGAAAAGGATGCGGAACAACTGCGCAACGACCTCGAGCTCGTGAACGGCGTATATTCCGATTTCAACCGCGAGGACTACCTGAATGCCGAGGTAGCGCCGGTGTTCTTCGGTTCGGCGCTCAACAATTTCGGCGTCAAGGAGCTTCTCGACTGCTTCGTGGAGATTGCGCCCCCGCCGCAGCCCGTACAGGCGGAAGAAAGGGTTGTGAAACCCGAAGAGCCGAAATTCACCGGCTTCGTGTTCAAGATAACAGCCAACATAGACCCCAACCACCGCTCGTGCATAGCTTTCTGCAAGATATGCAGCGGAAAATTCGTCAGGAACACGCCCTACCTGCACGTGAGGCTGGGAAAGACAATGCGCTTCTCATCTCCCGCGCAGTTCATGGCACAAAGAAAGAGTACCGTTGACGAAGCATACGCCGGAGACATAGTGGGGCTTCCCGACAACGGGGTGTTCAAAATCGGCGACACGCTCACCGAGGGGGAACAACTGCATTTCAAGGGGCTGCCGAGCTTCTCGCCCGAAATGTTCAAATACATAGAGAACGCCGACCCAATGAAAAGCAAGCAGCTAAGCAAGGGCATCGAACAACTTATGGACGAAGGCGTGGCGCAGCTCTTCATAAGCCAGTTCAACGGACGCAAGATTATAGGCACTGTGGGACAGCTTCAATTCGAGGTGATACAATACCGTCTGGAAAACGAATACAACGCAAAATGCCGCTGGGAGCCAGTGTCGCTCTACAAGGCCTGCTGGATTGAAAGCGATGACAAGGAAGAACTTGACGACTTCCGCCGCCGCAAATACCAATATATGGCGCACGACCGCGAAGGGCGCGAGGTTTTCCTGGCAGACAGCTCATACGTACTGCAAATGGCGCAGCAGGATTTCAAGAACATAAAGTTCCACTTCACTTCGGAATTCTAAGCAACAGCACGGCACATGGACAGCAAAAGCAACCGCACAGACACAAGCGCATACAGCGAAGACATACGCCAAGCCATCGGCGTGATGAACCGTGGAGGAATTATCGCATACCCAACCGACACAATATGGGGACTTGGGTGCGACGCCACAAACGCCGATGCGGTGCGCCGCATTTATGAAATAAAGCGGCGCGATGACTCAAAGGCACTGATAACCCTCGTTGACTCTGAAGCGAAGGTGGAGTTCTACGTAAAGGAAGTGCCGGAAGTGGCGTGGCAGCTCATGGAAGTGGCAGACAAGCCCCTTACAATTATATATGACAACGCACGCAACCTCGCGCCAAACCTCATTGCCGAAGACGGCAGCATAGCCATAAGGATTACTTCAGAGCCTTTCAGCCGCGAACTGTGCAGGCGTTTCAAGAAAGCTATTGTGTCAACATCGGCAAACATAAGCGGCGGACCTTCGCCCAAGACTTTCGCCGACATAAGCCGCGAAATTCTCGACGCAGTGGACTATGTTTGCACGAGCCGCCGCAAAGAAAACGCGCCGCACACACCCTCCTCAATAATAAAGCTCGGAGTTTCGGGCGAAATAAAAGTTATAAGATAAACAATGCAGACACAGGCACAGACAACTAACCGTTTTCCGCAGTCAATAGACAACTGGCGCGAAAAACACCTGTCTCAACAGCAATTTGTGCTTGTACTGAGTTTTCTCATAGGCATATTCACGGCATGCGCCGCATACTTCCTGCGCAAGTTCATCGCGTGGATTCAGTCTTTGCTTACCGCAGGTTTTGACATAACAAACGCCAACTGGCTTTTCCTTGTCTATCCCGTTGTGGGAATATTCCTCACTGCCCTTTTCATTAAATATGTCGTGCGCGACAACATCAGCCACGGCGTTACACGCATCCTGTACGCCATTTCGCGCCGGCAAAGCCATTTGAAAAAGCACAACTGCTGGTCGAGCCTCATCGCCAGCGGCATCACAATCGGCTTCGGCGGTTCCGTGGGTGCGGAATCCCCGATTGTTCTTACCGGCTCCGCGATTGGCTCAAACCTCGGACAGTTTTTCAAGCTCGACCACAAAGCCATAATGGTGCTGCTCGGCGCAGGTGCAAGCGGCGCGGTGGCGGGAATATTCAAAGCCCCGATTGCCGGGGTTCTGTTCACGCTCGAAGTGCTTATGATAGACCTCACGATGGCATCCCTCATCCCGCTGCTCGTATCAAGCATCACCGCCACCGTAACGATGTACATCTTCACTGGCACAAGCTCGGAATTCAGTTTCAGCCTTGAAAACGCCTTTACCATAGAGCGCGTGCCTACATCAATACTCCTCGGACTTTTCTGCGGGTTCATATCTCTCTACTTCACGCGGATGATGAACAAGTGCGAGGACGTTTTCCACAAGGTTAAGGGAATGTACGCCAAGCTGGCTCTCGGCGGAATTACGCTGAGCCTGCTAATATATCTGTTCCCTCCTCTCTACGGCGAAGGCTACGGCACAATAACTTTGCTGCTCAACGGAAAGGGAATGGAAGACTGGGAAGGCGTGATGAACAACTCGCTGTTTTACGGCGACCCTGAAAAACTGCTGCTCTACCTCGGACTTATTATTATCTGCAAAGCAATTGCCTCGTCTGCCACCAACGGAGGAGGCGGCTGCGGCGGCATTTTCGCGCCATGCCTTTTCCTTGGCTGCATAAGCGGGTTCTTTTTCTCCAGATTTTGGAATATGCACAGCCTCGGCGTGTACGTTCCAGAAAAAAACTACGCCCTTCTCGGAATGGCGGGTATAATGAGCGCGGTGATGCACGCACCGCTCACGAGCATATTCCTCATTGCCGAACTAACAGGCGGATATTTCCTTTTCGCCCCATTGATGATTGTTTCTCTTGTGTCGTATCTTGTGATAATCATCTTCGAGCCGAACAGCGTGTACGCCACACGCCTTGCAAAAAAAGGGCAGCTCGTAACCCACCACAAGGACAAGGCCGCGCTCACGCTGATGAGCCTCGACTCTATTCTCGAAAAGCACGACACACGTGTGCCGCCCGACATGACGCTCGGCAGGCTCGTGCTGCTCATAGCCCGCGAAAAAGTGAACGTGTTCCCCGTTACCGACGGTTCAAACCACCTGCTCGGCGTGATAGACCTTTCCAAAATCAGGAAGGTGCTTTTCCGCCAGGAGCTGTACAACCAGTTCACCGCCGCACAGCTCATGGAAGAGCCGCCGGCAAGGCTAAGCATAGAAGACCCTGTTACCGTAGTTATGGACACCATGGAAAGAACCCACGCCGACACACTTCCCGTAGTCAACAGTCTCGGCGAATATGTGGGCTTCATAACACGCACCAAATTGTACGCCATGTACCGTCAGGTTATGGTGGACTACTCCGAAGAATAACGCTATAAAACAGTTTTTATGGACAAGAAAGATTTGCGCATTGTTTTCATGGGAACTCCCGAATTTGCGGTGGAGTCGCTCAAAGCTCTTGTTGAGGGCGGATACAACATTGTGGGCGTGGTTACAGCCGTTGACAAACCCGTGGGCAGGCATCGCAACACGCTCGTTCCCTCAGCCGTGAAGGAATACGCCCTTTCGCAGAACCTGCCGCTCCTGCAGCCTGAGAAACTGAAAGACGACAAGTTTGTCAACGAGCTTCGTGCGCTAAACGCCGACCTGCAGATAGTCGTGGCATTCCGTATGCTGCCCGAAATAGTGTGGGCAATGCCCAAATACGGCACAATAAACCTGCACGCGTCGCTGCTGCCGCAATATCGCGGCGCAGCCCCAATAAACTGGGCGGTGATAAACGGCGACACAAAAAGCGGAGTTACCACATTCTTCCTGCGCCACGACATCGACACCGGCAACATAGCAATGCAGCAAAGCGTGGAGATAGGCCCGGAAGACACTGCCGGAGAACTTTACGACAGGCTGATGACAACGGGAGCTGGAATGCTGCTCAAAACAGTGGACGCGGTTATCGCCGGAGACGTGAAAAGCGTACCGCAATCAGAAATAAGCACGGAGGGAGAGCTTCGCCCCGCACCGAAGATATTCACGGAGACCTGCAAAATAGACTGGGACAAAAGCGCAGCAGAGATACACAACTTCATACGCGGGCTTGCGCCCCACCCCACCGCATGGACGGAAGTGGAACACCAAGGCACGAGATACACAATGAAGATATACGGCGCACGCCTTGTTGACAAACAGCCCGCGCAAGCCGCCGGAACGTTTGTGGTGCCGGAGAACAAAAAGCACCTGTACATTGCCGCAAAAGGCGGATACATAGACATTCTGGAACTTCAGCTCTCCGGCAAGAAGCGCATGGCGGCAAACGTGTTCCTCAACGGCTTCCACTCGCCCGAAGACCTTAAACTTTCGTAACTTCCACAACAACATTACCCACCTATAAAGCCATTAATCATGAAAAAGCTGTTCACTTCCAAATTAGGCGTGCTGTTCACCATAATATTTGCGGCAGCACTGGGTGCGCTGACATCTTGCGGCGACTCCAATTCCGAGCCAGAAAAAGGCGGAACTGTAGTTGACGACAGCCGCTTTGCCAAAAACACATACTACGCTGTTCAAGACACAGCCAACGGCTGGGACGAGGGAATGTATTACAACGGCAGGTTCATTATGGCGCACGCAAACTATTCGCAAGGCACCGCGCTCTATTATATGAACGACACAAAGTCGGAGCAATCAAAAGGAGTTCTCATTGAATATGACGAGGACGGAAACGTTGTGGCTTTCGGACATCCCGGAAATTTGGCGACCGTGTGCGAGAAAGACGGAAAGCTGTATCTGAGCAAAGCCACCGGCAAAGACGAAATCAAGCTTGCGGAGATTAAGGCGGAAGAAGGCATCGCCTCAAAAGCATCTTCCGAACGCAACACAAAGGCACTTGGCAACGTTGTAGGCGGAATTGCAGGCGGACTTGACAAAGGAAAACTTATTGATATGTTCATTGAGTTTGCAGACAAATACGCCGAGGAGAAATGGGGAAGCAAAGTGTTCAAACCTCTCAAAGAAGCTTTCGGTTACCTTGACAAGACAGATAAATTGGCAAGAGACGAGAAATGGTTTCAACTCGGGGCAAACATCTTCGCAACCGGCATTTCGCAGGTAAAAGGCGGCGAAATACTTGGCACAGCGGTGAAAATGCTTGCCGACGAATACGATGAACTTACAGAACTGCAACATAGCGTATTCTACGGCATGGCAATGCCTGAAATTACAGGCATAAAGGAGCGCACAGACGGCGCGGTTGAAGTCTCCGTGGCAATCCGCAACACAAAAACGCTGCCCGCCACACACTATGAAATCATCGTGTCGGCAGACGGAAGCGAAAAGAGGGTTTCCGTAGAGAACAACGTTTACTGCGGCGTATTGTCGCGGGAGGGAGATCTGCCCAAGTACAATCATTGCGACACACGCTCGGGCGAAATCCTCATAAAGACAAAAGATGCCCTTTACGAGAAAGACGACCTTGAATACAGCTTCATAATCTACGTTGACGGCAAAAATGGGGCAATCATACGCCCATTCCTCATGGCAGACCTTGACCTTTCCTTAAAGCCGTCAATGAAGAAAAGCCGCAACTACATACGCTACGGCGAGACTGTTCCCTATGCCAAAGCCGATGTCGAATACAACTACACGCTTGACGGCGCGTTTTTCTCCGACAACACAATGTCGTACTCCCTGAAGTTCAACGCCGAATGCAAGCGCGACGGCAACGCAAACATAACAATGATACGCGACTGGGGGGTGGTTATCCTGAAAAACGGCGAGATTGACAGGAAAATATCCCTTATGCAAGAACAGGACAATACGGGGAACACAGGAACTATGACCTCGCAATCCACACAATGGATGAGCTTTGCAAAAAACGACCTGCTGATTACGCCGTCCTCCTGGAAGGCAACGCCCAAGGATTACGAAATCGCGCCCTACATCACATACTCCGCAGATTTTCTGCTGGCCAGTTCATACACATCCTACGGAGCGGCGGAACCTTTCGCGCCCGCCTACATACAAAAGCCGGAACTGGAGTTCACAAACGCAGAATACAGCGGCACCAACAATACGGGGAAAACAACAACCGTACGCAAATGGAACGATTTCTCACAAAGCTACGACTACACGGCTGTTGACATCAAAATGAGCGTGAACTACTGCGATTTCAAGCTGCGCGGCTGCCTGTTCATAGACTCGGTGGTTGTAAGGCAATCGGGAGGCGGATGGGACAAAAACTGCCTGTCATACAACGTCAATGACTTCGGGCAGAAATCCCAACGCTACGACAAGAAAATATATGACGGCCAAATGGGCGACAACTTTATTCTTGAATTTCGCGAGGACAGCGTTACCGACAACACCGACCGCTACATAGAAATGGAACTGTGGTCAAACGGCTCAAAAACCGGCGGAATGAACAAAATAGGATTCCAACCCTTGAAAAAGGACAACTATGGTTCGAACGTATATCACATATACGGCTTCAAGGCATACATAAAGTAATAAGCGGCGGTTTCACAATAAAAATGCAACGAACGGCTTGCAGGCAGACTGTCCGCAAGCCGTTTTCATTATCCCTAAAACATGAAATCCGCCAATGCGCCATTCCTGCCACAAGCCTTTGATTTTCACGGCATTGTCCCATTTACGATATAACTTTATAAGTTGTTGCTTTTCAGGGGTTTGAAAATGGCAAAAAAAGGTCCGATGTAGTTTGAATTATATCAGACGTAATTTTTCCTACGTCCCATGTAGTTTTTCTTATATCCTATGTGGTTTTAGGGGTATTCGGGATGCGGTGCGCAAATGGGCATAAAAGCGTAATAATGTTTATTTGTCCCTAAATTCGGGTAGTTTGCGCACGTTACGCTTTTTGTAATTTTGCACCGTAGAAAATATAAAATCAAACACAAGCATTATGTATTTGGAAAAAATCAACTCCCCGGCCGATGTCAAGGCTCTCGGCATTGACAAGCTTGACGCTCTGGCCGGCGAAGTGCGCAGCCACCTGCTGCAAAAACTCTCCGACCACGGCGGCCACATAGGCCCGAACCTGGGCATGGTGGAGGCGACAGTCGCCCTGCACTATGTGTTCAACTCGCCCATTGACAAAATGGTGTTCGACGTGAGCCACCAAAGCTATGCCCACAAAATGCTCACAGGACGAAAGAACGCATTCCTCAACCCTGCGGAATACGACGAGGTTTCGGGCTACACCGAGCCGTCGGAAAGCGAGCACGACCAGTTTGTAGTGGGACACACGTCCACATCGGTGAGCCTTGCCTGCGGCCTTGCCAAGGGGCGCGACCTGAAAGGCGGCACAGAAAACGTGATAGCAATCATCGGCGACGGTTCGCTGAGCGGCGGCGAGGCTCTTGAGGGGCTTGACATGGCTGCGGAGCTAAACACGAACATAATCATCGTGGTAAACGACAACCAAATGTCGATTGCGGAAAATCACGGCGGACTGTACAAGAACCTGCAACTGCTGCGCGAAACCGACGGCGGGGCGCAGTGCAACCTGTTCAAGGCTATGGGGCTGGACTATGTGTATGTGGGCGAGGGCAACAGCGTAAAGGCTCTCGTGGCAGCATTCCAAAAGGTGAAAAACACCACCCGCCCTGTCGTAGTGCACATCAACACCTTAAAAGGCAAGGGCTACCGCTTTGCCGAAGAGCAAAAGGAGCGCTTCCATTGGGGCTTCCCGTTCGTTATGGAGACCGGCGAAACGAAAAAGGAGTACCAGTCCGGTCCGGATTTCGGAACACACACCGCGCAACTGCTTCTTGACGAAATGCAGAAAGACCCGGCTGTTGTGGCTCTCACCGCAGGCACGCCGGGAATATGGGGCTGGAATCCGGATATGCGCAAAAAGGCGGGCAAACAGTTTGTTGACGTGGGCATTGCCGAGGAAACGGCGGTGGCAATGTCGAGCGCGCTGGCAAAGCGCGGCGCAAAACCCGTGTTCGGGGTTCACAGCTCGTTCATACAGCGCACCTACGACCAGTTGTCGCAAGACCTGTGCATCAACAACAACCCCGCAACGATAATAGTGTTCGGCGGCACAATCACAGGCTTGAACGACGTAACCCACCTCGGTTTCTACGACATCACGCTGCTGTGCAACATCCCCAACATGGTTTACCTCGCCCCCACCTGCAAGGCTGAATACGACGCAATGCTCCGCTGGTCAATCCATCAGGCGGAGCATCCTGTGGCAATACGAGTGCCGAACGTTCCGCTCGAAGCCTCCAACGACACCGTTGCAGAGGAAAGCTACGGCACCCTCAACCGCTACCAGATTACGCACAAGGGCGGCGAAATCGCCATACTCGGACTTGGCGGCTACTATGCGCTCGCGCAAAAGGTGGCGGAGAAATACAAGGAGAAAGGCATCGACGCAACCGTAATCAACCCGCGCTTCATAACAGGTCTTGACACCGCGCTGCTGCAAAGCCTGCAAAACGGACACCATACCGTGATAACCCTCGAGGACGGACAGTTGGACGGCGGATGGGGCGGGAAAATCGCCCGCTTCTACGGCAACACTTCCATGAAAGTGCGCTGCTATGGCGCGCGCAAGGAGTTCGTTGACCGTTTCGACTATGCCGGTTTCCTGAAAAGCAACCGCCTTACCGCCGAACAGATTGTGGAAGACTGACCACCGCAAAAAACCTTCATACAGTCTGGAAATATTAAAAGCGCTCCCCGCCTTTCGTAACGAAAGGCGGGGATTGTTTTTTCCGCGTGGCTTGGGCTTTGACGCAAATGCCTACTGCACAAACATCATTATAAGCATTTGCGCTATTACAACCCTCACAAACATTCCTAGAGGATATACCGAGGCGTAGCTCACGCTTGCCGTGTCGCCCTTGAGCGTGTCGTTGGCGTATGACAAGGCCATGGGATTTGCCATGCTGCCGCAAAGTATTCCGCAAACCGTTCCGAAATCATAGCGTTTTGTTTTCAGCGCGACAAGCCCGAGTACAAGCACCGGCAACACCGTTATCAGCAAGCCAAGCCCAATCCACATCGCCCCTTCGGGGCGCACCACGGTGGCGAAGAAGCCTTTTCCCGCATCAAGTCCCAAGCAGGCGAGATATACCGACAGTCCGAGCTTGCGCAGCATGAGCGACGCGCTGCGCGTGGTGTAGGAAATAAAATGCAGCTTAGGTCCGAGTGCGCCCACAAGTATTCCCATTATTATAGGACCGCCCGCCACGCCGAGACGTACGGGTGTGTCCATGCCGGGAATGCTTATTGGGACTGTGCCAAGCGCAAGCCCGAGAACTATGCCGAGAAATATGCTGCCTATGTTTGGCTCGTTAAGCGTCTTTACCGAGTTGCCGAAAAACTGTTCCACGTTGTTCACCGCGTCGTGCCGCCCGACAACCGTAACGCGGTCGCCGTATTGCAGGCGCAGGTCGTCGGTGGCGAGCAGCTTTATGTCCCCGCGTGTTATGCGGCTTACGTTCACATTGTAAGTGTTGCGCAGCTGCAGCTGTCCCAGCACTTTTCCGTTCAATGCCGTGCGCGTAACCACAAGTGTGCGGCTTTCCACGTCCGCATCTATTGCGTTCCAGTCAATCTTGTCCTTGTTCCAGTCGGTCTCCACCCTTTTCCCGAACAAAAGCTCCATTGCCCGCTCGTCCTCGCGTGTGGTTACAACGAGCATCTTGTCGGCGACCTTCAGCACCGTGTCGGCTTTGGGCACAATCACCTCCTTGCCGCGCCAAAGCCTCGATATTATGAACTTGCGATGGGTCATCTGCACCACCTGTACGATGGTTTTGCCCTCTATGGCTGGGTTTATTATCTCCAGCTCGGCTATGTAAGTGTGGTTGTCCTCCGTGAGCGGCTTCACTTCGAGGTCGCCGGGACGCACAAAGAACTTGCGCAGCAGTATCATGGCTAAAATCACGCCCACCACGCCGAGAGGGTAAGTTACCGCCGTTGCCAGCGCGAGGCTCTTGCCCGAAACGCCCAAATGCTCCAACGCCTGGTTTGCCGCACCGAGCGCGGGCGTGTTTGTTGTTGCGCCGCAGAGTATTCCCACCATGTCGGGCAGCCTTACTCCTGCAAGCGGCACAAGCACAAGCGCAAGCATCGTTCCCGCAGCAATAACGCCAAGTCCCCAAAGGTTAAGCGCAATCCCCTCGTGCCTTAGCGAGCCGAAGAAGTTCGGTCCCACGTGCAATCCGAGCGTGTAAACAAACAGGGCAAGCCCGGATGTTTCGGCATAGTCGAGCACACGCGGGTCAATGTCCAGCCCCACGTGTCCGGCAAGTATTCCGATGAAAAAAACAAAGGCTATCCCAAGGGATACGCCCCTTACGCGGACTTTTCCCAAAGCCAGCCCCACAGCCACGATAAGGGAAATTATCACAACCGTCTGAACCGAGGAGTGAATGCTAAAAAGCTGTTCCAGCCATCCCATCACGAAAAAGCAAATCTGTATTCCTGTGTCGTAAATGTATGCGCCACGGCTGCACAAAACGCACCACCGCCGCACAAACGGCTGCAAAATTACAAAATTATCACAATATATGCGAGTTCTAACAAGTCCATGGAAAGCCAGGGCTGGATTACGCAGTTTTAATATGCAGTCAAGACAGCCGCATTTCCACCTTTAACCATGCACCGGTGTACAGGGAGTATGCAATACGCCCCTACAAATGGCGCAAAACCAAAGCCGCGAATACTACACCGGATGTAGGAAAAACTACATAGGACGTAGGAAAAAATACATCAGACATAGTTAAAACTACATCAGACCTTTTTTCATCACTTTGCAACGTACTGAAAAGCAAAACGTTACAGCAGCATTTCATAACAGGTACATCCTACTGAAACTCAACACATTACATCTTTCCTGCGGCATCCGTGGATTTGTGGTGAGTTTGGCTGTGGCGCAACACAGGGGGCAGCGCGTCCGGCACCGGGGCTTTCCGCTTTTCTGTCCCTAATCCCGAAACCGGGGCGCAATACGCACGGTCTACGTGCGTGTGTTTGCACAAAAAACGGCTGCCACGCAAATGCGGCAGCCGTTCATATATTCTTTATGTTATACGCCTACTTGGAAACAAGCTTCAGAATTGTGTTCGCAAGCTTGTCGTTGGGGTCAAGAGCAAGCGTCTTTTCGCAATACTGCTTTGAAAGGTCGTTTTCGTCCTTCTTCATATAGTAGAATGCAAGGTAGCGGTTTGCCTCTTTCTTGTATGAAACATTTCCTTCGCCATCGCCGAGACGCTTTAGAGCCTCCTCGTAATAAGTCTTGGCACTGTCGTTTGCGCTCGACGGGTCAACAAGCAGGTTGATGCGCGCTCTCCAGAAAGGACCGTAGTAAAGATCCTTCTTGCGGTCGGCAAGCTGCGCGAAAATCTTGTCGCCCTCCTGAATGTACGCAGTCTTCTTGTCTTCGGGAGTAGCCTCGTCGCTCGCAGCCTGATAATAAATCTTGCCAAGGTTCAAGAGGTCTATCGCACCGAACTCTGCGCCGGTGGAGTCTGCATAAGTCTTGTAATACTTAATGGCGTTGTCGTAGTCAAGAGCCTCCGAATACGCATCGGAAAGGTCCTTGTAAAGCGAGATGTCGCTTTTCTTCGCCTTATCCTTCATCTCAACAGCCTTCTGAAGATGCTCGATTGCCTCCTTCACCATCTTCATGTTGCTTTCCAGACGACCGAGATAAGTATAGTCGCGGTAGTTGTAAAGAGTGTCGTTGTGCTGGCCGAAAAGCTTGTCCTTGTCCGTGAAAGCCTTGTCATACTGTTTTTCCTCTATCTCGGAGTAGAAGCGGATACGGTTAAGCGCAAGGTTCTTCGGGTCTTTGGCAAGCGCACCTTCGGCAACTTTCAAAGCCTCCGCATAGTTGGTGTCGGCGAAAAGCGATATGGCGTACTCCTGAAGCACCGCCACCGACGGGTTCTTCTCCGCCTCAAGATATTTCTTGTACGATTCAACGGCAGCCTTCATGTCGGCAGTCTTGTAATAAAGCTGCGCAAGGCCGAGATTGGTCTCAGGAAGGTCGGGAGCGAAGTTCTTGAGTTCGGAAAGGGACTGCAACGCAGTCTGCGGGTCTCCGTTCTTGAACACGTCGGCTTTCTTTAGATACAGGTCAACTATCTCGGGGTCGTAGTTTAGGGCCTCATCGTATTTCTGCGCGGCCTCGCCCCATTTTTTGTGCAGACTCGCCAAATCTCCCGCAAGCACAAGCCCCGGAACGTACTTTTCGTCCTTGCTGTAAAGGCGGTTGGCGGTTTCCTGCGCCATTTCGTACTCTTTCTTGTCAAGGAAATAATAGCCCATTGCGGCAAGGGCCTCGCTGTCCTTCTTCTTGGACATCTGCTTCACGGCATCCTTGATTTTCTCGGGGTTTGCCTTGTAAGCCTGCAGGGCGGCATCTGCCTCGGTTGTGAGTTCGGGGGTTATCGCCGGCTTGGTAAAACGTTTCTGTGCCGACACGCTTGACGTTGCAAGCATTGCAAAAGCAGCGAACGCTGCCAAAAACAATTTCTTCATATTATTACTTGTCTAAACTTTTCAACTGTTTGTAGTATGAATGCTTTGAGCACGCAAATATAATGATTTTATTCTTAACAAGAGCCATTTGACAGATTTTTTAATATAACATGGCATTTTGCACACCGACGGATTTTTGTCCCCGCCGCAACATCTTCCGCCGCCGTTACGGATATTATCGCTAATTTTGCACGCAGAAAGAAAACATCCATGCCATGCCAGACGGAAAAGCAGACAGGCACATACTGCCAAGCAACAGCTACCGCAGCGGACTCCGCGCCGGACGCGCCGCAGAGCGCAGCCGCGCCGCCGGGGCGTTTGCAAAACTCATTGAAAGCGAAAACATCGCAAAGGGCGAAGAGGCGGAACGGCTGACACGGAAATTCGCCGAAATGCTGGCACAGGCGGAAACAAACAGAACGTAAACCATGTACAAAGCAATACTTGCCGTAGGGCTTGGGGGCTTCGCGGGCAGCGTGCTGCGCTATCTTGTGTCGCGCCTCACTGCGGACATTAATTTCGCAAACCTCCCGCTCGGCACGCTTGCGGCCAACATTCTCGGCTGCTTTGCGCTCGGGCTGCTCACGGGGCTTTTCGAGCGCACCAACAGCCTTCCGCCCGAACTGCGGCTGCTCCTCACCACCGGGATGTGCGGCGGTTTCACTACGTTCTCCACATTCATGGGCGAGAACTTCGGCATGGCGCGAAACGGACAGTTCGTGCCGCTGGCGGCATACCTTATAATAAGTCTTGCCGTTGGCTTCGCGCTTTTCTTTGCCGGTTACGCCCTTTCGACAAAAGCCGTTTCATAATTTCCCTATATCCGATTTTTCAGTCTGTCTGAAACCTTATGGGGATGGTGTACCAGACGGCAACCGCACTTCCGTCCTGTACGCCGGGGGTGAACTTTGGCAGACTTCGCACCACGCGCTCCGCCTCGCGATCGCAATCCGGGTCAAGTTTTTTGAGAACCTGCACTTTTCCCACGCTTCCGTCCGCTTCCACCACAAAGCGCAGCATAACCAAGCCCTGCACTCCCTGTCCGGGTGATGCCGCCGGGTATTCAAGATGTGCGGCAATATATTCAAGCATCGCCTCCTCGCCTCCGGGGAACGAGGGCATTTTGTCCACCACCGTGTAAACTTTTTCCTCCGCCGCGCTCTCCACCGCCCCGCGTGCAAACGTTTCCGTTTCGGCACCGGCCTTGCGGCGGTGTTCCCCATAACTTTTTCGGGCTTCACGCTTTAGTTTTTCCATCCTCTCGTCATAATCATAAGGTTTCCCCACCCTTTCACTGCGGGCATAAGGCGGAGTTGGCTGCGTGTCCCCACTGTCGGTTACCGCGTACTCATCGGTAACGAGCGGACTGTAATCACTTTCTTCCTGCTGTGCCGGGGAATGAGACAACGAAAAGGCAACGAAAACCGCACAGCACACGAAAACCATCAGGGCCACGGTCTTTGCCGGGCCGCTCCTGCGCCGGGGGCGCACCGTATTGCGCACGGCGGGACTTTCGTCCACAGGAACAAGAACATCACCGCCTTTGCGGGACTTCAACAACGAGCGGACAAAAAGCACAGCCGCCACTACGGCGAGCGCTACCAGCACGCCGGCAAAAAAACTGTTATCAGAGAGAATGTTCATGGCATTACAAAATTAGTTTCACGCAAATATACGCATTTCATGCCAAAGAAACCTCATGGCGCATCCCGCTCCGCAGAATTTATGTCTGACATGGGAAAAACTACATAGGACATAGGAAAAATTATGTCTGATATAATCCGGACTACATCAGACCTTTTTTCGCCATTTGCAAACATCAGAAAAACAAACCGTTACAAAAAAACCGCATTTTCGGCGCAATTCATTGTGTTTCAAACGTATGGCGAAAAACCTCCTGTATTGGGGAATTTGGTGAGCCTGAACGAAAAAATGACGGCGCAACCAGCACAGTCCTTTCCGCTTTCTGCAAAAAATGCTAACTTTGAAGCCCAATTAACAAATTACACATCCAACACGTTAGCGATGAAACTCAAAAACAATATTTTCGGTGCGGTTGTCTCCTCACTCCTGCTGCTTTCGCCCAACGCGGCGCAAGCCCAGGGAACTGTTTACAAATACCGCGTATATTTCAAGGACAAAAAAGAATCGCCCTACAGCAAGGGCAAGCCCGAAGCCTTCCTCTCCAAGAAGGCATTGCAGCGCCGCGCAAAATGGGGCATAAAAATCGACGAGCGCGATATGCCCGTAAGCCCGGCATACACAAGGCGCATAGCCCAAGAGGGGGCGAAAGTGCTGTGCGTGAGCAAATGGAACAACACAGCCCTTGTGCAGGGCGACAGCGCAAAGCTCGAAAGCCTTGCAAAGCTGCCGTTTGTGAGCAAAGTGCAAAAAGTTTTCAACTCAAAGGAGGAGGACATCGTTGAACCCTCGCGCTTTGACATACTCTGCGACTCCGCCACCTTCACCTCGGAATACTACGGCTATGCAAGCGAGCAGATAAAAATGCTCAACGGCGAAAAACTGCACAACCTCGGCTTTCGCGGAAAAGGGATGACGATTGCCATAATCGACGGCGGCTATCACAACGCCGACACCGTGAAACTTCTGGACAACGTGAAAATTCTCGGAACGCACAATTTCGTGCGCCCCTCGCGCAGCGTGTATGCAGAAAACCAGCACGGCACAAACGTTCTTTCGTGCATGGGGGCCAACAAGCCCGGCTCGATTGTGGGCACGGCACCCGACGCGGAATACTGGCTGCTCGTGAGCGAGGACACCTACACCGAGACCCCCGCCGAGCAGGACACGTGGACGGCTGCGCTGGAGTTTGCCGACAGCGTGGGGGCTGATGTTGTGAACAGCTCGTTGGGCTACAACCTTTACGACGACACAACAATGAACGTGAAATACAGCGAGCTTGACGGCAGAACCCACCTCATAAGCCGCAGCGCGTCGCTTGCGGCATCACGCGGCATCCTCGTCGTAAACAGTGCCGGCAACGCGGGCAACGACCCTTGGGAACGCATAGGCATACCCGCCGACGCACACGATATGCTCACCGTCGGGGCGGTGTACACGCCCGACCGCCAAGCGCCGTTCACCTCTCGCGGATTTTCAGCCGACGGAAGGGTGAAGCCCGATGTTTCGGCACGCGGACTCTACTCGGCGGTGGTGAGGTCGAACGGACGCATAGGCTACGCAAGCGGCACGTCGTTCTCCTCGCCGATAACGGCGGGAATGGTCGCTTGCCTGATGCAGGCATTGCCGAAGCTCAAGCCCACAGACATAATAGAACTCCTGCACGAATGCGGCGACCGCAGCGAACACCCCGACAATATGTTCGGCTACGGAGTGCCCGACTACTACAAGGCATACACGAAGGCGCGGAAAAAATGAACGGCAACGCAATATCCCTTTACGAACTGGCGGCAAACATCCGTCTGGCCATAACCCGCGCGCTGCCATACACTTATTGGGTGAGGGCGGAAATCAGCGAGGGGCGGCAGAACGTGAACGGGCATTACTATTGCAAGTTCATCGAGAAAAACGCGGCGGGACAGGACATCGCGTCGGCAAACGGCATTATATGGGCGGGAACATACCTTGCCCTGAAAGCACGCTTTGAGCGCGAGACGGGGCAAACACTCGCCGCCGGAATAAAGGTGCTTGTCAACGTAAAAGTGAACTTCCATGAACGCTACGGGCTTTCGCTTGTGGTGAACGACATAGACCCTTCGTACACTCTGGGCGACATGGTGCGCCGCCGAAAGGAAATACTCGCGCAGCTCGCAAAGGACGGCGTTGCCGGCATGAACAAGGAAATCGCGCTGCCGCGCCCACTGATGCGCATAGCCGTGGTTACAAGCGAGACGGCGGCAGGCTACGGCGATTTTTGCAACCACATAAAGACAAACGGTGCGGCTTTCCGCTTTAACATAAGGCTGTTCCCCGCCATTATGCAGGGCGACAAAGTTGAGGCGTCGGTTATAGCAGCCCTCAACCGCATTTCCGCCGAAGCGGACAACTGGGACGCAGTTGCCATAATACGCGGCGGCGGGGCGGTGAGCGACCTTAACGGCTTCGAGTCCTACGCCCTCGCGTCAAACATCGCGCAATTCGTGCTGCCGGTGATTACCGGCATAGGACACGAAAGGGACGAAACGGTGATTGACCTTGTGGCGAACACGCGCTGCAAGACCCCGACGGCAGTTGCCGACTTCATCGTTTCGCGCGCACAAAAAGAACTGGAGGCGCAGGACGCGCTGTCGCTGCGGCTGCAAAGGGCGGCCACACAAATTGTGGCGGCGCAAAACAGGCGGCTTGCCAGCACGGCGGCGCACATCACCCCGGCTTTTTCAAACCTGTGCAAAGTCACGAGGCTGTGTTTCGACCGCCTTTTGTTGCGAATCCCACGCGCTGTAAAGGACGTGTGCGCCCGGGAAGAGACGCGCCGCCAAAAACTCGCGGTGAAAATGGAAATGCTCGCAACCGGCGCGACACGGCAACAAAGCGCGGAAATCCTGCGGCGCACAGACCGCATAAGGAGAGCCGTGGCGATGATGCTGCAAAGCCAGAAAACGCGCATCAGCACCGCCGAAAAAAACATAAGGCTCGCGGGACCGGAAAGAGTGTTCAAGTTAGGCTTCTCGCTTACAACCATAGGCGGAAAAGCAATTGTTGACGCATCGCGGCTGAAGCCTGGAGACGTGATTACAACGCGCTTCGCCAAAGGGAAAGCCGTCAGCCGCGTGGAAAAGACAGACTGAAAATATACAGAAAAGAATATGGAGACAGAAAAACTTACTTACGCCGAAGCGATGAACGAACTCGAAAGCATCGTGGAGCGCGTGGAGCAAAACGAAATGGACATAGACGGTCTTGCAGAGCGTCTGAAACGTGCGCAGCAGCTTGTGAAATTCTGCCGCGAGCGTCTGCTGAAAACCGAAGAGGAAGTAAAAAGCATTCTTTCGTCAGACGATTTGAAAGCCCCCGCAGACAGTTCCGCCCGCGAGCCGCAAGACACGGCTTTTCCCTTTTAACGCGGCGGATTTGTGGGGATTTGAAAAAACCGCTAACTTTGCGCGATAAAATAGCAACCGTACAACCAACGATTCATTATGAACAGGAAAAAAATCATCATTCCCGCAGTTGTCGTGGTGCTGCTTCTGCTCGGCGGTCTGGGATACACGCTTTTCAACCTTCATGAACAGAAAAAGGCCAACGCCGACCTGCAACAGCTTGCCACGCTTGACAAAAAGGAGATGGAGAACGAGTATTCGCAATTTGCCTTGCAGTATGACGAGCTTAAGCGTTCCATAAAAAACGACTCGCTCATGCAGCAGCTCACAAAGGAGCAGCAGCGCACGCAAGAGCTTCTTGCAGAGCTGAAACAGGTAAAAAGCGACGACGCAAGGGAGATAACCCGCCTCAAAAAGGAACTCGCCACGGTGCGCGCCGTTTTGAGAAGCTACATACTGCAAGTTGACTCGCTGCAGCGCATGAACACCGCGCTGGCGTCCGAGAACGAGCAGGTGAAGGCGCAGTACAACGAAGCCACGGCAAAGATTTCAAACCTCAACAACGAGAAGGCAAACCTTTCGGAGAAAGTGGCCATCGCCTCACAGCTTGACGCGACGGGAATATCGGTGCAGGCGCAAAACAAGCGCAACAAAAGCGCGAAAAAGATAAAGGACGTGCGCCGTTTTGTGGTTCATTTCACAATCACGAAGAACATCACCGCCTCAACGGGCAACCGCAACGTTTACGTGCGCCTTTTGCAGCCCACCAACTCGGTTGTGAACCCCTCCGGCTCGTTCAGCTACGAAAACAGAAGCCTGCAGTTCTCCGCGTCAAAGGTAATTGAATACACAGGCGAGGAGCAGAGCGTAACGCTCTACATTCCCGTGGGCGAGACATTGAGCGCGGGAACATACCGCTGCGACATCTTCGCCGACAACCAGAACATAGGCACGGGTTCGGTGAGCATAAACAAATAAGCACCGCCTGACAGCAAAAAATAATGGCACGGATTTCCGCGCCATTATTTTTTTTATCATTCCGCCGCAAACCTATCTCACGCCCACCGGCTTTGTGGGGGGCAGTTCGCTGTTGCGCCGCTCGGTGGCTGCGACTGTGTTTTCCGCAAGTGCGGCAAACGCCTTTCCCACCACAGACGCGCTGTCAACCGCCACGGGCGTGCCGTTGTCGCCGCTCTCGCAAACCGACTGCACAATGGGGATTTCGCCGAGCACAGGCACGTTCATTTCTTCGGCAAGACGCTTCACGCCGCCATTCCCAAAGATGTAGTAGCGGTTTTCGGGCAGTTCGGCGGGCGTGAACCACGACATATTCTCCACCAAGCCGAGTATCGGCACGTTCACCTGCTCGTTCTTGTACATATCAATGCCTTTGCGCGCGTCGGCGAGGGCTACCTGCTGGGGCGTGCTCACAATCACCGCGCCCGTAATGGGAACTGTCTGCAACAGCGTTAGGTGTATGTCGCTCGTTCCGGGAGGTGTGTCGAGTATGAAATAGTCAAGGCCGCCCCAGTCTGCCTCGAAAATAAGCTGCTTCAAGGCATTGCTCGCCATAGCCCCGCGCCATAGAGTCGCCGTGTCGGGATTTACGAAAAAACCTATTGAGAGCATCTTCACGTTGTACTTCTCGGCAGGGATTATGAGCTGCTTGCCGCCTATGTTCCCGCCAAACGGCTGGAAGTTCTCAAGTCCGAACATCTTGGGCATTGACGGACCGAAGATGTCAGCGTCGAGCAGACCCACGCGGTAGCCTTTCATGGCGAGCGAGACGGCAAGATTGGCCGCCACGGTTGACTTGCCCACCCCGCCCTTGCCCGACGAAACGGCTATGATGTTCTTTATGTTCGGGAGTATGGGCTCCTGCTTCTTGGGGGCTTCGGCCTTTTTCACCGAAACCTCAACTTCGAGTTCCTTGCTCACATACGTCTTGACCGAGGCTTCGGCAGAGCGCACAACCGACTTGATGAACGGGTCGGTTTCCTTGGGGAAGATTATCGAGAACGACACCTTGTTGCCGTCTATCCTTATGTTGTCCTCCACCATTCCGGCCTCCACGATGTTTTTGCCGGTTCCGGGATAGCGCACTTTCTCGAGTGCGTCCATTATAAGTTTTGGATATATAGCCATGCTTGTTTTTATTTTGAAGTTTCGAGTGATGAGCGTTTCTGCCGGTTATAGCTGCGGTATGAGTCCAGCGGGATTTCCACGTCAGGCTCGTGCAGTTCCCCCTCCTTCGGCAGCGCGAAGCTGATGAACTTGATGTCTATCCCCCTGCCGCGCCACTGCCGCTCGTAGTATGTCTGCAGTGATGTCGCCTCATTTGGCACTTCCGCGCCGGCGGCATATATGTTGTCGCACACGCACAGCAGCGGCAGGTTGTTTTCAGAAACCACGTATTTTGTATAGGTGAACAGGAAATTGCTGTCAGTCTTCACGTTTATCACGCCGTTGTCCTTCATAATCCTGCGGTAGCGGTTCAGGAAATAAGTGGATGTCATGCGTTTCTGCGCACGCTTCATCTGCGGGTCGCTGAATGTGAGCCAAAGCGTGTCCACTTCGCCGGGGGCGAAGATGCGGTCGATGTTCTCTATCTCCGTCCGCAGGAAAGCCACATTCCCGATGCCCTCGTTCACAGCCTGCGTTGCGCCCGTCCACATCCTCGCGCCCTTTATGTCCACGCCGACAAAGTTCTGCCGGGGACAAGCCTTTGCAAGCCCCACCGCATACTCTCCTCTGCCACAGCCAAGTTCGAGCGTTATGGGATTGCCATTGCCGAAAACCTCCGCCGCCCATTTGCCCCGCATGGGGCATTCCGCCTTTTCGAGATAACGGAACGGATATTCAAAAACGTTCGGATATGCCCGCATATCGGCAAACTTCGCAAGTTTGTTCTTTCCCATATTTATTATGCCATATTGTAAAACACTGGCAAAGTTAGCCATTTACGCCCAGATAAAAAAGCGGGGCATTTGCCTTATGGCCAAAATGCCCTCCGGAGCACTGGGTTTTCGCAACTCTCTGATTTGCAAAAAGTTGCCCTTATCTTAAAACACCTATATAAGTTTCTGTTTTTCAGATGTTTGTAATGGAGAAAAAAAGGTCTGATGTAGTCTGGATTATGTCAGACATATTTTTTTCTACGTCCTATGTAGTTTTTCCTGCATTTGATATAGTTTTCGGGGGCTTCGGAAAAGCAATCAATTTTGGTTTTGCGAAAACAAAATGGACGATGTATGTTGCTTGTTGATTGCATACGGTATATATGTAGGGGCGTATGGCATACGCCCTGCACATCTCCGCATGAGCCACGCTGGCAAGCGCCGCGCCTTATTTGCTTTTCGCCGGTGCCGTCAACAATGCCACAAGTTTGCGGGCCTCTTCGCGCATATCGGTTCCACCGTCGTTGTTCACAACAAAGTCGGCGCGACGCATCTTCTCATCCTCCGGAAGCTGCATTGCCATCCATTTCCTCACCGTTTGCGCGGGAATGCCGTCGCGTTCCATTACGCGCCCCACCCTAACCTCTTCGGGAGCGGACACAAGCACGGAAAAATCCACCTCATTGTCGAACTGCGCCTCGTAAAGCAGGGCGCACTCCATGAACACAAGCCGCGACCCACGGCTTGCCGCCCACCTGCGCCAGGCTTCCCTCACGCAGGGGTGAACCTCCGCGTCAAAACGCGCGGCGTTCTGCGGGGAACTGTGAAGGTACTTGCGGATTAGCGGTTTGTTGAGCGAGCCGTCCCCGTTGAACACATCGGGAGAGACAAGTTTGCGCAAGCGTTGGCGCAAGCCCTCGTTTTCGAGCATTTCGCGGCGTGCCGCCATGTCGGTGTCGAACACGGGAAAGCCCATATCCGCCAGAATGCGGCAAAAATACGACTTGCCGCTGCCTATGCCGCCAGTTACGCCTACAAGAAGCCTTCCGTCACTGCACATCCGAAGAAGGAATATCCTCAATGACAAACTCAACCTCGCCCGGGGATATTCTTGCGTGCGACACACCTGCGGGGAGCGTTTTGAGGCGCGGGGGGAATTTTCCGCTGACGTTGTTGATAAGTTCGTCATAGCTCACCACTATGACAAAGTTGCCGGCGCTGACGCTGTTGTACTTGGACGCGCCTATCTGGAACGTTACGTTGACCTTGGGAGGGAACGTGCGCAGAACCTTTGTCGCGGGGAAATTCACCATCTCAACCGGCACCTGCACGGTTTTCTCCGTAATCATGTCAACATACACCTTTGTCTTTACCTGCGAGGGGACAAACTTCGCGCCCCTCACCCCATGTATGGGGACCATCAGGTCTGTGTCGCGCCGCAACGCCGCGATTTCAAACGCGGTGGTGTATGCCGCAGTCATGGTGTCGAGCACGCTTTCGAGCGCGTAAACACTTACCGAATCAGGGATGACCGACACACCCGACACCCTCATCTGACCGTCCGTGGCGACACGTCCGCGAAACCTTACGGGAAGCCGCTTGTGCGCACCGTAGTTGAAATAATACTCTATGGTGTCGGGGCGGTATGAGGCCAAGTGGGTTGACGACGAAAGCTGGCGGGTGAGCTGCTTTATTAGCTCGCGGGTGAGAACGGACACATGGCCGCCACGCCCTTCGTATTGCGAAAAGTCTATGGTTACAGGTGAAAAGTCCGTGAAATAGCGGTATTGCAAAAGTGTTGAGCCGTGATCCTTCAACACCACACGCAAAGAAGACTGGGGCGGAGTGGTTATCACCGCCTTCTCGGGCACGTTCACGAGCTTCACCGGCACTTCGAACTCCATTTCGTAAGAGGAGCTGAGGTTTTGGAAAAGCCAAAAACACGTGGACAGCGCCACAAAAAACAGGAACTTCAGAAACTGCCTGTTCAGTATTTTTGAAAACACGCTTCTGAAATTGCCTTTCGTAATCCCGCCTTTCATCGACAGCTAATGAAGTGCCTGCGCGGACGTTGCTCCGCGCAGGGCATAGGTTGCAGATTATTAAAAAAGTCCGCCACAAGGCGCGGACTGCGAATATCAACGCACCTGCTGTGTAGCCGCTGCGTTTGCGAAGATGTGGGTCTTTTCAACCTTGACCTTCACGTCGCGGGAAATTTCGAGGACCACGAGGTTCTTTGCGTCGTCAATCTCCTTGATTGTGCCGTGCAGGCCTCCGTAGGTTACCACTTCCATTCCCGGCTCAAGCGAGTTGCGGAACTTTTGTATTTCCTTCTGCTTTTTCTGTTGCGGACGGATCATGAAGAAATACATGATTGCGAAAATGGCAACAATCATTATAAGGAATGTCGCGTCGAAGCCTCCCGCCTGAGGAGCCGCTGCAAGGATTGAAACAAAGGGATTCATTGTCTTTTCTAATTATAATTTGTTGTTAATACTATGCTTTGATTTTTTCACGGCAACCGTGCCGCCGCCTGCGTCATTTCATTATCGCGCCCTCGGCACGCAGTTTTTTCACCACAAAGTCGAGCAGCCCGTTAATGTATATGTGGCTCTTGGGAGTGCTGTAAACCTTGGCGAGATCAAGATATTCGTTGATTGAAACCGCAGGCGGGATTGTGGGGAACGACATAATCTCGGCAATGGCTATCTGCATAATCACGATGTCCATCAACGCCATGCGCGAGAACTTCCAGTTCTTTGCGTTGTTGCGTATGAGCGAGCGGTACTCGCCCTCCCGAGTAAGCGTGTTGTGCATGAGCGCAACCGCAAACTCGCGATCTTCCTCGCTGTCGTATTCGGGCAAAAGTTGCTGCTCTTCGCCGCTCTCCTCCTTGAAACGCTTTATCGTCTTTATCACAAACGTGTCAACAATTTCGCGGTCATCGTTCCAGTAGAGGCTTTTCTCCTCGAACAGGGAGTCGATGTCCCCGCACGGGATGAAGCAAGCCTTGTACGCCTTGCGCCAAAAAGTGCGGTCGTCCGCATATCCGGGAGTTTTCAGGCTCATGTATTCGCGGTACGCGTCGCTTTCCTTAACCGCCTTGTAGAGTTTCCTCACGAGGGCCTCATCCATTATGTCCGCCCCCGCATTATTGGCAAACGAACACAGGCTCTTGTTGCTCACCAACTGCTTTGCGAACCTGTTGTCGGCATACCGGGTGTCGATCTCCACATCCAGATGAAGCCTTTCGGCACGTGCCCGCTGCACCTCGAGATCCCTTACGCCATACTCGTAAACCTTTCCCACAAGCATCAGCAGGTAGCGGTACATATCGTATGACTTTGAGAGGCTGAACAGGAGTTCTTTCTCCACCGACGCCACAGACTTGTCGGGATTCTGGTAAAAAGAATATACTAATTGAACGACTTTTATTCGTATTAAATCACGATTTATCATAATCAAATATAGAGCTTTTGCGTGCAATACAGATTCCGCAGGTGCAAATATAAGAAGAATCTGTGATATTCAGAAAGATTTTCACGGAATAACACCCGTGGGAGGCGGTGCGACGGCGCAGTCTGCGCGTCCGCCAACGGTTTCCGCCATACAGACAATCACCCTGCTAATACAAGAAAGTCTTGGTATCATTCGGAATACGCCTCCAGCATGGCATTTGCGGCACTGGCGATTTCGCGGCGCAGATGCGCGGGGCTTACAACCTTTATTCCCGCACCGTGATAAAGCAGCTCGTGAACGAAGTCGGCAGACACGCAAACGTCAAGTTCGAAGCGGCACACGTATTTCCCGCCGCCCTCCAAAGGCTTTTCCGTCTGCGAAGCGTGCAGCGGCAATGTTCTCAAGAACGCCGCGTTGAGCGCGTCTGCGTCAATAATTATATGTTCGGGGCTTTGTCCTGTACCGCCGTAAACGCCGAAACTGTTTGCAAAATATTTTTTCGCGTCAAACTTTGGCGCGTGGGGGAAAGGCTTCGGCGTGGGCGCGACAGACGATATGCGGTCGAGGGCAAACGTGCGCACCTCGCGGTGGACGGACGAAAGCCCCACGACATAGCAGCGTCCGCGAAATATGCGGAGGCAGTAAGGGGCGAGAAGCGTTGTGTATTGCGGCTTGTCGAACGGCGAATAAACGGTCTCAACGCAGGTGCGGTTTTCCATAGCCCTCGAAATGGCGGCAATGTGAACATATCCGGCTGGGCGCGGTTCGCGTATTATCGCCGCGTCATCTCCGCCGCCGTCCCCGTCGCTGAAAAGCTGGCGCAAGAACTCCTGCTCCCTCCCCTCGCGCAAGTCGAGGCTGTACAACCCACGGTCAACGCGTATGCTTATGCCGTAGCGTTCCCACAGCAGGTGGCGGTTGTCGTAGAACGTTGACGAAGCCATGGGCTGCGCCTTCTCGTCATACGCCGCCCAAGCCGCAAGTATCTCCTCGCGGGACAGCCGCCCGCGCCTGAACAAAAGTTTTGCAAGCCATATGGCCTTGTTCCTGCCCATAACCGTATTGTTTTCTCCTTAACGCCCCCCGCCCGGAAAATATTTTAAGGCTTTCTTCGCCATTCCGACATTTTCGGGTTTCGGCGGGATAACTTTGCACCGTCGTCCGACAAAGATACGCATATCCTGAAACAAAAGCCCTGGGCAAAGGCAACAAAAAACAACCAAATCAAAAAACTAATCTACCATGAAACTAAGTTCAATCTTCAGGCTCTACAAAAGCTACTATCCGTCGGCTTCGGCCTACCGCGTAACGATTTCCGCCACAGGCGGGCTTATAAGGGTGAGCGACTTCCGCCACTCTTTCAGGCTCAACCTGTTTTCCCTGCAAAAGCTCGGCGACATTCCCCTGCGCGACAATGCGGAACACAACGCCGCCGTAAGCGAATTTGCCGCAGACAACCGCCGCGAGCTTTTCATGCTGAGGGAGGCGCGCTGCCTTTACGGCATCGTGTATGCCGAAAACCTCGGGTGCGACCTCAAGCTCATGTCGCTGACATCGCAAAACGCCACATTGCCGCAATGCGGATGGGAACGCCTTAAACTGACGTACCTCCTCGCGCTGGCAGACGAACTGACGCACACGCGCTACTCGCAAGACTCGATAACCCTTGAGCGCGGCGGCAACGCCATAATCACAGCCGGAACCTTTGACAACAGATGCGCCATAAAGGTTGAGGCGGGCGGAAAAGTCAGCATAGCCCGCAAGGGGGAGAAACAGGCAAAACCCGCCGACAGCGGCACGGCTTCGCGATACGCACGGCTGTTTTGGAGGGACAACGCGGAATGGTTTGCAAATTTCGCCGCAGGAAGGGAGGATTTGCTTTGAGGGCGGTGAAAGTGTGCGAGCTTGCAGCGAAGCTGTTCCCCGAAACCCCGCCACGAAGTGCCACGCAACGTTTGCGGCGTTGGATTAACGGGGACGGGGAACTGAAAAAACGGCTGGCAAGAAAGGGCTACACGAAAGGCCAGCGCATACTGACGCGAAACCAAGCCATGACAATAATGAGGTGGATAGGATAAAACAGTCCGCAAGCTGCAATCATTGCATTAAAACCAAGAATTTGTCCGCATAACACCGGCATCAAACAAGTGGGAAACCGCAACTTTGGCATTTTTGCCAAGGCTGCGGTTTCCTGTTTTTTTACGCCACACGGCGCAAAATGCCAACCTGCGCATAACCGCCTAATTTACAACAAACTACCCTTTTTATGTAAATATCCCATAAGCATCTGTTTTACAGCACGCTGCAAGTGGCGCAAAAAAGGTCTGATGTAGTTTTAATTACATCAGACATAATTTTTCCTACGTCCTATGTAGTTTTTCCTACATCAAATATAATTTTATCTGTATTGGTTTTGCGCCATTTGCAGGGGCGTATGGCATACGCCCTTTATGCCACCGCATGAACCGCACCGCAAACCGCCGCCGCAACATTGCAAAACCGCGCAATTCAGGGCGTATGCCATACGCCCCTACAGCGGTGCAAATTATCGGGTGATTGATCACTGCATATCTGCACGCCGACACCTACGGTTTGCGTCCGTTTTCACTTGCCGCCGGCAAAGCCTTTGTCAAGCAGCTTGGTAAGATATTCGCGGCATTGCGGGTCTTTCAGCTTCGGGATGCGCTTTGCCACGTGTTCCCTGTCGGGAAAACCCACAGTTTTCTCCCATCCGCCGAAAACTCCGTCGGCAATTTTGTTGGAATCGAGGCCGCGCTGGCTGTAAACCCATTTCAGGAAACGCTTGGGGTGCTTCTTGTAGCGTTTGGCGGCGTATTTGTCCGCCGCCTTTGCGGTTTGTGGGTTGGCATATACAAGCACATCGTTCCACTTGCGTATGTTGCCGTCGTCCACGCGCTCCATGGACAGCAGCATGAGCATTTCCGAAAACCTTTCTTTCGACACACTGTCGCCGCCATTGGGTATGGGGCGGTTCAAGCCGTGTATGTTAACCGACTCAAAGGGCAGCAGGGCGACGCTGTAGCCCGCGCCGCCGGCGGAGGAAAGAACGAGCGTGTCGCCATGCACGGCGGCAACCGCCGGCGCAAAAGCAAGGTTTGGCACGCAAAGCGTGTCGCCGCTCAATGAGTATTTGTACTCATTTTCCGGGTCATTGTCAACAAAGCATAGCGTGGAGTCGCCTATATTCAAATAGCAATAGCCGTAATCATCGGCAATGCGCCACGCCCCCTTTATCCTGTCGTTTAGGCTGAGGCTCGAAATGATGCCCGTGCCGCAGGAAGTCAGCAAAAGTCCTGCGGCGGCAACAACGAGAGCTTTCAATGTTTTCATTTTCTTCGCTTTAATATTGCTCCAAAGTTAGGTGTTTTTTGCACGGCGGCAAAACGGCGCGGCGTTTTTTGAGTTAAAATGGCGCAAAAGCCCCCGCGTTGGGAAAAGATGTCTTAACTTTGGCGCGAATAAACAATTGCAGCGTCCATGTTTGGGAAAGAGATAAATTTCGACCGCTTTGTGCGCGGCCTCATGTTCGTGGCGGTGGTTGTCGCCGCCTGTTTCCTCATCAGCTACCTTAGCCCCGTGCTTCTGCCGTTTGTCGTGGCGTGGGCGTTGGCATATATGCTTTTTCCGCTGGTGAGCTTCTTCCAGTACAAATGCCACCTGCATTTCAGGATGCTGAGCATTTTCGTAACCTTGGCAATAGTGATAGGCGCAATAAGCACGCTTCTCTATTTTTTCATCCCCGCAATGCTCGACGAGCTGCTTCACCTTAAGGATGTTGCGATTGCCTACATTTCGGGAGGCGCGGGAGCCGACAGCCTGCCAAAGGTGGTGCAGAAATTCATTCAGGAAAACTCCGACAAGCTGCGGATTGAGAGGCTGCTGAACGAGAAAAACCTGCTCAGCGGGCTTAAGGAGGCCCTGCCGAGGGTATGGAGCATGGTGCTGTCAACCGCCAACGTGGTAATAAGCGTCGTGTCGTCCCTCATGGCGTTGCTCTACCTTGTGTTCATGCTCAACGACTACGACCGTGTGAAGAAAGGATGGATAAGGTTCGTGCCGAAAAGCAGGAGAAGCATGGCGCAAAAGGTGGTGGGCGACATCGACAACGGCATGAGCGGATATTTTCGCGGACAGGCGCTCGTGGCTCTCGCCAACTGCGTGCTGTTTTCCGCCGGGTTCATGATAATAGGCTTCCCGATGCCCGTGGGGCTGGGAGTTTTCATAGGTCTGATAAGTTTCATACCATATGTGCAGCTCCTGGGCTTCTTTCCCGCCACCGTGCTCGCCATACTGTGCTCGGTTGACACTGGCAGGAATTTCTGGATGCTGATGCTGGGCGTGATAGCAGTGTATTGCGTGGTGCAGGTGTTGCAGGACTCAATAATCACACCCCACATAATGGGCAAAATCCTCGGACTGCGCCCCGCCGTGGTGCTGCTCTCGCTCACTGTCTGGGGATACCTGCTCGGCATAATCGGACTTATTGTAGCGCTTCCGCTGACGCAAATCCTCATATCCTATTACCGCCACTACGTGGTTGACGACCCGCTCGACAGCGAAGCCGAACGCGAGGCAAAACGCAGGAAAAAGCGTGAAAAGGCGGGGAAGACGGCGTAAAGCGCACACGGCTTATGAAGAAAACAGGCGCACAGGCAAATTATAGCGGCAAAAATTTGGCAGGTTTGAAATAACTCCGTATTTTTGCACTCGCTTAACGGCAGACAAAGGTCGATCCGCTAGCTCAGCAGGTAGAGCACAACACTTTTAATGTTGGGGTCTTGGGTTCGAGCCCCAAGCGGATCACAAACAGGGCTTCATAAACGAAGCCCTGTTTCATTAGCTTTATAACCATATCCTTATCCGCAAAGGGAATTATTTTGCAAATCTAATCTGAGTATCAAGATTCATTATCGTTTATTTGAGGGTGACCTGCCTTTTCAAGAACCTTCTATAATGATCATCCAAAAAATCCGGGTTCGGATAAAAACGATTAGGCATGATTAACTTCCTGTTTTGAAGCCCGCGAAGATAATCTTTGAAAGTTCCGTCTTCAGTTCTTTCAATCATTTCTTCTGATATGATAACATTATAGTCGGGCGTTATAGATATAAGATATTTGTCGTATGCTTTATGAAATAAAGAGTTTAGGCACAAACCGTTTTCCGGATTGCTTCGATTAGTTTTATCATCGCTCCAATCTACAATATGACAAGCCTCTAACAGTTCCGGATTGCCTACGCCTGATATGCAGCACCTGTTGTTATATGAACACATTACTGCGGAACGGAAAAATGACTGGTTTACCCTTTGTTTGACTAAGGCTAAACGCTCCTTGCCTTCCGGCAAATTGCCAACATCTATATTTGCCACACTCCAGACATCCGTCTTTGCATATTTGGCTATCAAGCACTCACTTTCGTAAACAAACTTGTCCGGATTTTTGTAAAACTCGTTCCAGACCTCTTGCTCCACCTTAGCTCCGTGCGCCAAGCCAGCAATTCCCCTTTCCTTCAACTTAGGGTCAAGCCGCCCCAAATTTCCAATTTTCATATTAAGCGCACTTGGAGTTCGTCCAATGAGTTTGGCATACCTTATTATAAGGGGATTTGTCTTGCTACTATCCTTGAACGGAATTTTACAGTACACGTTAAAAGCTATAACAGTTTCCTCCCATGTCCATTTGTTAACCATATTTACCCCTTTGAAAAATTATTATCGCCGTCTCCCAAAGGCGCATTACCGTAGTTTGGCAAGTCTTTTTGAAACCATAATCACCTCGATTTATACCACAAAGATAACCACACTTCGGCAAACCTCCAATTTTCGGGTCGTGAACTTCGATGAATTTCCAAAATCATGGCTTCCCACTTCGATATTTTCCCGGTTTTTGCTGTTGCAAATTCGATAAAATACCGCATTTTTTCTGCGCTGCCGCTTTCCCGCCCCATTGCGTGCAACGGCGGATGATTTTGTCCGGAGAGAGCAAATTCATACCTTTGCACACAAATCAGAATACAAAACATTATGGCTCTTATTAAGGATTTCAAGGATAAAAGCCCCAAATGGGGAAAGAACTGCTATTTTTCAGAAAACGCCACGCTCATTGGCGACATCACCATGGGCGACGACTGCAGCGTTTGGTTCTCGGCCGTGATACGCGCCGACGTTGACGGCGTGAGGATGGGCAACCGCGTGAATGTGCAGGACAACGCCTGCATTCACCAGGCGGGCGGTTTTCCCGTGGTGTTGGAGGACGATGTTACGCTTGGGCATGGCGCGATAGTGCACGCCTGCACCGTGCGCAAAGGTGCGCTGATAGGCATGAACGCCGTGGTGCTTGACGGGGCGGAAATCGGCGAGGGCGCGGTGGTGGCCGCAGGAGCGGTGGTTCTCGGCAAGACAAAGGTGGGCGCACACGAAATTTGGGCGGGAGTCCCCGCTAAAAAGATGAACAAGGCCGCCGACCCGGGCGAGGCGGAATGGTTTGCCGAAGAATATGTAAAGCTGAAAGAGTTTTACAAGTAAGCCGCAGTTCAAGGGCATACCAGATCGTTTATTTCCCAAGCGGCCTGTTCCCTGCCAATCTAAGAGTTGTGTCTCCATTTGGTGTATTGCATACGCCCGAAGTGCGCCGTTTTTGTGATTTCGTGGACATGGTTTGAGCGGTTGCGTGTTGGTTGTACGCCATACGCCACACTATGATACTGCAATCAATTAATCTGTAATTTGCACCTCCGCAGGGCGTATGCAATACGCCCCTACAAATGGCGCAAAGCGCAAACCGATTGCTCTTTCCAAAACACCCCGGAAACAGTATGGGACATGGGAAAAACTATGTCCTATGCAGGAAAAATTATGTCTGATATAATTAAAACTACATCAGACCTTTTTTGCGCCACTTGCAACATACTGAAAACCACATCATTAAGCATTATTTCAATGTTTAGCACAAAACACTGCATATCAAACAGTTACCATAAAACGGCTAACTTGCAAATTCTGCTATCATAACTGGCAGGGCTTATGTACGTTCTGCAATGCAGGATGTTTTGAAAAACACCTTTGGTGCGGCGAAACAATTTGGGGATTGTCAGGACGAAAAATCCGCAACGCCTGAAAGCACTGCGGATTTTGAGACAGGAGGGATTTGTTTCCGTTTTCCTGTTTTCTTGTTTTTCAACCTCACCTTATGTTCACTTCCTTGAACTGCACGCGCATCCACGGCAGAAGCTGGGAAGCCTTGGTTATTATCAACTGCCCTTTCTGCTCGGCAAGGAAATGGTAGAAGTAGCGCGCCTTGCCCTGCATGAGCGGGTCGGTGGTCATGTAGTAAACTGCGCGTACGTATGGGTAGTTGCCGAGGGCTATGTAGGCCTGGAAAGGCTTGTAGCTGTTGTCAACTTCAGGGATTGAAGAGTTGCTGACGCTCATCACGCGGATTTTTGGCAGGAACGACAGGTTTGTGGTGTCGCTTTCGTTGCGCAGCCAGTCAACCCCTATTATGCCGATTGCCTTTGGGTTGGAGGTGATGTAGTCGATCACCGCCTCGTTTGACTTTTGGGCGTAAACATTGCCTTTGAGCGCCTTTCCGCCACAGATAGAATCCTCCACATAGCGCACGGTTGACGACTGGGTGTTGTCGAAAACAAGCTGTATCTCGCCGCTCTGGCGGGCGTATTTAATCTGCTCCCAGCGGGTGAGCTGTCCTGTTACAATGCGGAAAACGTCGTTTGTGGATATAAGCGTGTCTGGGTTGGTTCGGTTGACGATAAGCGCAATTCCGTCGGTGGCGATGCGCTCGGTCATCACGTTCAGGCTGCGGCTTTGGAGCAACGCCTTTTCCTTGTCGGATAGCTGGCGCGTGGCGAGGCATGAGCGCACGCTGTCGTCAAGGAGCATCTGCAACGCCTCTGACTCGCTGCAATAATAGTGCTTGAACGTGGCTTCGGGATATTGCAGGTTGAACTGGTGCATCTCCTCTTCCATCACCGGCTTGAAGGTTTCGTCAATCGCCACCGTAATGAGGTCGGGGTCGCCCTGCGGCTTCTTGTCCCCGCCGCAGGATGCGAGCGTGAACAGGGCAAACAGCGAAGCCGCCACAAGAATCATTCTTTTCATAATAGGTATTTCTAATGTTCGTGTTTGAAATGAAAGCTGTGGGTGTGCCTGTGCGCCACTCGCAGCCTGTTTTGAAAAATAAAAGCCAACTCGCAAACGAGCCGGCTTTTATTCTGATTGTTATGCTGTGCCGGAACTTCAAATCCGAAAACTGTGAAACACAGGCGGATTTTTCATGTCCTTACACAATCGTCGCCTTAGTCGATCTGGAAGCGCACGGGGCAGGTGTACCATACGGCAACCGCACGTCCCTGCTGCTTACCGGGAATGAACTTGGGCAAGCTCTGAATCACACGCTTTGCCTCGCGGTCGCAATAGGGGTCAAGGCTCTTGAGAACCTGCACCTCACCCACATGACCGTCGGGGTTTACAACGAAACGCAGCATTACCAAGCCCTGTATGCCCTGTTCGAGAGCCACAGAGGGGTACTTGATGTGCGAACCGATGTATCTCAAGAGTGCCTCCTCACCTCCCGGGAACGAAGGCATCTGCTCAACCACGGTGTAAACCTTTGTCTCATCCTTTTGTGAGGTTATCACCTCCTTGAGGTCGGCAACATCCTGACCGTGTTCCTCATCGTTACCCTTAACATCGGCGATGGAAATTGCGAGCTGCGACTTACCGAGAGCCTCCTGGGTCTTCATTTCGTCCGCCTCGTTAACCTGGTTGTCTTCCTTGATGACAGGGGCGGTGAACTTGATAGAACTCTTGATGCGCTGCACTTCCTGCTGAGGCTCCTTGGGCTGCACTTTCTTGATGTGCTGGTCCTTCACCTCGGCCTCTTTCAGCCTTGAGAAGTTGGTTACTTCCGTAATCGTGTCGTCCTGTTTCTTCGGGATGACAAACTTGAGGAAGAGGGGAACCAAAAGACCTACAACGATGAGTGCAATGACCACCAACAAGGCTATCTGGTTACGTTTTCCCAACTCAGCGCGCAACTGATAAGCTCCGTAGGACTGGTTGCGACCGGCAAACACCATTTCGCACCATGATTTAGATGTTAAATCCATTTTTGCCATAATATACTTCGCTAATTAGTTGTTTTTATTTCGCGCCAGCAGGTTCGGAAGATGCCGCCGCACTTTCGGGATGCTCTCCCTTGTAGTGGTCAATCATCTTCTTGTCGAAGTCGCTGATTTTGTCAATCACATACTTACCAATACCGCAAATCTGCATCTCGTCGAGCACATTGATCAAGTTCTCGTAGATAGCCTCGTCCGTGGCTTTGATAATAACATTAGGCACGCCCTTTTCGCTCTTTATCTCCGAGAGACGCTTGCGGAAAGCCTCATCCTGCTGTGCCATAACACGCGGGTCTGAGCTGGCGTTCTTGATTCTTTCTTCTTTGAGCTTGTTGACTTTGTTCAGGGCAACGGCGTTGCGGCGCTGCAAGAACGCGCGCAGACCGTCCTTACCGTATGAGGTCTCCTTCAAAGTGTTGATTTCAGGAATACCTTCATAATAGTAAATCTTGTTGTCCTTGTCCATAAGTATCGTTACAGCCTCCGAAGCTTTCACCTGGTTACGCTGATCTTCTTTCATGTCCTCCTTGTTCGAAGGCATGTTGATCTCCATAGTCTGTGGCTTAATCATAGATGTACAGAGCATGAAGAAGCAGATCAGCAACATGTTCATGTCCACCATAGGCGTAAAGTCTATGCGGCAACTAAATTTTTTCTGCTTGCTGCTACCTAATTTTGCCATATCATCTATAATTATTCTTCGGTCTTCAAGGCCGTTATCAGGTTGTAACGGTTCTCCTTGATGTCCTGAAGAGAGTTCATCACTGTTTTAATCACTTTGTAAGGAGCCTTTGCATCAGCCTTGATGGCAATGCGCAAGTTCGGGTTCACGTCGCGTGCGCACTGTATCCAGTCCTTAAACTCGTTGTGCAGGCTGTCGCACGGGACGCCGGGGTTCTGCGCACTCTTCAGGTAGGCTGTCTGTGTTTCAGGATCCTCGTTGAGGAAGCTGGGCAGCTGTCCGAAGGGCATGCCGAATGCGGGGAGAAGCCCGAAGTTCTTCTTTTGCTTTGCGTCGAACTCCACGCCGTACTTTTCCTGCATTTCGTCGAGAACCGACATCAGGTCGCCTTTCTTGTCCATTGAGAGGAATATCTTCCCGCTCTTCTCGACCAAGATGGTAACGATGTTTGATTCCGGTATTTTGATGTCCGATACTGAGCCCGGGGTGTTAACCTTTACGGGTTCGGGCTTGATGAAAGTAGAAGTCAACATAAAGAAGGTAAGCAGAAGGACAGTGACGTCGCTCATAGCAGTCATGTCTATGTAGACATCTTGTTTCTTTAATTTAAAACGTCCCATGATTTAACCTTTCTTGTTGTTGATTAGTGAGTAGCCGAGAAAGTCTGTACGATTGTGAAGCCTACTTCGTCGAGGCTGAACGTAAGTTTGTCGATCTTGTTAGTGTAGTAGTTGTAGCCCATGAGTGCGAAGGCTGCGGTTGCGATACCAGATGCGGTGTTCACAAGAGCCTCGGAAATACCCACGGAAAGCATAGCTGAGTCAGTACCGCCCTCACCTGCAAGAGATGCGAACGAACGAATCATACCCATCACCGTTCCGAAAAGTCCGAAAAGAGTACCGAGGGTCGTCAGGGTCGCGAGGATGGGGAGGTTCTGCTGGAGCATAGGCATTTCCAATGCAGTGCTCTCTTCGAGTTCCTTCTGGATTGCGAGCACCTTCTGTTCCTTTGTGAGAACGGTGTCTGCCTCCATTTCCTTATACTTGCGGAGAGTTGCGGAAACCACGTTTGCAACAGAGCCTCTCTGCTGGTCGCAAAGCTTCTGCGCCTTGTCGAGGTCCTTTGCTGCGAGCGCAGCCTTGATGCCCTCCACGAACTTCACGAGGCTTGTCTTGCCGAAAGCGGTGCGAAGCGCGAAGTAGCGTTCAATGATGAGCGCGAAGTCGGTGAGGAGGCAGGTGAGGATGATAGGCACCATGAAACCGCCCTTGTACATCGTACCGAGAAGGTTGCCCTGAATAGGCTGGTTTGCGGGATCGCCGCCCTGGAAGTTGCCCGGAGCACCGAGAACGAATTTGTAGAAGCAGAATGCTATAACGAAGCAAACTACCATTACAAGCCACGCAGCTTTCACGCCTTTGAAGCCTGCGCTTTTTGTTGCCTTAGGCTTCGGAGAAGCCTTTGGAGACTTAACTGTTGTTTCCATCTTTAATGATTTTGTTTTACGATTAATGTTTGATTTTTAATTTATTGATTAATTTCCTGTTTTGAGTATGCTATTATATTGCACGAACAAAATTACTCTTTTATTCGGTAACCGCAAAAAATAAGCGGGAATTTTGCGCTTTTTTTTGCCTGTCCGTAAAAAAAAGCTCCACATTAATACGATTGGCAAACAAAACCGTTCACGGCGCACCCTTACTTTGCGTGCCGGGCGCGCCGCAGGATGCGCTTGCATTGTTCGCTTTGCATTTTTGCCGCAACCGCCGTTTGGCCGGGTTACTTTTCCCCGGCTACGCCACAAGATTGTTTCATATCCGTTAACGGTATCAATAATTTCCGTAATTTTGTGGTTGAATAGACAATTGGAAAATAAAATGCAACATGGAAAAGAATATTGACTGGCAAAATCTTAAATTCGGCTATATCCCCACAAACTACAATGTGCGCTGCTGCTACCGCAACGGCAAATGGGGCGAGATAGAGGTGTCGTCAGACACGACGCTCAACATACACATGGCCGCCACCTGCCTGCACTACGGGCAGGAGGCTTTCGAGGGGCTGAAGGCCCACGGCTGCAAGGACGGCAAGGTGAGGATATTCCGCATGAGGGCTAACGCCGAGCGTCTGCAGAGCACCTGCCGCGGCATCATGATGCCCGAACTGCCCACAGACTTGTTCGAGAAGATGGTTGTGAAGGTCGTGGAGCTTAACCGCGAGTTTGTGCCGCCATACGGCCATGACGCCTCATTATATATAAGGCCGCTGCTCATCGGCACGAGCGCACAGGTGGGCGTACACCCCGCAAGCGAGTATATGTTCCTCATTTTCGTAACCCCCGTAGGCCCTTACTTCAAGGGCGGGTTCGCAAGCTCCAACTACGTCATAATACGCGATTTCGACCGCGCCGCACCGCTCGGCACGGGACGCTACAAGGTTGGCGGCAACTATGCGGCAAGCCTTGTGGCAAACAACATCGCCCACGAAAAAGGATATTCGTGCGAGTTCTATCTCGACGCAAAGGAAAAGAAATACATCGACGAGTGCGGCGCGGCAAACTTCTTCGGAATAAAGAACAACACCTACATCACGCCCAAGTCGTCGTCCGTGCTTCCCTCCATAACCAACAACAGCCTGCAGCAGCTCGCCAAAGACCTTGGCATGAAAGTTGAGGTGCGCCCCATTCCCGAAGAGGAGCTCGACACGTTCGAGGAGGCGGGGGCTTGCGGCACTGCCGCCGTAATCAGCCCGATAGAGAAAATCGACGACCTCGAGCGGGGCAAGAGCTACGTTATAAGCAAGGACGGGAAGCCCGGGCCTTGGAGCACAAAGCTCTATCACACCCTGCGCGCAATACAGCTCGGCGAAGAGCCCGACACGCACAATTGGGTAACGGTGCTTGACTGAGAGAACAACATTCATAATTTTATATGCCATGAGAAGTTTCAGTGAAATGAAAAATTCCGCCCTGAAGGTGCTTGACGGCAACTGGGGGCAATACGTGGGGCTTACATTCGTGTTCTACGTGATAACCATAGTTGTTTCCGTAGTTGCGGGAGGCGACCCGAGGCATCCCAACCCGCTGCACAACACTCTGGGACTCGTTGCCAGCCTTGCCCTAATCCCGCTTTCATACGGTTTCGCCGTCCTGTTCCTCAACGCCTTTCGCGGGTGGGGCGAACGGGTCAGGATGTCAAACCTTTTCGACGGCTACAGGGATTTCGGCAGGGTGTTCCTAACACTGCTCATACAGGGGATATACACAGTGTTGTGGAGTTTGCTTTTTGTAATACCCGGAATAATAAAGGCACTATCCTACACCATGACAGTATTCGTGCTGAACGATGAGCCTGGCTTGAGCTACGATGCGGCTATAACGCGCAGCTCAAAGCTGATGGACGGCCACAAGCTCGACTTTTTCCTGTTCTCGCTCAGTTTCATAGGATGGTGGCTTTTGTCGCTTCTCACTTTCGGCATCGGCTTCCTGTGGCTTGTGCCATATTACAGCACGGCAAAGGCGGCGTTTTATCACGAGCTGCTCGAGGAGGAAAAGCGAAACCGCCCCACTCCGCCGCGTGGCGACCTTTAAGAGTCAACAATCCGTGGAGCGGCATTGATTTGTGCGGTTCGTGTGGCGGAATGTGAGCGTACGCAATACCATACAAATACGCGGCAGCCAATCATTCAACAAATTGCACCGCTTGTAGGGGCGTATTGCATACGCCCTGAAGTGTGCCGATTTGCAATGTCGCAGCGGAGGTTTGCGGTGCGGTTCAAGCGGTGGCGTACAGGGCGTATGCCATACGCCCCTACAAATGGCGCAAAACAAAAGCCATGAAAATTACATTTGATGTAGGAAAAACTACATAGGACATAGAAAAAATTATATCAGACATAATTTTTTCTACATCAGACCTTTTTTCGTCACTTCCAAATTCCTGTTTTCCAACAACTTACAAAAACACTTCAAAACAGTATATACTTTTGATTTTCAGCATTTTTCGAAATTTTTGGTTTGGGGATGGACTTTCGCCGTGGGATGCCGAGAGAAGCACACTGCCATGCTCCCACCGCAAATGAGACAAAAACAACACTCCGTGGAAGCATTCGCGCAAAAAGACTTATATTTGCAATATTAAAATTACGCAAACAACATTACACTGCATGACCAAAGCTAACAAACTGAAATCCGTTATCGGCGCATTTGCGCTGCTCGGCTCGCTCTCCGCCGCAACGGCAAGCGCAGAAAGCGTGAGAACCGTTGACCGCCCGGACATTACGGCGGTATCACCCCACTACCCTGCCAACAAAGCCCCGCTTGTGCAGTCGTCCTTCATAAAACTGCCCACCGGCAGCATAAAGCCGCAGGGCTGGATTCTCACGCAGCTCAACCTGCAGGCCGACGGTCTTTGCGGGCATCTTGGCGAAATAAGCGCGTGGCTTCAAAAGGACGACAACGCATGGCTTTGCTCCGGCGGCAAATGGGGCTGGGAGGAAGTGCCTTACTGGCTGCGCGGATATTCGAGCATGGCGTGGATTCTCGGGCGCAAGGATATGCAGAAGGAGAGCCGGCTGTGGATTGACGCAATGCTGAAAAGCCAGAAAGCCAACGGCGACTTCGGTCCAGAGGAGGAAGGGCTCGACCATTATTGGGCGAACATGATTGTGCTGTGGCTGTTGCAGGACTACTACGAATACAGCGGCGACAAGCGCGTAATCGACTTCATGACCAAATACTTCCACTACCAGCTCACTGTGCCCGACGACAAGTTCCTGCGCAAATACTGGGAGAACTCACGCGGAGGGGACAACCTGTGGAGTGTGGTGTGGCTCTACAACCGCACTGGCGACAGCGAACTGCTGAAGCTCGCCGACAAGCTGCACCGCTGCACCGCCGACTGGACACAGGCGCAGAACCTGCCCAACTGGCACAACGTGAACATAGCGCAGGGCGTGAGGGAGCCGGCGGAATATTTCCTGTTCAAGAAAGACAGTTCGCTGCTCCGCGCCACATACAACGACCAGCAGCTCGTGAGGCGCATATTCGGACAGATGCCCGGCGGGATGTTCGCCGCCGATGAAAACGCCCGTATGGGATACATCGACCCGCGACAAGGCACGGAAACCTGCGGCTTTGCCGAGCAAATGGCCACAGACGAGATACTCCTGCTCACAACCGGCGACCCCTGTTGGGCGGAAAACTGCGAGGACGTGGCGTTCAACAGTTTTCCCGCCGCATTCAGCCCCGACTACAAAGCCCTGCGCTACCTCACCTGCGCCAATATGGTTGTTAGCGATGAGAAAAACCACAGCCCGGGAGTGCAGAACGAAGGACCGTTCCTTGCAATGAACCCGTTCAGCAGCCGCTGCTGCCAGCACAACCACGGCTTCGGCTGGCCATACTACGCACAACACCTTGTGCTCGCCACAAACGACGGCGGACTTGCCACCGTGCTTTTCGGCGCGTGCGAGGCAAAGGCGAAAGTGGGCGGCGAGGGGCGCGAAATAACCCTCACCGAAGAAACCGGATATCCGTTCGACAGCAAGATAAAGCTAACAGTGTCCACAAAGAAGAAAGTGTCGTTCCCGCTGTATGTGCGAGTGCCGTCGTGGACGCGCAATGCAACGGCAAGCGTAAACGGCAACACAGTGGAGTGCAACCCTGAAAGCGGCAAGTACCTGCGGATTGACCGCGAATGGAAAAACGGCGACTGCGTGGAGCTCTACTTCCCGATGAACATAAGCCTGCGCTGCTGGCCTACAAACCAGAACTCGGTGAGCGTGGACTACGGTCCGCTTACCCTCTCGCTGCGCATAGACGAAAAGAACGAGAGAAAGGAAAGCGACAAGACGGCAATAGGCGATTCTAAATGGCAAAAGGGCGCGGACACGACCAAATGGCCCACGTGGCTTATCCACCCCGCGTCAGATTGGAACTACGCCCTTTGCCTGAACGAGCCCATAAAACTTGTGAAAAAGGAAAGCGTGAAAGAAAACGCAAACCCCTTTGTCTCTACGGACGTTCCCTTGGTGTTCAAGGCAAAAGGCAGGAAAATCCCAAGCTGGGGCATCGACAAATACGGGCTGTGCGCCCCGCTTCCCGATGCAACCGCCGCACAAAGCAGCGGGAAATACGACATAGAGCTTATACCTATGGGCGCGGCGAGACTGAGAATATCCGCGTTCCCACAAGGCAAATGACAATCACAGCAGAATGCCGCAACAAGACAGATGTTGCGGCATTCTGCTGCGGCATTTTTCATGCTGTGCGGAAAGCCCGCCGCCTCATGGGGCGGAACAAAACCGCCATGGCAAGCGAACGCATGGCAAGAAAGGATATGAAAGCCGTCCAAAGGGCGTAGTTGCCCCAGTCTTCCCTAAGCGTGAAAAGCAAACCGAAGAAAACCGCCGCCGAAACAATTGCCGACAGCAGCATGAACCTTGACGCTACAGCCCCGACAAACACGCCATCGAGCAGAAAGGCAGCCGCAGAGACAACAGGTATCGCCGCCGCGAATGGCAGGTACTCCACAGCCGCCGCAACCGTTGCGCCATTGTCTGTGAGCAGCGACAAAAATTCCGCACCGCCCGCAGCATAAACGCACGAGAACAGCAGCGCGGCAACTGCGCACATCGCCGCAGAAACCTTAATCATTCTTGCAAAAGCTCCAGGATTACGCGCACCGACATACTTGCCCGACAGGGCTTCAGCCGAGAAAGCAAGTCCGTCGCTTATGTACGAAAATATGACAAACAACTGCATTAGCAAGGCATTGGCGGCAAGAATTGTGGCGTTCATCCTTGCGCCGCTGACGGTAAACCACGACATCACGGCAACATACAGCAGCGTGCGGAGAAATATGTCGCGATTTACGTTGAAGAACTTGGCGAGCGCGCTGCGGTTCATAATTTCAGCCATCCCAACCCTTGGCAAGGCGGCTGAATACCTTGCACGGAACACAAGGCAGCAAAGCGCAAAGCCAACGTATTCGCCGACAACCGTTCCGGCAGCCACGCCCTCCACCTTCATATCCAGAACATACACAAACAGCAAACTCGCCGCAAGGTTAGCCACGTTCTGCGCTATGGCAACCGACATGGGGGCTACGGAGTTCTGCATCCCGAGAAACCAGCCCGAGAAAGCGTAAATTCCAAGAACCGCCGGCGCACCGAGTATGCATATCCTGAAATACGCAACGGCAGGCTCTCCGACCCCTGCGGGGCAGTTTATCAGCGCAAACGCCGCACGGCACAGCCACGGGCTTGCCAAAACGAAAAGCAAACCTATGCCCAAAGCCAGAAACAACGCCCGGGAAAACTGCAACGCCATTCCGCGAGAATCCCCGCGGCCGAAATCCTGCGCCGTAAGCCCGCTCGTCCCCATTCTCAGGAAACCCATAAGCCAGTAAAGCACATTGAAAATCATCCCTCCCACGGCAATCGCGCCAAGATAGACCTGCGAGCCGAGATGCCCGGTTATCGCAGTGTCAACAAGCGACAGCAGCGGAACGGAAATGTTAGAAACAATGGCAGGGACGGCTATGCGCATTATGCCGTTCGCGGTTTCACTGTAAGTTGGCGTTTTGAGTTCCATTTGCTGCCCAAGTGTTTTTTCAAGGTGCAAAATTAGCGAAAATCCCCGCGTTGTACGGCAAATCAGCTAACTTTGCGGCATGACAGCAAACGATGACGAGAAATATATGCGCCTTGCAATCGCAGAGGCACGCAACGCCGCCGAAGAAGATGAAGTTCCCGTCGGCGCGGTGGCGGTTTGCAAAGGCAGGGTGATAGGCCGCGCCCATAATCTTACGGAAACCCTTAACGACGTAACGGCCCACGCCGAAATGCAAGCCGTTACGGCCGCCGCAAACTACCTTGGCGGAAAATATCTTGACGAATGCACGCTCTACGTAACGGTTGAGCCTTGCTTTATGTGCGCCGGCGCATTGGGCTGGGCGCAGCTCGGGCGGCTGGTTTATGGGGCAGCCGACCTCAAACGCGGCTACACGCGGCTTTCGCCCAATCCGCTCCATCCCAGAACAAAGGTTACTGCCGGCGTGCTTGCAGACGAATGCGCCGAAATAATGAAAACTTTTTTTGCATCAAAAAGATGAGGCGCGGCAACACCCGCCCTTTTCCCTCCGTGCCTAATCGCGGTAAGCAAGATACACAAGATAGCAGCCGCTTGCGCTTATCTCTATCCTGTCGGCAGTCGCTTCGTTGAGCGTGCCTTGCCAAAACATATCAAAGTCGTAGCAATTATATTTCAGGTTCTTGAATTTCATATGCGTTGCGTTGAAATTGAAAACCGAAACCTGCTGCCCTTTCTTTACCGCAAACACCGCTTCGTCCCGGCACGGTATGAACACGCCGTAGTCGGTTGGCATCACCGCCCAAACGCCATGCTGCAGATAATGCACAAGAAGGCTGATGTTGCCAAGCGTATGGTCCTCGCGCTTTCCAGTAGCCCCGATAATCACAATGCGGCTCATTCCCCTTGACTTCAGAAACCTCACGGCCTTTGTCTGGTCGTTGAATTCCTGCTCACGCTCCAAATACAGAATTTTTGCGTATTTCCTTTTCATCGCCGCCGACAGTGAGTCGCCGTCCCCCACAACGGCATCAAGCGCAATGCCCGCCGCGTTGGCCTTTTCGGCAGCCCCGTCGCAGCACACCGTATATGCGGCCCGCGCAATCCAATCCCTCACAATTTCCATCCCCGGCCATTCTCCGTTTGCCAAAACCACAGCCTGCGGAACGTAATCCCGCAGGGAAAAAGTCTGTTCCTGCATATCTTCCGGTTTATATATTATTTTTTCAGCCAAGACTATTTTGTTTTTGCTGTTGCCGCAGCCACCACTATAGACAAACTGTCAAAAGGACTGCAAAGATAAGCATTTATAATTTGCCCGCAATGAGCTTTTCCGGCTTGCAGGGCATAAAAATAACGCACGCAAAGCAATAATAAGATATATTAAAACAACAGATTTGCTGCTTTCGCAACAGGTTGCTACCTTTGTAGACGCTAACACAAAGGCATGGCCCAACACAATCTGCTCGGAAGACAAGGCGAAGAGGCTGCGGCGCGGTTTCTTATGTTCTGCGACTACTCAATTCTTGAGCGCAACTGGAGGTGCGGGCATCTCGAGGTGGACATAATAGCACAAAAACGCGGGCTGCTGGTGTTCGTGGAAGTGAAGACGCTCACAAACGCAAACGTGATACTTCCCGAGGAACACGCCGACAAGGAAAAGCGCAGGCACATCGTTGCTGCGGCAAAGGCATACATGAGCCTGAACGACCTTGACCGGCAAATACGCTTCGACATAATAAGCGTAACGGGCGCAGCCCCGCCCTTCAGCATACGCCACATAGAAAACGCCTTTGAAGTGCAGCCCACTTTCTTCGGGAAGTGATACAATATATATAAGGACAAAGCAAGCATACTAACAATATCATGTCAGGCAACAGCTACAACACATTCCCGTCTGCCCCAACCCCAAAAGCGGACGAAAGCAAAAAACTGGAGATACAAACCCGCTCGTTCTGGTTTCTGTTTCCGCTGAAGCTCTCGACCGGGTACACATTCTCATACTTTTACGTGCCGCGCACGTCCTCAACCAACGACCTTGCGTTCACCCTCCCCCTGCCCGGCGAGAACGAGATACAGATAGTGTCGGCCGAGGAGCAGACCGCAGGAAGGGGACAGGGCAACACCTCGTGGGAGGCGGAAAGCGGGAAAAACCTCACGTTCAGCCTTGTTTGCCGCGCATGGTTCGTTGAGCCGGCAAAGCAGTTCTGCGTGCTTCAGGCCGCCGCCTTGGCAGTGCGCCATGTGCTGGCGAAAATCTGCGGTGACGTTACCATAAAGTGGCCCAACGACATATATATAGGTAACGGCAAAGCCAGCGGCACGCTGATACAGTGCGACGTGGAAAACGGCAAGACACGCAGAATGGTAATCGGCATAGGGGTGAACGTCAACCAAAAGCGTTTCACAAGCGGCGCGCCCAATCCCGTGTCGTTGCAGAACGCCTTGGGGCATGAACTCAACCGCCTTGACATTCTCCACTCCATAGCCGGGAGGTTCGCCGTGGAATACGACGCATTGAGGTTTGGCGCAGAAGGCATAAGCCAAAGATATGTGTCCCACCTTTACCGCAAGGAAGGAATGCACGAATACAAGGACAGCAAAGGCATTTTCCGCGCCAGCTTTGACAGGGTGGAAAAAGACGGACACCTCGTCTTGCGCGACGAGGACGGAAAGGAAAGGGTTTACGGTTTCAAGGAAGTGGAGTTCGTGATTTAGGCGGTATGGAGCGTTGTAGCACGCCCCACAACAATCAAAACACAATCAATCAACAAAATTCGCCATCGTAGGGGCGTATGGCATACGTCAGGATTGCGCCGTTTTTGTGATTTTGCGGCGTTTGTTTGCAAATTTCACCAACACGATCCGAGCGGCGGCGTACAGGGCGTATGCAATACGCCCCTACAAATGGCGCAATCCGCCAACTCCCAAAATTACATTTGATGTAGGAAAAAC
>DKDC01000017.1:44191-46873 GCA_002451695.1 Prevotellaceae bacterium UBA6858 | reverse complement strand
TACATCAGACCTTTTTTGCCGCTTGCAAGCATCTGAAAAACAATTCCTTGCAAAGTTCTTTACACAAGTACTCATCTTGTTGGCTTTCAGCCACTTGCGGATTGCGACAAAAAATGCGGGTTATCCGCTGTCCCGGCTACGCACTTCCACATAAAAACCTCCCGGTTGGAAACCGCGTCCGCTGTTTTCCTGCCGGGAGGCTCGTATGCCGGGGCTTAATCCCCGCTGTTTTATTACAGGCTCGCGGACTGCACCGTGTGCTTGCCCGCCGAAAGTTTCACGACATATTTTGAACCGTCGGCGTTAGCGGAAAGCTTCTTCCTACGTCCGTCCACACTGTAGCTTGAATAGTCCTTGGGCAACAGCAGGTGGGCCTTCGTGCCTTTGGGGACGGTGATGTCAACCTTGTAGCCGTTCTCCTTGTTCACGTTCAGCTTTATGCTACCGAACACTGTGGGCACAACGGTCTTCACGTATTTCAAATTTCCAAGCTCCGGTTTCACCTCAAATTCGCTGAACGCCGGCTTCACAGGCGATATGCCCGCCACATACTGCGACATAATGATTAGCGGGCCGCCGCTCCATGCGTGGTTGTAGCTTCCGCCGTGAAGGTCGAACATTTCCCAAAGTGTTGTGATAGGCGAATCAATCATCGGCTTGTACTTCTTCAGCATACGGTCTATCGCCTCCTGCGTGCAACCCATTTCACACATGGCCTGCAGCACATAGCGTTCCATGTACGGGCTTGCAAACTCGGTGTTCTTGAAGATTTCGAGCAATTTCGGGTATTGCTCCTTTGTCGCGATGCCGGAAATAACCGCCACAGCCTGTGTGCGGTCGTCCGTCAAACCCTTGTACGTGGTGTGGCGATAGGCGTCGCCCGTCCAAAACTTGGAGCGGAAGGCCTCATCAAGCTTCTTGGCCGCGCCCAAAGCCCATTTTGCCTCCGCCGTCTCGCCAATCAGTTCGGCCTGCTTCGCGTAGTTTTTCAGCGTGGTGGAATACCAAGCCTGGCAGAGTGCCTGCATATCGGCGTTGTCGCCCCAGTCTCCCCAGTCCCAAGCACCCGGGCGGTACTCCACAAGACCGTCGTCCTCAATCTTCCACTTATGCATATAGCGTTTTGCGGCGGGGAACACATACTTTATAGTTGCCGCATCGCCGGAGCCCATATAGTAGTTCCAGTTTCCAAGTCCCATGAACGCGAGTGTCTGTTGCGGAAGTTCCTTCTTCCAGTTTCCCTCGGGCACGGGGGCGTACATCACGGAGTCGGGGCGTTGCCAGTCGGCGAACTCGCGGGCGCACTTGCGGGTGAGCAGGTTTGCGCTCGGCGACAGGGAATAGAACACCTCCACCATTTCGTTCGAAACGTCGCCAATCCATTGCGCCCTCTCGCGGTCGGGACAGTCCATGTAGTTGTCGCGCATTGTGATGTAGAGTGTGCGCTGCGATTTTTTCCAGAGCGAGTTCAGGTCGCTGTTGTCGCACTCAAAACTTCCTGCGAAAGAGCAGTCGTAGCCCGTTTCGTGGTAAGCCAGCGAAACAACCTCAACCCCGGCGGGAACGGTGTATATCACCTCATGTCCGTTCATCCACCCCGGGGCCTCGTATTCCTGCTCGCCGTCCTTGGTAATGTATTCCGCAAACACGTTTACCTCACCGTTGGGGGCGGGGGTGGCGTAGTCGTCAGTGCGCACGTCAATCTTCTTGCCCGCCGCTGCCCTTACTTTCAAAACAGGGGTGAACTGGCAGTTGTACGGCAGGGTGCAGATAATCTTGTTCCCCTCGCGGCGTTGCGTGGGATAGGGCTTCACGCCGTAATCCCTCCACTGGGGGATTTCGCGTTTGATGAACTTGTTCCAGTCGGCATCCTCGGGCGAAACTTCCTTTGACTGCTGCCACGAAGAGTCGTCATAGCCCACGGCATACCACTGCGGAATGTCCTTGCGCGCGTCAAAGCCGATGTTCGACTCCGAAAGGCGGTAGTTGGGTTCCTGTCCCTTGGGTTTGTAAAAGGCGGGGTGGATGGACGTGAGCCACGTGTTGTCGCTGCCGTAATGCTTTTTGCCCACGGCAAGGTCGAAATAAAGTCCGCCGACATTGGAGTTGCGGTGGCTGAAACCGTGCTTGCCGAAATACCACACGAGTACGGCAATCGTGTTGCTGCCATTCTTGAGGTTCTTCAGCTTCACGTAGTCAATGTACGTGTCCTTGGGGTTCGGGCCGCGCTTCAGCTGGCCTTCGTAAACCTCGAGCTTGCCGTTCACATACAGCCAGTATTTGCTGTCGGCGGCAATGCGCAGGGTGTTGTTGCTTACGTCCCCGTTGATGTCGAGGGTTTTCCTGAAACAAATCCACTGGCTCACTTTGGGAGCCTTGGGCGTTGTGATTATGCTTGCCGCATCCGCACCGGGAAAGGCGAAGCACACAAGCATGGCAATCAGAAATAAGATGCGCTTCATAAACTGTTTTGTTGTTTTTAATGATTATTTGTCGCGAAAATAAGAATAAAAAGCGAGAAATCGCACAAAACAGGGCAACAAAGGCACACAACGCCCCCGGTTCGAAACGGGAAATTGCCCAACACGCTGGTTCACAGAATAATACCCACACAGAAAACACTTAGTATAAGACTCTGTTTTTCAAGCGTTTGCAACCGTACAAAAAAGGTCTGATGTAGTT
>DKDC01000017.1:31743-44137 GCA_002451695.1 Prevotellaceae bacterium UBA6858 | reverse complement strand
GTTTTTCCTACATCAAATGTATTTTTCGCGGTATTGGTTTTGTGCCATTTGTAGGGGCGTATTGCATACGCCCTGTACGCCACCGCATGAGCCGCATGATAACCCATTACCACAACATTGTGAAACGGCGCAATTCTGGGCGTATGCAATACGCCCCTACGGCGGCGCAATTTATTTATTAATCGAATATTTCGTATTTTGCAAGATTAACACACACTCTGCACACACAGTTATTTCACAACGCGCTTTTTGCCGTCTATGATATACACCCCCTTGCGGAGAGTGGAAAGCACTTTTGAGCGTTTGGCGTGCTTGCGCACACGTATGCCGCTTGGCGTATAAACATCAACGTATTCCTTTTTGCGCGACAGGGACATCGGTACTATGCCATCGGTCGTGCCGCCGCTGCCAAGCGGTATCACATCGTCCGCGCCTGTTGCAAGTTCCGCCACGTCCTTTATATTAATGTAGCAATCCCTTGGCAAAACCGAAAAAGGCGCATCCGCCGCAGCCAAAACGCCGTTTCGGAACACAAGCATCCAACCCTGCTTCACCATCGTGGTGTCGGCAACACCGCACAGTCCGTTGCTCTTCCCGCCAAGAAACGATGCGGCGGTATTAGACTTGGTGTAAAATGCCACAGCCACCTTATTGCCGGCCGAAGAATCGGCATGGAATATCACAGGCACGCCGGCAGGGATGCAGGGCGGCGTACGGGACAATTTTGTTACTTTCACACCCAAAAGCTCTTCCGAGGAATTTTTCAGCAGACCGCACACGCCATAAAGCGCAACCTGCGTACCGCCCACGCTGTCAATCCGCACGGGCAGCACAACGGCTTTCCATTCCCCGCCGTCTATCGTGTCGCGGAAACTCTGCACCAAACCCTCAACCGCATCGAACGAATACGAAAAACCGTCCTTGGCTATTTCGTCCAGCCCTGCCTCCGTCCAATCGGGAACGCCGTCCGCCGGAGTGAGCAGGTATCTCGCGCCGTCCTCGTCCGACAACGCCACCTTTCCGCCCTTTACAGGCATCACTCCAATGGGAAAGTTGGAGAACACATCGCCGCTCGCGGCATTGTACATTCCAAAAAACCGCCCCGCCTCCGCATTGTCGGAAATCCATATATCGGCAATCGGAAACCGCGACAGGCTCTCGTCCCCCACTTCAAACTTTCTGTCCGTGGCTGATGCCTTTATCCTGTACCAGTTCCCATTGTGCGGCACAACAAGTGAGTCGCGCAGGGTCTTTGCAAGGTTCTCCGCCTCGCGAAACCTGAACACCGCCTCGTAAATGTCGTCGGTGGTTTCGCCAAGTGCCATAAGCGAGTCGGCTCTTGCCGCAAATTGCGTGAAAAAAGCATCATGGGCATTTCCAACTCCGTTGCCGGCACTCGCGTTCTCGCGCAAATAGCGCAATTCTCTCATTGCGTCCGCAAGGCGCGGCAATGCGCCTACCGTGTCCGCCTTGTCAAACAAAGCCTCTATGACGTAAAAGCCCCGGGACAGGTTCAGCTCGTAATAAGCCGTGTCTTCGGAAAGTTTGAGCCTCGCCTCCTTGCCGTTCAAATGGTAGCCGATGTAGTTTTTCGGCAGCAGCACCTTTGCGTTAGTGTTCCCGGGTACGTCAAGCCGCATGGAGTAGCCCTCCTTTTTGGAAACAAACAGGGAAATCCTGCCCTCGGGCGTGGGAACAGAAGTGCGCACATATTCCAAATCGCACAACTGCGGTTTTACCATGAACTCCTTGAACAGGGGTTGCAGCGGCGTTATGCCAGCCACGTAGCGCGACAGGATTATAAGCGGCGCACCGCTCCAGGCGTGGTTGTAGCTCGAATTAGAGGAAAGCTCGAAACGCTCCCAAAGGGTTGTGTAAACGCTGTCCGCCATTGCGCGGTAGCGGCGGCGCATACGGTTGAGCGCGTCCTGCGTGCTGTTCATCTCGCAAAGGGCCTGGAGCACGAAACGCTCCATGTAGGGGCTTGCATATTCGGTTTGGGAAAAAACTCCCTTTATGTCTGGCCAAATATCCTGCGGGGCCGCCCCGGCAATTACGGCAAGGGCTTGCGCACGGTCGTCGGCTTTTGTTGCGGGAGACGACTTGAACGACTTGCCCCGCCAATATTTCGAATAGATAGCCGAGTTGAGGTTGCGCCTCACGCTGTCGGCCCACGCGGCTTCGTCATCGTCGCCCGCAAGCCGCGCCATTTTTGAATAATGTCCGAGAGTTATGGAATACCACGCCTGATTGAGCGTTTTCAAGTCCACGTTCGTCCCCCAGTCTCCCCAGTCCCACGAACCTTTGCGGTAATCAACAAGACTGTCGGGCTGAACTTTCCACAGGTGCAGGTATCTTTTCACGGCGGGATAGACATACTCCAAAGTCTGCCTGTCGCCGTAATGGCGGTAATAGTCCCAAAGTCCCAGCCCGCAGAACGAAAGGCTCTGCTGCGGCAGCTCCTTTTCCCACTCCCCCGACGGCACGGGGGCGTAAAGCACGGAATCCTTTTTCTGCCAGTCGGCAAATTCGCGTGCGCACTTCCGCACAAGCAGCGAAGCCTCGGGCGAGAGCGCATACGGCACTTCGGCAAGCTCGTTGGTAACGTCGCCTATATACTGCGCCCTCTCGCGGTCGGGGCAGTCCATGAAATTGTCGCGCATAGTAACATAGAGAGTGCGCTGCGACTTCCGCCACAGCTTGTTAAGCATCTCGTCGCTACAGTCAAAGTTTCCGTCAAGCCCGCAATCGTAGCCCGATTCGCGGTATGCGAGACGGACAACCTCCACACCCTCCGGAATTGTGTATATAATGCTGTGTCCGTTTATCCAGCCGGGAAACTCGAACTCCTGCTCGCCTTCCCTGGCCTTGTATTCGTATCTCATTATATACTCCGTGCCTGTTTGCGGATAGCAGTCCGAGCGTATGCCGATAACCTTGCCGGCACGCGCCTTCACGTGCAGCACCGGGCTTATCTGGGCGTTGTAGGGGAGATAGCAGTAAACCTTGTTGCCAATTTGGTGTGAGGACACATAATCCCTCACCTCGCTGTCCTTGAAAAAAGGTATGGGACGCGGGCGGAAAACGCCCCACCCCGCGCTGTCCGCATCCACAACTGCCGCATTTTCCCACGCGGAATCGTCATATTCCTCATTGGAAAAATAATCCTCCTGCCGTGCGTCATAGCCTATGTTCGACTCGGCAAGGCGGGCGTTTGGCCTTTGCCCCGTTGGAACGTAAAAAGCCGGATGCAGGCGCGACTTCCACGTTGTGTCCGACACTACGCTGCACCCCTTTCCCGACAGGTCGAAATACAGACCTGCATACGGCGAGCTGCGGTGGCTGTAACCGCCTTTGCCGAAATACCATACAAGCACGGCAACCGTGTTGTCGCCCTTGCGCAGGTTGTTCAGGCTGAGGCTGTCTATATACGTGTCATTCGGGTTCGGGCCGCGCTTCAACTGCCCCTCCCTCACAACAAGCTCGCCGTTCACATAAAGCCAATACTTTGAGTCGGCGGAAATGCGCAGGGTGTTTTCCGACGGTGCTTCCGCCAAGTTGAAAACTTTCCTGAAGCACACCCACCGCCCGTTCTGCACCTCTTCCTTGCAGGTTATTATGTCGGCGGCACGCAACGGCATTGCCGCCGCGAGCATCACCGCAATTATCGCCACACACGCTTTCATGGATACATTTACAATATTTGCGCAGGGACTCCGCCGCCACCCACGCACAAAGAATACACATAGTTGCGCGACACACTCATGCCGCTTGTAATTTGCAGCCCCTCTTTTTCCGCCCTGCCGAGAATATCGGGCGCGGCATCGTCAATTCCGCAGCCCCAATACTTTCCCGCCGCCTCCTTGCGCGTCCACAGCCGTGCGAACTCCAAGGACGGACTGGCGGAATTGCGCACCGCCGCCGCCTCCCCCGCATTGAAGCACCGCCCGATTACGGCATCGCTCACCCTGCGGTCGGCAGCCTCGATGTCACATCCCACATTGCCGCCGGCTACTACGCACATTGCGCCCACGCGGCAATGGCTGAGGCTGAAATGAATGTCGGGGCGGTCGGCAAACACGGGTTTCCCATGCCCGCCAAACACAATCTGCGGGCACTCCGCCAAACCGTATTCCTCGCGCAACGCCCGCATGAGCAGCAGAAACGCCTTCACGCCAAGCACACGGCTTTCGAAACGCCTTATGGCAAGCATCCTGTCGCGCCTGAACTGCGGCAGCAAAGCCATGTCCGCCTCAAGTTCCTGCGGCGGCACACTTTCGGGATTTTCAAAGAACAGCACACGCATGAATGCAAAAATAAACGTTTTTTCCGACACAGTAACACAACGCGCCACCGCATTGCGCAACAGGTTCTCGTGGCGGCAAATTCCACGAAACGGTTCTTGGCTGTCCAACAGATTGATTTGCAACAAATTACCCCTATTTTGCCACGAACGCATATATTATTGTAATTCAGGTGTTTGCAAGCGGCGAAAAAAGGTCTGATGTAGTTTTAATTATATCAGACATAATTTTTCCTGCATAGGACATAGTTTTTCCTGCGTCTGATGTAATTTCCGCTGGCGTATATTTGGGGGACAAAAAAAAACGCATGACGACTATTTTCACTATCTTTGCCATTACAATCAAACCATACGCACAATGAAAAAATCCATATCCGCAATTTTCGCTCTTGCAGCCATGGCATTCGCAGTTTCGTGCAGCAGCGACAACGGCGGCAATGAGAAAGGCGGCGCAAAGAAGACCAAGACCGCATTCGTTTCCGTAACACCCCAAATGAGTTCAGAAGCGAGGCATGACTTTGCCGAGGGCGACGTTATGTATGCCTGCAACGGGAGCATAGGCGAAAAAGGAGTGGTCTGCGTACTCAGGTATGACGCCGCCTCGGGGCAGTTCAAGGGCAACCTGCAGTACGCCTCCGATGACGACAAGGTGAACTGCTACGTGAAATACGCCAACACGCCGAAAGTGGAGGTTGACACCGCATCGCGCACCATAACGGTTGACTACCAGAACCAGGACGGCACGCTTGCCGGCGCAAGGCAGCGCGACTACGCATACAACATAACCGCCACCGCAGCCAGCCTTACGAACCATGCGCAGCCGCTGACGCTTTACGGCACTTCGGCATTCCTCAACATAAAAAAAGCCAACGGCACGGACGCGAAAGGCTACCGCCTCACATCGGCAGGAAACCGCATCGCAACCAAGACCTCCATGGTATATGAGCCGATGCTGTTCGCCCCGGCATTCATTGCCCATATGAACACAAACAGGTGTGTAATCACGGACAACGAGAAAATATCGTGCAGCGTGAACAGCGGCGGCGGAACATACGTGGCGTTCCGCGCCCAGACAATAGCCGAACCCGTGCTTGAATGCGAGATTACTCTCGAAAGCGGCGTGAACATCATAGAGAACGTGAGCCTTGAAGGCGAGGGCTCGCAAAGTTCGGGGGACACGCAGCTCAGGATTACGTCTTTCGACAACGGCAAGACATACACCGCCACCGCAACAGGCAAGGTCTCGGCCGGAACGTTCCTTTGCGATGCGCAGTTTAACGTAAAAGCCATCGTTTACGACACGGAAAACATAAACGAAGGCAAGTTCCGCACCGCCCGCGCCATGGCTGTGAGCGAGGCTGAAAGCGCCACGGCTTGGAGCAATGCCGAGACGCTGCCAAGCTCCGCGTCGAAATACGTAACATCGAGCGTGATGACCGACCTGCGCGGCTATGAGGTCTCGAACTATTTCAGGGGCAACGCCGACTATGCGGCAATAAACGCCGCAAGCAACTACCCGGCTGCGCTGCAAGGGTGTTCCGCCTGGTATCTCCCCTCGGCAGGCGAATGGATTAACTTCTGGAACAACCTCGGAGGCAAAAACAAGATAAACCTTCTGCTCAGGCAAGCCGGAGCAAACGAACTCACCGGGGCAAAATACTGGACAACCTCGCTACGCGGGCTTACCGAGCCATACGCCATGATGGAAAGCGACGGAAGCCTGTCGCCAATAGCCCAGCCGCTACATTCGAAGAACGCCGTGAGGGCATCCATAATATTCTAAGCAACGTCAATACGGCAAAACACCCTTGCCACCAACGGAATAACAGATTAATATTGTAACTTTGCAAAACCGACAAAAACAGAACGCCAATGGAACCAAGACAAATGCAACCAAGTCCTTTCAGGCAGACAAACGCCTTTGCCATGAACTATGCCCTGCCATACGGCATATACTGGATAATAGGAATGCTTTGTTTTGTGAACTCGCTGAACAACTCCCTGTTCTCGCTGGTGTTTTATTTTGTATTCGCCTCAACGCCCGTCATAGGCTATGTGCTGCTGTGCAGGTTCCGCGAAAGGGTGTGCGGCGGCGTCATCTCATTCGGCAGGGGCTACCTCTTCTCGCTGCTGCTCTATTTCTACGCCGCCCTTCTGCTTGCGGCTGCATGCTATGTGTACTTCCAGTTTTTCGACCACGGGGCTTTCATTGACAGGTACCTGCAAATGCTCAGCTCGCCCGAGGTGAAGCAGGCATTCGAGCAGGAAAGCATGAAACAGCTCACCAACGGCAGGGGGCTTGACGACATCAAGGACATTATGGAGAAAATGCAGTCCATACCGCCTGTAACATACGCCGCAAATCTTCTTGACATAAACATATTCCTCGGTCTGGTTCTGTCGCTGCCGGCCTCGCTGCTCGCAGTGCGCAAAACAGCCCAAAGCAAACAGTAAACATGGACATATCGCTGGTAATTCCCCTCTATAACGAAGACGAAAGCCTCAACGAGCTTTACAGTTGGATTGTGAGGGTGGCTAAAACCAATTCGCTCACCTATGAAATCATATTCGTAAACGACGGCAGCACCGACAATTCATGGCAGGTGATAGAGAGCCTTTCGGACAAAGACCCCAATGTGCACGGCATTAAGTTCCGCCGCAACTACGGCAAGAGCGCGGCCCTCTATTGCGGGTTCAAAAAGGCGCAGGGCGATGTGGTGATAACCATGGATGCCGACCTGCAGGACTCGCCCGATGAAATTCCTGAACTGCGCCGCATGATTTTGGAGGATGGCTACGATCTTGTTTCGGGATACAAAAAGAAACGCTACGACCCGCTTTCAAAAACCATCCCTACCAAACTCTTCAACGCCACGGCACGGAAGGTGAGCGGCATAAGCAACCTGCACGACTTCAACTGCGGACTCAAGGCATACCGCCGCGAGGTGGTGAAGAACATCGAGGTTTACGGCGAAATGCACCGCTACATACCCTACCTTGCAAAAAACGCCGGGTTCGACAAAATTGGCGAAAAAGTGGTGCATCATCAGGCGCGGAAGTTCGGACATACCAAGTTCGGCGGGCTTAACCGCTTTTTCAACGGCTACCTCGACCTGCTGAGCCTTTGGTTTCTCACCAGCTTCGGACGCAAGCCGATGCACGTGTTCGGGTTTCTCGGCTCGCTGATGTTTTTCATCGGCTTCATAGCAATAGTAATAGTCGGGGCTAACAAGCTCTACGCACTCGCCAACGGAATACCCGCGCACCTGGTTACCGACTCGCCATATTTCTACATCGCGCTTACAATGATGCTTCTCGGCACGCAGTTGTTCCTCGCCGGATTTCTCGGAGAACTTATCAGCCGGAACGCCTCGTCAAGAAATGACTACAAGATTGAGAAAGAGATTTAAGCTGCCTTTTGCAAGGTTCAACCGCCCCCACCCTGCACCGCGCACAAACGCCATTATATATATATGTATGCTGCTGGGCGCGGCGGGAATGGCTTCGTGCAGCAACATCGACTGCCCTTTGAGCAACTCGGTTTCGGCAAAGTACATTTTCTACAATTCCGCAGGTAAGGCTTCGGCTGTGGTAAAGGACACGCTCACCGTAAAGGCAGCCGGCACGGACACCATATTATTTAACCGTGGCGTGAACCTTACGGAAGTGAACCTGCCGATAAGCTACAGGCAAAATGCCGACACCCTGCTTTTCTGCATATCCAACACAGGCGAAAGCCGCACCGACACCGTTGTTGTGGGGCATACAAACGAGGCGCACTTCGAGTCGATAGACTGCAGCCCGTCGATGTTCCACAAAATAACATCCGTAACCCTGAAAAAAGGCTCTGGTTCGGAAAACGTGGCACGGATTGACAGCGTTGCGCTCAACACCCCCAAAGTAAACTATAATGTTGCCGAGAATTTCAAAGTGTATATTACTCTGCCTTAGTCTGGCCGCGCCTTTCTGCGCAAACGCCCAAAGAGATTCCATAACGGCGGCGCAACAGAAAATACGCGGAGTGCAATACACTCCAAGCGACTTGGCGACACCGTCACAAAAGGAACTTCCGTTTTTCGCGGGCTTCTCGGTTTCGGGAAACGTTGCCGGGGCGTTCCTCTCGGCTGTGTCATCGTACGGAGAGTATGAGGGCGCGGTGAGGGCAAACATAAAAGGGACTTATTTCCCCATTGTGGAACTTGGATTGGGCGTAAGCGACCACACTGACGAGGCGACAAGCCTGCACTACAAGACAAACTCCCCTTTTTTCCGCATAGGGCTTGACTATAATATCCTTGCCGACAAAACATCGGGCAACCGCGTCTTCGCAGGCGGGAGACTGGCATACTCCACATTCAAATACGACATAAGCGGCCCAGACCTCACAGACCCTTTCTGGAACACCACAACCCCCTATAGCTTCAAAGGACTTAACGGCAACCAGCTTTGGCTTGAGCTTACTTTCGGCGTGGAGACCAAGATATGGAAGATTTTCCACTTAGGCTGGAGCGCGAGATACAAAAACCGCATATCGGGCAAGTCGGCAAGCGTTGGAGAACCCTGGTATGTGCCGGGCTTCGGCAAAAACGGCACTACGGTGATAGGCGGCACATTCAATTTGATTTTTGACATCTGACATTTTACACCACACCTGTATGAGCATTATTGAAAGCATAATACTCTCGCTCGCGCTTGCGATGGACTGTTTTAGCATTGCCTTCACGTGCGGAATTATCGAGAAGCGTTTCCACCTTTCCCAGGCGTTGCCCATGGCTTTGCTGTTCGGGCTTTTCCAGGCTTTGATGCCGCTTATCGGCTGGGGGGCTTCGTCATTCTTCTACGCCTACATCGAAAATTTTGCGCCAATCATAGCTTTCGTATTGCTTGCCCTGATAGGCGGCAAAATGGTATGGGAAAGCCTGCATGGCGAGGAGGAACGCCCATTCAACCCCAACCGCCCGCTGACGCTTATATACCTTGCCGTGGCAACAAGCATAGACGCCCTTGCGATAGGCATAACGTTCACCTGCATGGGGCTTGAATCCGCCGCATCGGTAGCCACGCCCTTGGCGCTTATCGCCCTCGGCTCGTTCCTGCTCACCCTTGCGGGCAAAGCCGTTGGCGTGTTCATAGGAAACAGGTTCGAGTTCAAGGCAGAGCTTGCCGGCGGAATTATCCTCATTCTGCTCGGAATTAAAATTCTTGTTGTGGGATAAACAAACGGAACTATGGAAAGCAAAAGGATAGGAAAGGGCAAGATAGCGTTTCTCGCATTTCTGGTAATTGCCGGCATAGCCATTATCGCAAACCACAAAAACACAAGATACATAACCGACGAGGGCTATGTGTTCGGCACATACTACCACATAACCTACTCCTACAACCGCAGCATACAACCCGAAATTGACAAGCGGCTGGCAATGGTTGACGCTTCGCTCTCGCCGTTCAACAAAAGGAGCATTATAACCGCCGTCAACGAAAACCGCAACGTTAGGGTTGACACGATGTTCCGCCACGTGTTCGGCATAGCCCAAAGCGTTTCGGAAGCCACAAACGGAGCTTTCGACATAACCGTAGCCCCGCTTGTAAACGCATGGGGCTTTGGTTTTGCAAAAAAGGACAGTATCACACCCGGCAACATACGCGAACTTCAGAAAGCCGTGGGCTACCGCAAGGTAAGCCTTTCGGAAGGCGGGCGCGTGATAAAGCAAAACCCCGCCACAAAGCTCGACTGCAGCGCGATTGCCAAAGGCTACGGCTGCGACGCGGTGGCCGCGCTGTTCAACGGGCTTGGAATTACGGACTACCTCATAGAGATTGGCGGCGAAATAGTGGCAAAGGGCAAAAACGCCCAAAACTCGCTTTGGAGCATAGGCATAAACCGCCCCGTTGACGACAGCACGCAAGCGGGCAACCGGATAGAGGCCATCGTGGAACTCACCGACTGCGGAATGGCCACAAGCGGAAACTACCGCCGTTTCTACTATAAAAACGGCAAACGCTACGCCCACACCATCGACCCGCGCACAGGCTTCCCCGTGCAGCACACACTGCTGTCGTCAACTGTCATCGCCCGCAACTGCGCCACAGCCGACGCATACGCCACGGCTTTCATGGTACTCGGCGTGGATTCCGCGAAAAAAGTGCTTGAAGAGCATCCCGAGCTTGAGGCATACTTTATTTACTCTGACGCCAAGGGCGGCAACGGAGTATGGATGTCCCCCGCGCTTGCCAAGCGGATGAGCAGCGCAAAACGGCAGGGGCGATGAAAAAACTCGACTACGAGCAGCTTGCCTCCCTGCCCCTTTTCTTAGGCATAGACGGAACCACACTTTCGCACATATACGAGGCAATCAACCCAGTTATAGCCCCCATGCGCAAAGGCGGCGTCATTATCACGGCGGGCGAAGAATGCCGCTCATTGGTTTTCCTGCTCGAGGGCGACATTAACGCCAACAGCACATTCGGCAAAAACCGCTTCACAATAAACGAGACCATACGCGCCGTCGCCGTAATCGAGCCGCAATGCCTTTTCGGCCTCCACACCACGTACACCCGCAACTACACCGCCGCGACAGGCGGATACTACCTGCGCCTGCCCAAGACGGTAATCGTGCGCCAGATGATGGAGAACGACGTGTTCCGCTTCAACTTCACGAATATGCTCAGCTCGCAAGCGCAGGAAACTCTCAGGCGTTTGAGGCGGATGCCCTCAGGCACGATAGAATCACGCATGACAGAGTTTTTCGCGCGCCAGACCCTGCGCCCCACCGGGAGAAAACAGATCAAGTGCAAAATGACCGACCTCGCGGAATGCCTGTGCGAAACGCGCCTTAACGTGTCGCGCACGCTCCACGACCTCGAAGGCAGGGGGCTGCTCAAGTTCACACGCGGGATCATAGAGATACCCGCAATGGAGAAGCTGCCCGCCGCCGCAAAATAAAACGTGCCACCATAAAAAACAGCAAATCAGACACCGACAAAATAAACCAGCAAAACCCATGAAGCAGAAAGCATTTTCACTTTTCATTGTCCTCACACTGTGCTGCCTTCAAGGCGCATTCGCAAAAACCATAAAGGTGCTTGCCATCGGCAACAGCTTTTCAGAGGATGCCATAGAGCAGAACCTGCACGAACTAGGCAAGGCTGCGGGCGACGAACTCATTATCGGAAACCTTTACATAGGCGGATGCCCGCTGAAACGGCATTGGGACAACGCCGAAAACGACAGGCCAGCCTACCGCTACCGTAAAATCGGCGCAGACGGCAAAACGGTGCAAACCGACAGCAAGAAACTTGGCGACGCAATAGCCGAGGAAGATTGGGACTACATCAGCCTGCAGCAGGCAAGCGGAGTGTCGGGCATCGAAACGTCCTACGAGCCCTATCTCACAAACCTATTGGCATATGTAAGGCGGCTCGCGCCAAAAAGCAAAATCCTGTGGCACCAGACATGGGCTTACGCCAAAAACTCCACGCACGGCGAGTTCCCGAACTACGGCCGCAGCCAGACGAAAATGTACAACATGATTGTAAGCGCGTCGAAAAAGGCGGTGAAAACGCACGGCATAAAAAAAGTGATACCCTCGGGCACAGCCATACAGAATGCGCGTAACACCTACATCGGGGACACCATGAACCGCGACGGCTATCACCTCAACCTTGTCTATGGCAGATACACCGCCGCCTGTGTGTGGTTTGAAGTGATTACCGGCAAAAACGTCACAAAAAACGCATACGCCCCCGCCGCAATGGACAAGCGCATGATTGAGACCTGCCAAATGGCGGCGCACGATGCCGTGAGAAAACCTTGGAAGGTAACAGTCCGCAAAACCGCCGCAAAGTAGCATAAAACAACTATTAATCAGAATATTGCGCCACCGTATGGGCGTATGGCATACGCCCGAATTGCGCCGATTGGCAACGTTGTAACGTTGGTTTATGATGCGGTTCATGCGGTGGCGTACGGGGCGTATGCAATACGCCCCTACAATTATCACAAACCCGACATCGATTACTTCTCCCTAAACGCCCCGAAAACTACATCAGACATGGGAAAAACGATGTCCCATGTAGGAAAAATTATGTCTG
>DKDC01000017.1:8147-31716 GCA_002451695.1 Prevotellaceae bacterium UBA6858 | reverse complement strand
AACTACATCAGGCCTTTTTTCAGTCATATGCAACGCATTGGAAAACAAATCATTACAACAATATTTGTTTATAAGCTTTTTCTGTTGGAAATCAATATGGTACACAGTTTTGACAATTTTGGCAGTCCGTGATGAATTTGGCAGTGGCATAATATGGAGAACGGAATGCCTAATATGGGAAGCTGCCATATTTTCTGCCACAATAGGATTGCGCCATTCGGGTGTATGTCATGGAAAAACCAAGAAAATCCCTGTCTTTTCAGGCTTCTTTTCTCGAACATCGTAAAGAACCGAATAAAATTCTGTCATGTGCCGGTTTTGACACGGCAGTTGCAATACTTGTTTTGCAGAAGTGCGAAAAACTCTTTGCCGCGACGTTAACAAAAAAATATTTGGAAGATAAAAAACTACTGACTATATTTGCAAATGAATAAATTATTGACAAAAGAAAATGAAAAACGGTTTGAAAGTGGCACACCACATCAAAAAAGTCCAATTCGGGAAAATTTTATTAGTGAAGTTTCAAAATCCGGCGTAACAATGTCGGATATAATACCAATTTAAAAGTTTTAATTATGATCAAAAAAATTAGTAGCTTGTCAACACAGACAAGCAGTGTGGGTTCGACTCCCGAAAATTGTATGTCTTTCGCGGAGTACGAAAGAATGTGCAGCTCGGGAGAGCTTACGCACGGAGTTTATGTTTGCGGTATCGGGTATTGCACCCCTCCCGCAGTGGTTTATGGATGCGGCTGTGGAAGCGGCTATTGGACGGAGGATAACTCTTATTGGAAGCAATACTGGGGTTGCGGTATTGACTATTTCGATTATTATATGTCCGGCTACTACTACGGTTGCGGTGATTACTACGATGAGGGCTGCGGCAGCGGCAACGGAGGCGACAATGGTGAAGTTCCCGACACAGGCAATGACGGTTCGTCGTCGGGAACTGGCGGCGGAACAGGAGGTTCAACCGGCGGAAACTCGTCAGGCAACGAAGCGATTGAGTACCGCAACAAACTTATTGCCGCCCAACCTTTCCCTACAGCCCCGGATTTTTCTGCGGACGCAAGCTGCGTCAGAGTTTATTCCGTGAGGCATTTCAAGAATGACGTGTCCACCTTGAGCAAGTTCACCGCAGCCGCATACGGCGCAGACGGCAATTTGATTTCGGGAACTTTGTTGGAGGGTTATTTCCTTGAAAGGGTGCTCGACTACTCCCTGGCACAGACAAGCGGCTCGAATACGGCAATACTTAAAGGGGAATATAGTATTATACCCGGTGTGGAACCGCAAAGATTCGAATGGTACTTGGTAAACGTCCCAGGAAGAGCTGGGGTTGCCATCCACAAAGGAAACAGTTATTATGATACGGAAGGTTGCCTGCTTATCGGAGAAATAGGATACTACGATAAAGAAAGCGGACACAACACCAATGCGTACAAAGTCAAGTTCAGCGAGGCGTGGCTGAAAAAATTGGGCGTCCTGTTCAGAACGTACGGAAACGGGAACATAAAGATCATTATCACAGAACAATTTTAACCTAAACCGTGTGGGCATATTTTTATGCCCACACGGTATTAAACATTACCATGAGTATGGAAAAACTATTATCAGTTTTATTTGTTGCGCTATTTTTGGTGTCGTGCGGCAATACGCAGACACCGCAGAATACAAGAACGCAGGATGTGGAACTTGCAGAGCCGAAAGTTATAAGGGACACAATTTTTGTTACAAAGCCGGCGATGGGAAAGGATGGCGGAACGCATATCTCAAAGCTTGAGCAAACCTATTGCAAACTGAAGGAAAAGGACACGCCTAAGAATCAAAAGGCATTTTTTGACGCGTTCCCTATGAGTTGGGAGGACTTTTACAATCAAATTTACAAGCGCGAATCATTGAGCGACAATGTAAAGAGCTGGGATGTTATAAGTGCCTTTGGAGATCTTGATGCGATTAATGACACGGCGGTTTGCATAAAACTGCTGAACCTTTCTTTGGGAGCTATATACTTTGGTTGCGACGATCCGAGGCAACTGCAAGAATTGGTAATCTCCAAGATGAACGGCTGGGTAGGCAAAGGGGATGACCATAAAATGTCGCCGAAGGCTGCCGTCCGTATCCCAAAAATAATGTTCTGGCTGCTGTCCCATGTTGCTAAAGGAGACCAATTTCGTTTTTGGGAACATTACTGGTCATCCTTGTATCATGATTGCGACGGCGGAGAAGGAATAGATCATAGCCGGGACAAGGAAGTTGAAAAAATGGCAAAACTGATGGGAGGCAAATATCCGCAGTTGGAGAAGGCGATGCGGACGGCATACGAATATTTCTCAAACGGTCTTTGGGGACTGAGCACCACAAGCTATGACTATTATTGGTATGGAATAAGTTATAAACCTAACAAATATAATTAGTAAAATGAAGAACAATAGTTTGAAAGCAGTCCAAACCGTTTGGACTGCCGGGCGGAGCTTGACCGAAAATTCGTTCGGGTGGCACTCCGCACAAGCTGGTTTAATGTCGTGGGCGTTAAGCTCGCATTGCCTTAGCGAGAACTTTGAGCGCGTGGAGCTTTACACTGACTCCGAAGGGGCGCGTGTGCTTATTGACAAACTTAAGCTGCCTTACACCGAAGTGCATATTTGTTATGACAACCTTGAATGCCACCCCATTCATTGGGCTTGCAGCAAAATAATGACTTATTCCAAGCAGGACGAGCCTTTCGTGCATATTGACGGAGACCTGTACCTGCCCAAGGGGCTTAGTGGCTATGAAAACAGCGGACTTATAACGCAAAACGAGGAGATAGGCTCGGCTTATTATAAAGGAATGATGAACCACATATTGGAACGCGGCGTGAAACTCCCCGAATATATTATGCCCGAATTGTCGAAAGAGGCAATAGGCTCTTACAATGCGGGGATAATGGGCGGCTGCGACATTAGTTTTCTGCACGGTTATTGCGAAGAGGCATTGAAGATAATCAGGGACAACGGCTGGGACGATCCCGGCTGCGCTTCTCCCGACTTGAACAACAACCTGCTTTTCGAGCAACTGCTGTTTTACGTTCTGGTGAAAAAGCACGGCAAGAAAGTGGACACGGTTATTAATGCAATACTCGGGGACAACAAGTATTCTCATGACATGATATGCAACATGATGTGGTTTGACCAAAGGCCGCTGTTCCATCTGCTCGGCGGCTTCAAGAGGAACGCCCGCGTGTGCGGAATGATGGGCAGGACGCTCCTTCGCAAACACCCCGAAACATACGTGCGCGTGCTTGATCTGTTCGGCAGGGACAACCGCAGGTTTTGCGCCCCCGGCCCGACCCGGCTTCCGAGGATGGACGTTGCGCAATACGTGGAGGAATACCAGCGGTTCGTGAACGGCTGGGCCGTGAAATGGGAAAGCACCGGCACGCAGTCCTTGTGCAAAACCGACAGGCTGGCTTCAGATTATATGCCCTTCTTCACAAGTTCCCCGGACGGCAGGGTGCAGATGAAAATCGGAAGCCGCGACGGAATGCAGGTGTTCTCTTTCCCCGAGGAATGGCCCGAGGAGGCAAGACTCATGATAAAAAGCAGGCTGAACGACGTTTCCGCATACAGGTTCTCCCACATCGCGCTTTACCCCACCCTTTCGGGCAGCGGCTACCGCGAGGTTTTGCTGAACGACCTGCAATACAACATAATTGAATTTGCGAAAGAGCCTGTTGCGTGCAAGTGTTTGCTCGAGGAACTTGAACCATGCTTTTCGGAAGAGATTAAACGGCGGAAAGACTGCAAGGAGATAGTTTGCAAAGAAATGGAGACGATGTTCTACAACGGACTTTTAAGAATCGCGGCTTGACCGCCGCACACATACGCCCCTGCAAATGGCGCAAAGCCAAAGCCGGGAAAACTACATAGGGCATAGGAAAAACTATGTCCTATGCAGGAAAAATTATATCAGACATAATTCAAACTACATCAGACCTTTTTTCGCGTCTTTCAAACACCTGAAAAACAACACGTTATAAAGGCCAATCTCTGTTTGGGTATTTTTCTGACATTCAACACATTACACAATTTCGACGGTGTTTGCCGTCTTCGGCAACGAGCCGGACGTATATATCATCAAAGGCACAAAACAAACCGGGCGGAGGCATAATTCCGCCAAATTACTTACTTTTGCATTTTGGATATAATTTAAGCATACCATGACACCATATTCAAAAAATCTGGCATTCGCGGCTGTGTGCGTACTGCTTGCGGGCGGCGCACACCTGCATTGCGGAGCGCAAGGCAACCCGCTGTATGCCCACTCAAAAGTTTACGCCAAGCAAAACGCCCAAAACCCTGAACAAACAAAGGCCTATGTGGCGCAAACCTATTCGCAGCGCGACAAGCTCGCACCGCTCGCGCCCGGCAACGTGAAACTCACGGGCTATTTTGAGAACGACATCCAGAACAGCCTTAAACACTGGAACAAGGGCGTGCTGCCCTACGCAAAAATTGCCGACTTCTTCCGCAACGGACGCGCCCAGTTCGCCCTTGGCGAAATGTGGGGCAAGGCAGTGCTGAGCGGCTCGATGCTGTACCGCTACACCCACGACCTGGAACTGAAGTCAATCCTGCAAGCCACCGTAAAGGACATCCTGACCACCATACGCGAAAACGGCTCAATATCGTGCGTGCCGGTAAGCGAGCAGCCCGACGGAAAGGGAGGCGACCTGTGGGAGCGCAAATACGTGCTGCTCGCGCTGACGGCATACTACACCTATGTGGAAGCCGCGCCCGAAGTGCTGAAAGCCATGATTGGCGAGGCCAACAGCCTTGTTGACCAAATAGGCGACGCACCCAAGCACGACATCCTCGAACAGGGCTGGAGCTGGAACGGAATAGAGTCGTCCTCGATACTCGAACCGATAATGCGCCTCTACGAAATAACCGGCGACAAGCGGTATCTCGATTTTTCGGAATACATAATAAGGAAAGGCGGATGCCGCAATGCCAACATCTTCACACAGGCGCTCGAAAACGTGCCGCCCCACGAAATGGCAAGCGGCTACCCCAAAGCCTACGAGATGAACTCGGTGTTCAACGGGCTTGTGGAGTACTACCGCATAACAGGCGAGGAGAAATGGAAAAAGTGCTTTGAGAACTATTTCCGCAACATCAAGAAAAACGAAATAACCATCGTGGGAAACGGAGGGGCTGACGAGCCGTATTATCCCAAATGGGCAGGCGAGGCATGGGACAACACGCAGAAAGAACAGGCAAACCCCAAAATCAAGCGAATGATGGAAACGTGTACCGGCGTTTCGTGGATGAAGTTCTGCACCTACATCCTGCGCACAACGGCAGACGCCTCGGCGGCAGACTATATTGAGAAATACATCTACAACGGCCTTATCGGCGCAATGAAACCAGGCGGCGACGGTTTCAGCTATGTGAACCTTTTCAACGGCGACAAGGTTACCAACCACGGGTGGGGCTGGAATTTCGACGGGCTTCCCGTAACCTGCTGCAACCTCAACGGCCCCACCGGGCTTGCCTACATTCCTTATATGGCAGTGATGCAAAGCGCGGAAGGGCCTGTGGTGAACCTCTACAACCCGCTTACGGCAAAAGCCCTCACGGCAAAGAAGAAGGACGTGGAGTTGCGCCTCAACACCGGGTTCCCGCGCAGCAACAACGCGGAAATCGAGCTTGCAAACCTCAAGCCCGAAAAATTCTCCATAAAGCTGCGCATACCTTCGTGGAGCAAGAACACCAAGGTAAGCGTAAACGGCAAAGCCGTTCCCAATGCAACGGCGGGGCAATACCTCAACATAGAGCGCAAATGGAAGAAAGGCGACAAAATAGCCGTAACGTTCGATATGCAGTGCCGTGTGATTGACGCGCCGGTGGGCAGCAACCCCGAATCGGCAAATTTCCAGGCTGTGGAATACGGCCCGATTGTCCTGGCAAGGGACGAAAACACCGATGCGAACTACAACGCGCCCGTGAAATTCATTACCAACGAAAACGGCACGATGAACATCACGCCGGTAAAGCCAACCCTCGCCGGCACACGCATGGAATTTGAAGTGCCGACAACAAACGGGAAAATAAGAATGACAGACTATTCGTCCGTGAACTGCTGGCAGGGAAAGAAAATCTGCACATGGATACCCCGCATGAAGTAAGCGGGCAGCAACACGAAAAGGAATAAAAACCGGTACGCATTTGACTGCAAATGCGTACCGGTTTCGCTTAGCGGTATTCGGCTCATTGGCTATGCCATTGCCTGTCTTCCGTGTTTTCGGGCAGCATTATCACTTCAACCCTGTTGTTTTTCTTCAGAACCTGCTTGTTCAGGAATTTCTGTATGTCGGCAGAGGTTATGGATTTGACAGCCTCCTCGTAACCCGTATTCCTGTCTATGCCATACATCACCTTGGTCATAATCAGCTGCGCCCAAAAGCCGTTGTTCCGCTGCACGTCGGCATATTGTTTGAGGGCGAACTTCACAACATCGTCCAAATCCTGCTTGTCCACGCCCTTTTTCGCAATCTGCTCAATGCCCTGGTTTATCAGAAGCATTGCCGAGTCAGCCTTCAAGGGTTTGGCGGGGCAAACCACCTCAAGAAGATAATTGGGATAAGGCGCAAAATTCATACCTCCGTCGGCTTGCACAACATACGATATGCCGGCATCCTCGCGAATGGTGCGATTATAAAGTTTCTGGAGTATGTCGCCGCAGGCATTGCTCACAAGGGCATCGCGGAGGGAGTATTTCGTCTTTCCCGCAAACAGCACGAAAATATAAGCCTTGGGAGTTTCCATTGCCCGCATGAACTTGTTTGAAACCGCACCCTTGTGGTATTCCACAGCCTTTGCAGGACGTTTTTCGCGCACCTTAGGCGACGGCAAAGAGGCAATGTACTGCTCGGCAAACGTTCTGATGCTGTCGGCGTTTATCTTCCCTGTGAAAACAAAGTTGAAATCGCCCGGCGAATTGAACCTCTCGGAATAAATGCGCCGTATAGCGTCATAGTCTGCCTGTGCCAAGTCAGCACTTACAAGCCGCCTCTTCATTGCGTTGTGGTCGTATATCGTAGCATTAACAGAGTCGGAGAAAGCTGTTTCGGGACGTTTTTCCGAATTGCCGAGCATGGTCATGATTTGGCTTATCACATTTCTGTATGCCGCCGTGTCTGTTGACGGTTTGCAGAACCTGAGGTGTATCAGCTCAAACAGCGTGCGCATATCCTTGGGAGTTGACGCGCCGGAAAGGCTTTCGGTTGTCTCATCGAGCGACACGGATACGGAAACCTGCTTTCCCGCAAGTTTTTTGTCAAGCTCCGTCTGCTTGAAATCGCCAATACCCGTAGAATTCATCACGCTTTCAAACAGTTTTACGCTAACCATATCCGCTTTGCCGGTCTTTTGATAACCGCCGAACGATTTCGCGTTGAAAACCACCTGCGACTCGTTGAAATCGGTGGCTTTGAAGTAAACGTTCGCGCCGTTTGAAAGCAAAAGGCGCGTATATCCGAACGCCGCAGGCTCTTCCTTGGTTATTTTCCCTCTTGGCGGAAGTTCCGGTATAAGGCTTCCCGCCTTTACGTTGTCTATATACGGTGTAAGTTCTGCGTGCAAGGCTTCTTCCACAGCCGACTTCAAATCTTCCGCAGACGGTATCTCCACTCCCTCTTTGTCGGGATATTCCGCAATTACAACAAAGTTCGTGTCGGTTTTGGCGGTAAGGCTTGCAAAATATTTGGATATTTCGTCGGGCTTAACCTGCGCCGCTATCTGCCTGTCAAGTTCAAACTCATCGGCAATCGACGGCAGAGGCTCTTTCTCAAGAAAGTGGCGCACGTACTGGCTCACAAAAAAAGAATTTTTCTGCTTTTCGCGGTTGTCATAAACCTTCTCCATGCGGCTGAGGAACTCCGCCTTCGTGCGGTAAAGTTCCGTGTCGGCAAAGCCGAACTTCCCCGCCCTTTCAATCTCCTCCATTACGGTTTTCACGGCTTCGCGCCCTTTCCCCGCCTTGGGTGTGATTTCCACATAAAGCATATCCTTTGTTTTGGACATGACATAGTTGTCATAACCTATGCCGGCGGCATCAAAAGGACAGCCGTCCTTTTGCGAAAGTTCGTCAAGCCGTCCGTTCATCGCCATTGTGAAAGATGAAATCATGTATTGCCGTGCAAAGAAAACCGGCGTGTCCTTCAGCCTGTCGTCTATCGGGTCGTGCTTGAACATTATCATTATGTACGGCGCGGGCTGCTCTTTGTCCTTGTCCACTATATAAATGGGCGACGGCGTGTCGGGCACGGGGTATGTCTCATATTTGGCGGCGTTTTCGGGCATTCTGATGTCGGAGAACACAGCCCTGACCTGTTTTTCCACCTTTGTCGCGTCAATGTCGCCCACAATCACTATCCCTTGCAGGTCGGGGCGATACCATTTCTCGTAATACGCCCGTAGCGTCTGCGGTCTGAAACTGTCGATAACCGAGAGGAGGCCTATCGGCATGCGGCTGCCGTATTTTGAGTTCGGATAAAGGTTTGGAAGCTGCCGCTCCAGAATGCGCTGCGACGCCGAAGAACGCAAACGCCACTCCTCGTGAATTACGCCGCGTTCCTTGTCAATCTCCTTTGGGTCGAGAGTGAGGCCGTCAGCCCAGTCGTGGAGAATAAGCAGACAGGAGTCGATGTTGCTCTGCGACACGGGCACATCGTCTATATTGTAAACGGTTTCGTCGGTGGACGTGTAGGCATTGAGATTACGCCCGAACTTCACGCCTATCCTCTCGCAATAGCTCACAATTCCGTTTCCCGCGAAATTCTTTGAGCCGTTGAAGCACATATGCTCCAGAAAATGCGCCAACCCGCGCTGCGTGTCGTCCTCCTGAACCGAACCCACCTTTTGGGCTATGTAGAAACTCGCACGCTCTTTGGGCAAACTGTTGTGGCGTATGTAGTACGTCATTCCGTTGGGAAGCGTGCCGTAGTGTATCGCCGTATCCATTGGAACTTTTGGCAGCTCCTGCGCATTGGCAGAGACAGCGGCGAATGCCGCCGCCAAAACCGCCACTTTCAAAAAAAACTTACGTTTCATTCCGGCTGTGTTTCAACTGTTCTTTATTTCCCTGCCCACCGCCGCGCCGAGAGCCGCGCATTTTTCCGCAGTATCGGCGTTAAATCCCTGCTTCAGTTCAACAGGGGCGGCGGGAACGGTGAAATTCATCTTTTCGGCAAAGTCGGATATTGCCTTTACCGCCTTGCCCGACCACGTGAACGAACCGAACGCGCCGAAAACGCGGTGCTTCACGCCACGCAGCTCAATGGCTTCAAGCAATGCCCCCACCGCCGGGTTTGTGCCGCCGTTGTATGTCGTAGCCCCGATGGCAAGCCCCCTGTAAGTGAACACACTTTCGAGGATAACCGACAGCGGCGTGCGTGCCGCGTCAAACACCCTTATGCTTCTTATTCCCGCCTTTGCCGCCCCGGCAGCCACGCTTTCGGCCATGCGGCGCGTGTTTCCGTACATCGAGGCATAGACCACGGTAAGTCCCTCGGCGGCTTCATAGCGGCTCATGCGGTCGTACTCCGAAACCACACGCGCAATGCCCTCAGTCCACACAGGACCGTGGGTGGGGCATATCATTCTTATGTCAAGGGAAGAAAGTTTTTTGAGTGCGCTTTGCACAGGTGCGCCGTATTTTCCCACAATGTTTGAGTAGTACCTGCGCATTTCGGGAAAGTAAGTCTCGATGTCCATTTCGCTGTCAAGTGCCGTGCCGTTCAATGCGCCGAAACACCCGAAGGCGTCGCCCGAAAACAGCGTTGCGGCCGTTGTGTCGTATGTTACCATTGTTTCGGGCCAATGCACCATGGGCACAAGGCTGAACGCAAGCCCGTGCCTGCCGAGCGAAAGCCGCGAGCCTTCGCCCACAACAACGTCGTCGTCCCGCGAAACGCCGTAATATCCGCCCACCATTTCAAGGGTCTTCTTGTTGCCAACGATTTTCGCATCCGGGTAGAACTGCCTGAAAAGCTGCAAAGCCCCCGAATGGTCCGGCTCCATGTGGTTCACGATTATGTAGTCAACGGGGCGGTCTCCTATCACCTCGCGGATGTTTTGCAGGTACTCCTCAAAGAAACCGTCCCCCACGCAGTCAACCACAGCCACTTTTTCATCGTCAATGATATAGGAATTATAGCTCACGCCGTTGGGCAGCGGCCACATCGACTCGAAGAGGTGCGTGGTGCGGTCGTTCACGCCTATATAATATATGCCGTCATTGAGTTTCTGCATAGCCGTAAAATTTCAGTGTTTGAACTTGTAGTCATAGCCTCCGTTGCACAGCCTCTCCACCACCTCGGGGAAGAAGGCGTATTCGAGCTTGTGCACACGCGCCGCAAGGGTTTCGGGGGTGTCGTCGCGCTCCACGTTGCATTTGGCCTGGAACAGCGTTACCCCCTTGTCGAGGTTAGAGTCGCACACGTGGATGGTTATGCCGCTCTCGTCTTCGCCGCACCTCAGCACGTCCTCGTGCACATGAAGCCCGTGCATTCCCCTGCCTCCGTGCTTGGGCAGCAGCGACGGGTGGATGTTGACAACGCGGTCGGGATAGGCTTCGAGCAGATAGTCGGGAACAAGGAGCAGGAAGCCAGAAAGCACAATTACGTCCGTGCCATAGCCCTTGAGCATAGCCAGAACGCTGTCCCTCTCGCCAAAGCGGCTTTTCGGCACATATTCCGTTGGAACGCCGTGCCTTTCGGCGCGTATGCGCACCCCGGCTTCCTTTCTGTTGTAAACCACAACGCCCACCCTGACATCCTCGCGGGCGGAAAAATACTCAATCAGGTTTTCCGCATTCGTCCCTTCACCTGACGCAAATATCGCAATTGTCTTCATCCGATTTTTGTTTTTACACTTATACTCGATACAAAAGTACTAATTATAATCGTCAAGGCGTTTGTTTTGTCACAAAAGATGTTTGTGCGGCGACAAAATGCATTTGGAAAGCTTCGTGCGCCCGGCTGTTACGGCTTTTCTTTTGCGCGGGGTATCTCTATAATTTCAAGGTCTCTGAAGCTGCCGCCCTCGGCGGTGAACCTGACAAGCGTGCGCACCGTCTGCCATCCCTGCAGTCCCGCCGCCCCGGGGTTAATGTGCAGCAGTCCGAGCCGCTTGTCGTATTCCACCTTCAGTATGTGGGAATGCCCGCTGATGAACAGCTTTGGCGGGCGCCTCATAATCTGCTCCCTTATGCTGCGGTCGTAGTTTCCCGGATAGCCTCCTATATGCTTCATCAGCACCTCCGCACCCTCGCAGTCCCAGCAAAGTTTTTCGGGGAACATGATGCGCAGGTCGCCGCCGTCGCAGTTGCCGTACACGGCGCGCAGCGGCTTGGTTTCGGCAAGGCGTTGCGCCACTTCCACCGTGCCTATGTCGCCGGCGTGCCAAATCTCGTCGCATTCCGCAAAATATTCCCTGTATTTCTCGTCCCAATAGCCGTGGGTGTCCGAAAGCAGACCTATGCGCTTCATCGTCGGGGCTTATTTTGCGTTGCACGATATGCCGAGCTTCTTCTCTATGAACTCCGCAATGAAGTCCGTGGTGCCTTCAATGCCGAATACGCTGGAGTTGATGCACAGGTGGTAGGTGTCGGCCGAGCCCCATGTGCCGTCGGAATAGAAGTTGTAGTATTGCGAACGCTGCTGGTCGCCCTGGCGTATGAGTTTCTCGGCGGCCTGTGCGGTTATCACGCGGCGCAGGCACAGACGCTTCACGCGGTCGGCATAGTTGGCGGAAACGAAAATGTTGGCGCAGCGCTTCTTGTGGCGCAGCACATAGTCGGCGCAGCGCCCTATGAAGATGCACGAATGCTCGCCGGCGATTTTCCTGATCGTCTCGCTTTGTATGCGGAACAGCGTCTCCTCGCTAATCGGGTTGCCGTAGATGTCGCCGCTCCCCACGAAGGGGATGAAGTTTGAGAAGAATGAGCGCGTGCCCTGCTTTTTCTCGTCGGAGTTCTCGAAATTGCCCGCGTCTATGCCGCTTTCCTTTGCGGCGCGCTTTATCAGTTCGTTGTCATAACAGGTTATGCCGAACATTCCGGCGAGCCTCAGACCGATTTCCTTGCCTCCGCTGCCAAGCTGGCGGCCTATGTTTATGACGAAAGTGTCGTTTTCCATTTTCCCGGAGTTATATTTCTGTTTGCAGTTTTGTGTTTTCAAGTTTTTCGCGCATCCTGAATTTGCGCATATGGTATATCAGCACCACCGCAGCCGTTATGGCCGAAGTTCCGTCGGCAAGCGGAACGGAATACCACACTCCCTCAAGCCCGAAGAACCGCGGGAGTATCAGCAGGGCGGGGACAAGGAAAAGCAGTTGGCGCGTCAGCGACAGGAATATGCTTATTCCGGCCTTGCCTATGCTTTGGAAAAATCCCGTCGCCACCATCTGGAAGCCTATCACCGGCACAACGAGGTTCATGACAGTGAGTGCGTGGGCCGCCTCCTTGAGCAGTTCGGGGTCTTTGGTGAACGCGCTTGCCACCGGCGTGGATGCGAACACGCTTATGGCGAACCCGAAAAGCCAGATGGCGGTGGAGATGATTATGGCGTATTTCAGCACCTGGTTGAGCCGCGCGAAATGTTTCGCGCCAAAGTTGAAGCCGGCAATGGGCTGCATTCCCTGGTTTATGCCTATGACCACCATGACGAAGAAGAACGACAGGCGGTTGGCTATGCCGTATGCCCCCACTGCCACGTCGCCGCCGTAGATTACGAGCTGGCGGTTTATGATTATCACCACAAGGCACGCGCAAAGGTTTATGAGGAACGGCGAAAGCCCTATGGAGAGGCTTCCCGCCACGATGCGCCTTTCAAGGCGGTATGTGCCGCGCCGCAGGTGGATTAGCTCGTTGGGGTTGGAGAACAGCTTGATCTGCCATATCAGCACTATGAGCTGGGAGAGCACCGTGGCGAGCGCCGCGCCGCGTATGCCGAGGTGGAGAACGAAGATGAACAGCGGGGCGAGCACAATGTTCACAACCACGGTCATGATTGTGGCCTTCATGGCCTTGCGCGGCTTGCCCGATGCGCGGAGCATGGCGTTGAGCCCGAGAAACAGGTGGGTGAACACGTTGCCTATAAGCACAATCACCATGAAGTCGCGCGCGTAGGGCAGGGTGTAGTCGCTCGCGCCGAAAAACCTCAGTATCGGGTCGAGGAACACCAACATCACCACGCCGAGGCCTATACCGATGATGCAGTTGAGCGTTACAACGTTGCCGAGTATCCGCGCCGCGAAGTTGTAGTCCTTCTCGCCGAGCTTCACCGACAGCAGCGTGCTGCCGCCAACCCCCACCATTGCGCCGAACGCCGCCGAGAGGTTCATTATGGGCAGGGTTATGGCAAGCCCCATTATGGCCCCCGCGCCAACACCCTGACCTATGAATATGCCGTCGATGATGTTGTAGAGCGAAGATGCCACCATGGCCACGATTGCCGGGATGGCGTATTGCATCAAAAGACTGAACACGGGTTTCTCGCTGAGTTCTGTAAGCAGTTTCTTGTCTGTAGTCATTTTTCTGTTTTTTCCGGCGCAAAATTACTCATTACAGTCTGCACGGCAAGGCTTTGCGCGGGGATTATTGCCGCAAACCGCCGCCACGGCGCGGCATGGAGCAAACCGCAAATGGCAAAAGCCCCGGCACGGACGCAAGGAAATACGGTCTCAAGGGTAAAGATACCACTTTATGTCAGGACTGGATTTCACGGTTTGCAAACATTGGGCGGATGGCTGCGCATATGGCGTGTGTCATGCGTCTTCGCAAATTATAATATGCAATAAAAGAAAGAACTGCGTCTCCATAGGGCGTATGCCATACGCCCTACAAATGGCACAAAACAGAAAATAATCAACTCTTTTCAAAATACCGCGAGAATTACATTTGATGCAGGAAAAACTATGTCCGATGCAGGAAAAATTATATCAGACATAATCCAAACTACATCAGACCTTTTTTTCGCCGTTCGCAATCATGTGTCTCCCATGTGCTTACGCTGCTATAATCTTTTTGATGCAAGGCATCGCCGGCGGGGCGGGGCGTTGAAAACGGCACACGCGCCGTAATAAAAGCCTTTTGCACATTGCCATAATAAAAATATTCGGCAACTTTGTATTCGGTAAATTATTGACAAGTCATGAAAAAATCGAATACGGTGATAAGGCGCGAACTGCTTCTCAACATGTTAATATCCCGCAAAGGCAACGGAATGGTGAAGGTTATCACCGGAATGCGCCGCAGCGGGAAATCTTTCCTGCTGTTCAACCTGTTTCACGCCCACCTGCTAAGCCGGGGGGTGGACGAACGCCATATAATAAAAGTGGACCTTGAGGACAGGCACAATATGCCGTTGCGCAACCCGGATGCCCTCATGGCGTACATAGACTCCAGGCTTGCCGATGACAGGATGCACTACATATTGCTTGACGAGGTGCAGTTTGTCCCTGAGTTCGAGGACGTGCTCAACAGCTACCTTAAAGTGCCCAACGCGGATGTGTATGTTACCGGCAGCAACGCCAAGTTTCTTTCCAAGGACGTGATAACGGAGTTTCGCGGACGGGGGGACGAGGTGAAAGTGTCGCCTTTGAGCTTCCGCGAGTTCCTTTCCGCAAGGGAAGGCGACAGGGAGGAGCTGCTTTATGAGTACATGACATACGGCGGGCTGCCGCAAGTTGTGCTGATGCAGGACACGGCGCAGAAAGCGGAATATCTTGGAAGCCTGTTTGCACACACGTATATGCGCGACATAAAGGAACGCCACGGTATCAACAAGGATGGGGATCTTGAGGAGCTTGTAACGCTCATGGCCTCAAACATTGGATGCCTCACCAATCCGGCAAAGTTGGAGAATTGTTTCAGAACGGTAAAGAAGAGCGGCATAACGCAGGACACCATCAAGGTTTTCCTCGACCTGCTGCAAGACGCTTTCCTTATGGAAAAGTCAGTGAGATACGACATCAAGGGGAAAAGATACATCAGCACCCCCGCCAAGTACTATTTCACCGACTTGGGACTGCGCAACGCCCGGTTTAATTTCCGCCAGACGGAGTTCACCCACTTGTTGGAAAACACCGTTTACAACGAGTTGCGCCTCAGGGGTATGTCGGTTGATGTGGGGCAAGTGCCTTTTATGGTTAGGGACGCGGACGGGAAGCGCAGGCAGTCGGTGCTTGAAGTGGATTTTGTATGCAACCAAGGCTGCAGGCGTTATTACATACAATCGGCTTATAGTATGCCCACAGAGGAGAAAATGAGGCAGGAATATGCGCCGTTGTTGAAAATAAAGGACGGTTTCAGGAAGCTTGTCATTGTGGGAACGCCCACGCCAACATACCAGAACGATGAGGGAGTGGTGATAATGAACATTTATGATTTCCTGACAAATCCCGACAGTTTGAACTTCTAGTGCGCGGAATCCGTCTGGAATTGCGCGGGTTTGCAATATTGCGTTGAATATCTGCCGTGCGGTTCAACAGGTTGCATTCCAAAACACCCCGGAAACGGCATCGGACGCAGGAAAAACTATGTCCTATGCAGGAAAAATTATGTCTGATATAATCCGGACTACATCAGACCTTTTTTCGCCGATTTCAAACTCCTGAAAAACAAAAAGTTATACAGACCATACCGGATTTGGGCATTTTATTGAAATCCAGAGCTTTACGAAATTCGGGCGAGACTTGCGGTTTCGCGGATGGTTTGGCGGCGGCGCGGAATTGGGGCAGGGAACTGCGGCGCGACGGCTGCGAAAACATTTCTTCCATAAAAACAACACGTGCGCCGCGAAATCGCGGCGCACGTGCATTGTCGCCCCTTGCAGGGCTGTGGGTTTCGGTCAGTCGTCCCAGCTCCAGCCTTCAAACTTGCGCGAATCGGCCTCCACGCCCTTGTCGTCATTGCCGTCAACGCCAATCTCGTCTTTGCCGTCAACCTTTATCGGGGCTTTGCCGGATGCCGCAAACGGCTCCAACGGACCGTCTATGCGGTATTGCCGCACTTGCGGGGATATATAATCTTTCTTTTTCATTTCCTTTTACGCTTGCAATTATTTTTTCAGCACCTTGTTGTGCCCGTTTATATACACGCCCTTTTGCAGGTTCTTGCTGTTGGGCATCTTAACGCCGTCTGTGGTATAAACGTCCTCATCGCCGCCGTCGGGGGCTACGATGTTGTCAATACCTGTAGGCACGCCGTCGATGCTGAGCTGCATGGGGCGGCTGTTGGCGGCGTCCTTGGGGCGGAAGTATGCGCGGTAGCCCTTCATGGTGCTCTTGCCTATGGAGCGGTAGAAGGTGTTGCTTGCAAGAAACCACATTCCTGTGGGAATTGTAATCTTGCCGTCGTAGTTGCCCACGTAGTCGTAGTCATCGCCTGAAACCACCGGGTCGCCGCTCTCAAGCGTAACGTTGTCGAAGGTGAACACGTTGTCCTCGGTTGAGGTTTTCATAAGGAACGGCACGTTTGCCTTCACGCTGTTGGTTGAGTTGAAGTAAACCGTTCCGTCGCCCTGACTGTTGTCGTAGGAATAAACCACGGCGTCGTCTCCGAAGGCTTCGGCTATCTGCGATTCGCTTAGGGCGAAGGGCAGACAGACGGTGTTATAGTACTGCGGACTGAATTTGCGAGTGAGTTTTACGTTCACCTTCTTGCCGGCGTAGTCGGTAGGCATCGCCTCCGCCTCGTCAAGCTTTACGTATGTTTTCTCCTTGAAGTTGCCGGCAATGCTCATGTCGCCGTCAACGATGTCAGCGGGTATGGTGAACGAGCCGTCTGTGCCGAACTGGCTGGCAAGGTATTTTATCTCGCTCCACTGGCGGTTGTTGTTCACATACTGCTCGCCGCTCAGGTTGTAGCCGTGGCGCACAACGATGTTGCCGTTCTCGAAGCCCGGCGCAGGGGCTACCACTATGCCGAAGCTCTTGCCGAAGGCTGTGGAATAGTTAAGTAAATCGGTTTTGTCGCTTGCCTTTATCTCGCCGTTGCGGCTTTGCTGGTTCACTGTTACATTGTCGGCGTGGACGTTGAGAAGCACGTCAACAATGCCGCCGCCGTTGTTAACCAGGCTCTGCATATTCACGCTGTTGCTGCCGTCGCCGCCGCCCGCGTCAATGCAGTTCCAGTCCACCTTGAAGCGCATACGGTATATGCCGGGCTTGGTGGACGCGGGAATTGTGAAAGAGGGCATTGTTACGGAGTTGCGGCTGTTGCCTGTAAGCGATTTGCCGGTGGGACTGTAAAGGGTGTTTTCGTTGCTGGAGTTGTAGCCTGTGTACGAAACCGCCTCGCTGCCGCTCTGGTTCACGTTGTTCGAGATTTTGGGAGTGAACTGCCCGTCGTTGTCGTAGTCGATGTAGGCATAGCCCTGCATCCAGTCGCCCTGATAGCTCACGGCGGGTTTGTAGGTGTTGCCGGCTTTTACGTTCCATACCACGCTCCCGGTCGCATCCTTGTAAACCAGATGATACAGGTCGTCTGTGGTTGCGGGGGTGTACGAATACGATGTTCCGTCAGTAGTTCCCGTGAGGCTTACGCCTTTGAGGTAGCGCACCTGCACGCTTGACGTTTCGCGGGTGTTTGTCTGCGTCTTGTCGAAGTTCACAGGATAAATTTCGTCCGAGGGGTCTGGGGTTGGGTCAACCGTGCCTCCGCTCGAAGTGAACGGGCCTTTGCGCTGCGAAGAACTGGAGTTGACCTCTATCTGGTCTATGTAGCACGCAAAGTCCTCGGTGTAGGTGTGGGGGGACTGCAAGTCGGGGACAATCACAAAGCTGTAAACTTTCACGCCTGTAACGGTCTTTATCGGGAACACCATGTCGCACCACTGGTTTGCCTTTGCCGAATAATTTGATTTCACCCAGAACTGCTCGATGCTGTCGGGTTCTTCGGTGAACGACTCGCGCTTTCCCAGACCTACGAGCATTACGTCCGTGGTGTTGGGCTTGTAGATCAGGGCGTGTACATATACGGTGTTCTCCGTGGTGGCGAGCGGCGAGTTAAGCACAACCCTCACGCCGAAAGTGTTGCTGCCGAAGCGCGAACGCTGCACGCCGAGAATTTTGCCGGTCTTGTTGGATATTCCCGAATACGTGTTGTTGAAGCAGTTGTCTATAACTTGGGCGTTGCCTTTCAGTTTTCCCGTGCGGAAAGGCGAAAGTTCCCATGTGTCGTAAACTCCGACTTTTTTGTAGTCCTGCGTGTCGAAAGTTACCGATGTCTGCGCTGCAGCCGCAAGAGCGAGTGCGGAAAGGGCAAGGGTAATTATTCTGTTCTTCATTTCCTGTTCCTCCTTTTTAGTATATTGATACGGTGTGGAGCAGCGGGCAGGCCTTGCTCGAGGTTATGTTTATCTTAACGTAGCGCGCGCTTATGCCGCTTGAATAGCTGCTCGACGTGCTGCCGTTGAGGGGGATTATGCGCTTGTAGCCTATCGTGGTCTGGGTGATTGCGCCAATTCCCCAAAGTCCGTTTGCGGCGGTTGTCCACGAGCTGCCGTTTGTGCTGTACTGTATGTTGAAGCCCTTCACGCGCTGCCCTTTCTTTATGTATTCCTGAAGCGCGACGTAGTGGAGCGTCTTTGTGGCTCCGAGGTCGAAGGTTACCGAGGCGGTTGTCGTGTTGTCGTCCGTAGCCCAGTATGTGTCCTTGTCGCCGTCTATGAGGTTTTTCGCCTCATACGTGCGGCTTTGTCCCGCCTTGCGCGTTGCCGTGGCGGTAACGGTTGCCGACTTTGCGAGGTCCGTGCCGAGGCGCGTGTTCATCATCTCGCCGAGGCTCGTAAGCACGTTCACGTCCTGCTGCGGAAGCACGCCCGCCTGGTTGGGCGGGAAGTTGAGGATGAGCGTGGAGTTCCTGCCCACGGTTTCGAGATACATCTTGAAAAGTGTCTCGGCGGAGCTTACTGTCTCGCCGCTGTGCCAGAACCAGCCCTTGCTCGTGGCCTTGGCGTCGCTCTCGCCGGCGTTCCACAGCCAGTAGTCTTCAACGCCAGTGCCGCAGGTATTAGTGTTCTCCTCCCAGGGGTGTGTGCCCCAGTTGGTCTCGCCGGCATAGCCGTCCTCGTTGCCAATCCAGCGTGCCTCGCCGCCAACGCCCCACATCACACAGTTCTTGGCAAGGCTGTGAACCTTGTAGCGCAGGTTGGGGATGTCGTAATAAACGTAGCGGTCGATGCTGACCGTGGTGTTTTTGCCGCCGTAATATCCGCTGCCGCCGTTTGCGCCGTCAAACCACATCTCGAACTGGTCGTCGCCATATTTTGCAAGCTCCTCGCACTGCGGGATGAACACATCGTCAATGTAGGACTGCGTGCCGTATTTGCCGCTGTTCCTGTCCCACGGCGAAACATAGAAGCCGTATTTCATGCCGAGCTTCTTGGCTGCGGCTGCGAATGTTTCGGGAATGTTGGTCTGCTTGCCGTAGTTCGAGCTTCGGGTAACGTTGTGCGTGGTGGTGCTTGTGGGCCAGAGGCAGAAGCCGTCGTGGTGCTTCACAACCGCTATGCCGCCCTTCATGCCCGCTTTCTTGCAGGCGGTGAGCCACTGCTCGGGGTTGGGAACTTGCGTGGGGGCGAACGTGGTCTCGCTCTCGTCTCCGTTGCCCCACTCGTTGCCGGTGTAGGTGTTCATACCATAGTGAAAGAAAGCGTAGAACTCGGTTTCATTCCATAGCAACTGCCTTTCGCTCGGCACAGGATGCACCGGCGCGGGTTCGTTGTCCGCGTTCTCCAGCTTCTGTGTCGTGTCAAGCGTGAGCTGCGCCGCCCCCCCGAGAGGAAGCGCCAGCGCACCGCAAAGGCACAAAAAAGATAATCTATTCTTCATATCACATTGATGTTTTGAGTAATCGTAATCGTCAATATTATCAAACAGCCGCCGTGCAGTTATGAACTCCACCGCTCTCTTGTCCGTCCATGATTGTTGCAGCGTAATTGCGAATTGCACCGCCGTAGGGGCGCATGGCACACGCCCTGAATTGCGCCGCTTCCGCCGGTGTTGCGGCGGGATTTTCGCGGTTTTTGTGCGGTGGTGGAAAGGGCGTATGCAATACGCCCCTACATTCGCGCAATACCATTCATTTGGTGTACACAACGTTCCGCCGTTCGCGCTTTACCGAAGCCGGTTGCCCTTATGCACCGGAAAACCGCATCGGACATGGGAAAAACTACGTCCTATGTAGAAAAAATTATATCAGACATAATTCAAACTACATCAGACCTTTTTTCGCCGCTTTTAAGTCCCAGAAACACAAACCGTTACAGAGAATATTTTCTGTATGGTTATTGTTCTGTGAACCAGCATCTTGCGCAATTTTGGCGTTGTTGCGGTATTTCCGTCAACTATCCGCGCTTGTCCGTTGTCGCAGCCGCGTGGTTGCGGATTGCACCGCCGTAGGGGCGTATGGCATACGCCCTGAATTGCGCCGCTCTTGCCGCCGTCTTGCAACGCTTCCGCCGGTGCTGCGGCGGGATTTTCGCGGTTCTTGTGCGGCGGTGTGGAGGGCGTATGCCATACGCCCCCGCAATCGCGCATAACCGTTTTCAGTTGATGCGTTTCCGAGCCACACGCGGTGGCACGCACGCTTCGGCGTTGGCTGCGCAACGCGCATTGTTTCAATATGTTTATTTTGCCACCCCGCACCCGGGGTCTTTATACGGAAATACCACACGCGCCTCTTCCAAGGTGTGTGTGGTGTGTTCCGTCGTTATGTATGTCCCTTACGGGAAGCCTGTCGTTACCATTCGAAGTCCCAACCCGAATCGTTCTTGCGGGAGTCGAGTTCCAATTCGCCCTCGCCCTCTCCGGGACCGTCCTTTATGTCCCCTTCCTTGTTGCCGTCAACTCCCCAGCTTGCGTTCTTGAGTATCGAGTCCCTTATATCAAAGGTGAGGATGTCCATTTCGGGCTTTATATATTTTCTCTTGTCCATTGTTCCGTTTTTTAGCAGTGTTACTTAACCAGATGAGTTTTGCCTTTGAAGATGTAGAGACCTGCGGGCAGACCTTCGAGTGAGGATGCGTTGTCGCGTATCTTCACGCCGTCAACGGTGTAAACCGCGTTGTTCGTCTTGCCGCCCCTGTCGTTTGCGATCACTTCTTCTATGCTTGTAACGCTGCCGTCGCCAACGTTGAACTTGATTGAGCTTGCGCCGGTGTGGTCAACAAACCAGCCACGGAAGCCCTTTATGCCGTTAGCCTTGTTGAGGTAGTACATATCGCCGCCGCTGAACACGTAGTCGCCTTTTTGCGGGCAGTTTGTGTCAGTGCTGGCAAGTTTCACGTAAGTTCCCTTGAAGTCAACCTGCGGTTGGGCGGTTGCGCCTTCCTTGTCGGTGCCGAGGCTCATTTGGGGCTGCTTGAGCTTGCCTCCGTCAAGCGCACGTGAACCTACGCGGTACATCTTGCCTCTTACCGTCTTGCCGTCCTTGTCCTTGAACTCAGTCTGGACTGCATCTTTTATAGGTTTGACGAGATACATTGTTGCAGCCTCTATTGCGGTGGCGTTTTCTTCGGTAAGGTCAACGGTGGCGAAGTCAATACGTCCAGTCTTTCCGCTTACGCCGCCAACGCCTACAAGCTTGGCAAGCTGCGTGTCTTGTCCGAACGCCTCTTTAACCTGCGCAGCAGTCATGGGGATTGGCAGCACAAGCGAGTTCCACTTGTTGAGTGTGAACGAGCGCTTCAGGTAAACCGTAACCATGTCGGTCTTTGCATCCTCCATATATTGGTCATCGGTCGCCTCGTCGTCAAGCACGAAAGGAATGTTTTCTGTAGAAGCCTTTCCCACATAGCGGGCTGTAAAGTTGTCAACGGCAACCAGATCGGTGTCGTAGTAGTAGTAGTAGTAGTAATCCCAATATCTACTATAAGAGGCTAACCTTGATTTCGAGGCGTTGTCCTTGCTGATGCCTATCTTAAGAGTTGCATTGGCCGGCACGCCTGTTACCACAACCCTGACGGTGTATTTGCCGCCCTCGTTGTCATACAGGGCTTTGCCCAGCTTTATCTTGTCGCTGTCTGCCATTGCGCTCACAGCATAAACACCATTTCTTATGTCTTCGTCTTGCGAGCCTTTTTTGAACTCGCTTCCTGCATTTACCAGCACGGCTTTCGTGCGCACGCCGTTCACGTCAACAAACAAATAAGCAGGATTGCCCTGATAAAGTCCGCGGCACTCTATTTCGTATGAGCCGGCTTCCTTGACTTTGATTTCCTGATAAAGCTCGCCCTTGCCGTCCACAATCACGTAGCCGTACTTGCCGTAATCCTGTCCGTAGGGATTGTCAGTCCACTGCACCTTGCGCATGGTGAAAACAGACCACGGCGTGGTGGAGCTTGTTGCCGGGGTTTCCCAATTGTACCAGTAATCGCCGTCGCTGTTGCCTGACGCTTGTGCGGTTTTCCAGCTTGCGAAGGCGTTGTCGTGGTTACGGTCGAAGAACGGGTCTTTTATCAAATACGACACATTGGCGTTCAAGCCGCCGGCAGCGTCGGGGTTCATTTCCGAAATCACATTTTCAAATTCTTCTTTACTGACGAAAATCCATTCATAGTTCTTCTCGTAGCCCGTGGGGATTGACGCAGCCACGACAAGCGCACCGTCCCCGACTTCCGCCATTGAACCCTCTTTCGCCGAGATCATGCCGAATTCCGTACCGTAATATATTTCCTTGGGGCTTCCCGCTTGGGAATTGGTGATGGTTTCCATAATGGTGTATGCGCCATCGTCCGTTTGGGTGAAGGTCATGGACCTGCTGTACGAACTCGGAGTTGTCCCTGTTGCCTGTGCCTCAAGAATTACGCCGCACGTGTTTGTGCCTACGTCCCCAAAACTTCCAACGAATGTATAGCCGGGAAAGTTGAAGCCCAAATATTTCGCCAGCGGATTGCCGTGGTTTGCGTATTCTGAGGTTATCAGGCCGCTGTCAAAATTCATCGAAGCCCCATAGTCCTGGAACTTCACAACCGCCTGCGTACCCCATTCAGCTCCTGCGGTTACAAACGTGCCCGTCCCCACATTGTACAGAAAGAAAGTCTCACCGCTTGTTTTCAGCGTTTCGGGGTCCGTCCCCTGCCAGCGCAGGGTGGAGGTTTGTGCCGTTGACGTTGCGGGGGATGCCATAAGCCCCGTTACCGCAAGAACAGCCGCCGATAAAATTCGTCCAATTTGTTTCATCGTCCGTTTTATTTATACTTTAATGTTTGTTGTTTGTTAATTGTCCTGTTCCGTTAATGTTTGTGCTTTTCACGCACGTTTATATTTGTTTCCAAGCCGCCCGCACGCCATATTATATACAATGCAGTGCGTTACGGCTTTTCATTCGACCGCAAAAATACAAAAACAATTAATTTCGGCAAACTTTTTTCACAAAAAATGCGCGAAAATTTTTATTTCCTGCGCAAAACCCGGCAAATGTCCCGCAAAGTGATGCCTGGCAAGCCACAAACATTAACACGCGCCCAACCGATGCTTCGCGCCGCCGTAGGGGCGTATGGCATACGCCCCTACAAA
>DKDC01000017.1:2797-8031 GCA_002451695.1 Prevotellaceae bacterium UBA6858 | reverse complement strand
TCAGACCTTTTTTCGCCGCCTGCAAACTTTTGAAAAACAACAAGTTACAAAGCCGGCGCAGAATACGACAACCGCTTGTGTTCCAACACCTTACACACCAACCGCAAAAAGGGGCTTATCTGCCGTGCGCCGCCTCCATGTCCTTCCGGCTGCGGCTGGCGGTTACAAGGTACACCCCGCCGAAAATCATGGCGACCGCCACCGCCTTTACAAGGTTGAACGTGTCCATGCTCCAGCACACCGCCACCACGCACGCCACCACCGGCTGTATGTAGTTGTACATCCCGGCGACAGTGGGGCGCAGGGCTTTCTGCCCCACGACAACAAGCATATAGCAAAGGAACGTGCCGCACACGACGACATACGCCAGCCCTGCGGCATCAGCCGCCGAAAGGCTTTCCCACCGTGTGTTCATAAGGTCGCCTGTGGAGAAAGGCAGGGTGCATATAAAGGCGTAGGTGAACATCCACTTCATGATTGTTACGAGCGAGTACTTGCTCACGAAGTTCTTGAAGCGCACAATGTAGAACGCATAGCTGAGCTGGGCGAACAGCACGAGCATATCTCCCCAGCGGGCGTGGCTTGCGCCGGCGGCGGAAACGCCCCGCCCCTGCGCACTGCCGAGAATGAGCATCAGCGCGCCTCCCGCCCCGAAGGCTATGCCGAGGACCTTCTTTCCCGTAACAGGCTCCTTGAGGATGAAGGCGGCAAGCACCATTGCCCACAGCGGCATGCTGGTGGTTATTATAGAGGCCTCGCCCGGGGATGTCATGCTCACGCCGAATATGAAGCTGCCCTGGTTGAGCACTATGGCGAAAAGCGAGGCGAAGAACAGCCTAACCATGTCCTTGTGGTCCACGTGTTCGGGCTTCCGGAAAAGCGACACAAGCCAGAACAGCAGCATAGCCCCGCCTATGCGCATATCAGTAACCACCCACGGCGTTACCGCACCGCTTGCCATTACAACCTTCGACACTGGCGACATCAGCCCCCACATTGCGTTCGCGCCGAACATGGCGGCGTGCCCTTTGATATTAAAGTCCATAACCCTTGCTTTGTTTTGAGACGCGAAATTACTACTTTTGCACAACATTCTTTTCATACACCATTGCCAACAGAACATAATGAAACGTCTTGTATGCACAGCCGCAATGTCGTGCTTGCTGTTTGCGGCATACGCAATGCCGGCAGCGGGCGACACAATATATTATAATGTACCGGAACACGGCGCGAAGGGCGACGGAAAAACCGACGACCTGCCCGCGCTCACAAAGCTGTTCGCCAAAGCCTCAAAGCAAAAACGCCCCGCAAAGGTTGTGTTCGCGCCGGGAAAGGTTTACCGCATCGGGCAGCACCTTGCCGACCTTTACGGACGCATACTGATAAGCCGCGCACGCAACCTCGTGGTTGAGGGAAACGGCTGCACGCTGATGATACACCCGTCCTCGCGCGCATTCGCCCTTTACCGCTCGCAGAATATCATAGTCCGCAATTTCAAGATAGACTATTCGCCGCTGCCCTACACACAGGGCAGGGTTACAAAGGCGGACGCCGCAAACTGTTACCTTGAGTTCAAAACCGACAGCGGCTTCCCCTCCCCCGCCATTGGGGACGGGCCTTACAGGAACGGCGGGAAAATCGTGGACTGCATAACCGCAAACGGCAGGACGCGCAAATTCTACCAAGGGCATTCGTGGGTGAAAAAAGTAACCGGCTTGGGCAACGGCACATTCGGCGTGGAATACGGCCTACGCAAGCAGGAGCAGCTCAAGCCGGGCGACTATTTCTGCATGAAACTGCCCTACCCCGAAACACCCCTGAAGCAGAACAACGAAACAAAAGACGCAAGCGAAAAAGGTGAGTTTGTATATACCAACACGGCAAACATAGCCGCGCAGCAGTGCGACAGCATTGTTTTCGAGAACATCGCGTCATACGCCGCGCCGCTTATGACCTTTGTGCTAAAAGGCTGTTCGCACCACGTTTTGCGGAACTGCAAAATCGTTCCGCTCGGCAACAGGATTGTTGCGGGATGCAGCGACGGAATGCACCTGAAAGGCAACGAACATCAGCCACGCATAGAAAACTGCCACATAGAGCGCACGATGGATGACGCAATCCACATAAAAATGTCGGGAGACGCGATAACCGAAGTGCTTGCGCCGGACAAATTCCGCATAGCCCACAAGGACATTCTGTGGGACAACACAAATCTTGGGACAGGCAAAAAAGTCATGGTGTTCAACCCCGAAACATCCAGGCAGCTCGCCGAATGCACCATTGCCGACTACCAGCCCATAAACTGCCGCGAAGGGATTGTTACGCTCGATCAAGACGTGGCGGAAGCCGACACCAAAACCTGCCTGTACCTGCAAAGCGACGAGGAAGCCGTCATAGAAAACTGCACATTCGGCACGCAGTTGCAGAGGGGCATTCTCACACACCAGCCGACAAGAGTTTCGGGATGCACAATAGAGGACAACGGGCTTGCATTTGAGCTTGCGCTAATGAGCGGCGGCATTGAAGGCCCGCCAACGCAACGCCTGACGGTAGAGAACTGCACGTTCAGAAACCTTGCTTGGGGCGGGATTTCGGATGTCTGTCCTTCGCACGGCTACAACCAGAAAGGCACGCCGCAGCTCGTAATAAGAAACTGCACGTTCGACATGAGGCATAACGTACCCCTTGTGTCGGCCGTCAACTCAAGCGGAGTGTCGTTCACAGGCAACACAATAATCCGCAAGGACGGCAATTCAACAGCCGCATCGTGCTTCCGGCTCGTGAACACTCCCATGCTGGAAAACAGCGGCAACAAATACCAGACAGAGTAAGGCTCACCCCAACGCCGCCCTCATTCTTTCCAGCCCGCTCTCCAGAAGTTCCGCCGGGCAGGCGAGGTTCATGCGCAGGTATCCCTCACCGGCTTTTTCGCCATAGTCAGTTCCGCACGACAGCATCAGCCTGCCTTTTTCGAGAAGCAGTTTCTCCGCCTCCGCCGAGGTAATGCCGAGCTGCCTTATGTCGAGCCAGGCAAGGTATGTGCCTTCGAGTTTCAAGGGCTTAACTTTTGGAAGGTTCAGCGCGAGATATATTTTCATTATCTGGTAATTCTCCCAAATCCGGTCATTGAGTTCTTTGAGCCATTTCGCTCCGTCTTTGCTGTATGCCGCTTCGAGAGCCACCGGCCCGAAAGGGTTCACGTCGCACACCTCGAATATGTTCACCGCCCTGTCGATGCGGCGGCGCTGTTCGGGGTCGCTGCAAACTATGTTGGCTATTTGCAGCCCGGCGGTGTTGAAAGCCTTTGACGGGGAGTTCAATGCAACGCAATTCTTCTGGCAGTCCTCGCTCACAGACGCGAAAGGGGTGTATTTATGTCCCGGCATCACAAGCTCGCAATGTATCTCGTCGGCAACAACCCTGACGTTGTGGCGCATACAAATGGCGTTCATCCTTTCAAGCTCCTCGCGGGTCCACACGCGTCCCGCAGGGTTGTGGGGGTTGCAGAGCAGGAACACCGTGGTCTTGTCGTCGGCGCACTTGCGCTCGAAGTCGTCAAAGTCTATCCTGTATGTGTCGCCCTCCCTTACGAGTTCGTTCTCCACAATCTGGCATCCCTGGTTGCGTATGCTCGAGAAAAAACAGTTGTAAACAGGAGTCTGCACCAGCACGTTCTCTCCGTTCATGCACATTGCCCTAAGGCAGCAGCTTATTGCCGGCACAACGCCCGATGTATAGACTATCCAATCGCGCTTAATGCTCCATTTGTGCCGCGCCTCGAACCATTTTATCACTGCCTCGTAATAAGAACCGCCCACAAGCGTGTAACCGAACACGCCATGCGCCACGCGCTTTTCAAGAGCCTTTTGAATGCACGGCGCGACAGGGAAATCCATGTCCGCAACCCACATTGGCAGGATGTCATCGTGCTTTGGCGTGTCCCACTTGTACGACCCGCTGCCGCGACGCTTTACAATCTCGTCGAAATTCCCGTACATATCAAGCTTTTTTGCGGGTTTCTATAACGCAGCCCTTTCCCTTGGCATACTTGTCATAAGTAATCCTGCCAATACTGTCGGCAACAATGCGCCCGCTTATGGGGTTTTTCACCTCGGTTATGCCGCCCTTAATCTGCGCGTCAACATTGAGGCAGTCTTCAAAGGCGCGGTCGCACGCGGGGTCGAAAGTGCAGTCAACGAGCGTTATGCCGTCAAGATAGCAAAGGGGCTGCTCGCCGCTTATGTGGCAGCGCACAAGTTTCACGTTCTTACTGTGCCATGCAAGATACTCGCCGTCGAGCCTGGAGTCGTAAACCGTTACGTTCTCGCACTCCCAGAAGCTGTCCTTGGTGGTTATCACGGCATTGTGAACCTCAACGTTTTTGCAATACTGGAACACGTATTTCGAGCCGGACTTCAAGCCGTCAACATAAATGTTCCTGCTGAACATGAACGGGTAAGTGCCGTCGTGAAGCTCCACGTTCCTTATTTTCAGTCCGTCAATTTTCCAGAAAGTCTCGTCGGCATCGGTTATTTTCACGTTTTCGAGTTCCAGGTTTCTCATCTCGCGGAAAAACTTCGGGCCGTCAATCACGCAGTCCATCATAACCATGTCGTTGCTGTACCAAATGGCCGAGCGGCTCCCCGGGGCGAAATAGCAGTCCCTTATCACGCTTCCGTCAACGTGCCACCACGGATATTTGCCATAGAACTTTGAATTGGTGCATTCAAGGTTTTTACAGCACTTTATGCCAGACTCACCGTCAACTATCGTTATATTGTCAAGTTTCATGTCGTGGCTTCCGAAGAGGGGACGCTCCCCGCCAAACTGCTTGTTTTTGACAAGTTCCATATTTCCGTGTAATAATTTTGGTTTCCGGCAAGTTTCATGCAAACTCCGTGCCACGCACAAGGGCGCACGCTTACGTTAAACACATATTCAGAAAGCGAAAGTTTTGTTTCAATTACAGAGTCCCGCAAACCCATAACCGGCATGGCGGCAAACCACGTCATTGCAACGGCATATACCCCCAAAAAAGAAAAACGCGCAACACAGTACACCCTGTTACCATACCACGCCACCGCCAACTCACTCGCAAAACTGCGGATTCAGTCAAAAACCGCGTAAAGCGTTGGGTTACAAAGAAATATCCATACAATAAAACACTTTTCGTAACGATTTGTTTTCCAGACGTTTGCTAACGTGAAAAAAAGGTCTGATGTAGTTTAGATTAT
>DKDC01000017.1:0-2720 GCA_002451695.1 Prevotellaceae bacterium UBA6858 | reverse complement strand
TGTAGTTTTCGGGGTGTTGGGGAACAGGTGCCGATTCCGGTTTTGCGGGAATTGCATGAACGTATCACTGTATTCTGATTCCACCATTCAAAATTGCACTGCAAAAGGACTTCATACCACCTGCGTTGTCGTTTTTCTGCCGTCTTTTCGGGGCGTTTGGTTGTCATTGCGTAAAAAACAAAGTTTTTACCTTTTGACAAAATGTTAAAGCATGGGATGTTGCTGTTTTATTGGGGCGAAATGGTAATTTTGCTTGGTGCGGCATTTCCTTGCTTGGCGTTTTTGCTGCACACCACAACGACATGAACTAAAAAAGAATGCGCCGTTCACCCGCGCATTGGCTAATGAAAACCCGGACTTGGGGTGAAAGTCCGACAAACAAAATGTATTAATGAAACATTTTACCATTTCCCGACAAAAATACCCGCGCCAAGAAAAGGGGCGGGACGTTGGCGGTTTCGCAAAAAAGATGTTGTGCGCGGGGGCGATTCTCCTCGGAAGCTGTTTTCATGCCTCGGCGCAGTCTGTGAGCTACGACGGCATTAATTATGGCGTTGTTGACGACACGTGCGCCTATGCAAGCTACTCAAACCCCAATATCGAAGTGGCGGACATCAGGGAGTTTGTGGAAATCAGGGGAAGCCGGTACAGGGTTACGACCGTGAGGTATCAAGGCTTCAAAGATTGCTCTAAGCTCAAGACCGTGATTTTCCCCGAAAGCATGAGAAACATTAGCGAAGCGGCTTTCCGCAACTGCACCGCCTTGGACTCCGTAGTGTTTCCCAAAAGCATAGAAAGCATCGGCGATTACGCCTTTGCCGGATGCCACAGGCTGGGAAGCGTGGAGTTTCCCAACTTCTCAAACGACTCAACCGGCATTAGCGACAGGGACACCACGGGAACAGCGGGCAGGGACTCCACAATAACCGAAATTCCCGACAGCACAGGTGTTGCCGGAGGCGATTCCGCAACGAACTCGCGCATCTTTGTACGCGGGCTTGCCGACATCCACACTGTAACCATCGGCATAAGCGCGTTCAGCCAATGTTTCTCACTTAAAAGCATCGAACTTCCCGAGGGACTTGCCGAACTTAAACGTCTCACATTTGCCGGCTGCGACGCGCTTTTGGATGTCAAGCTCCCGAACACGCTTGTCAGCATTGAGAATTACGCATTCAGCGGATGCAGCAGCATAACCCGAATAGACGTACCCAAGAGCGTTGAGACAATTGCCGATTACGCTTTTTCGGAAATGGCAAGCTGCAAGGCGATAAACGTGGAGGCAGGAAACGCAAACTACAGCTCGTCTGACGGCATTCTGCTTTCGGGCGACGGCACGAAGGTGGTTAAATGCCCGGAAGGCAAGACAGACGGCGTGGGCGTGCCCGAAGGCGTGAAGAAAATCAACTCGGGGGCTTTCGCCAACAACTCTTCGCTTACGGACGTGGTGCTTCCCGAAAGCGTTGAGAAGATAGACAACTTCGCCTTTATGGGCTGCCCGAACATCAGGCGCATATTCCTTTCAAAGAATGTCAGCTCGATTGGCTCGAACGTGTTCACCGGGCTTGAGACCTTGGAGGCAATTGACGTGGACGCCGCGAATGCGAAATTCAGTTCCAGGGACGGCGTGCTTTTCAGCAAGGACGGCGAAATGCTATACCGCTATCCGGCAGGCAAGGCGGGCGACTATGCAATTCCCGAGGGGACCAAGGGGATTTACTACGCATCCTTCGGCGAAACGGCAAGGCTCACGTCGATAAAAGTGCCCGCAAGCCTCGAGAGCTTCGCCCCCGAGGCTTTTGACGGCTGGTCGAGAAACCTCAAGTCGGTGGAAGTTGACGCAAACAACCAGACATACAAGTCGGTTGACGGCGTTGTGTTCAGCAAGGACGGCTATATGATTGTGTTCTACCCCTCAGGAAAGTCCGAGACATACAATGTGCCGCAGGGAACCATGACCATAGGCGAATGGGCGGCGCAGGACTGCATTCTCGACTCGATAGTGATACCGTCGAGCGTAAACTGGTTCAAGGAATACGCCTTGGCGTATTGCGGTTTCCGTACACTGAGCATCCCTTGTTCGGACGAGAATGCCACAGTGGGCAGCATTGACGAATACGCTTTCGCCGGCTGCGAGTCCTTGAAGGAACTCAATGTGCCATATCTGAATGAAATAAAAGATGGCGCTTTCAGCGGCTGCAGCTCACTTAAGAGCATCACGCGCTTTGTGGTGGGCAATGTGAGCGAGACCGCATTCGGAGGCGTTGACAAGGAGAGCTGCGTGCTTTACGTCCCGCAGGGCATGACCGCAGAGTTCCGCAGCAACGCCGCGTGGGGACAGTTCGCAAACATTGTGGAGATTGACATTACCGGCATAGAGAGCGTCAAGGCCGAAAGCGGGGCTAAAATCAGCTTGGACGGCGGCACAATAAACTTCAACGGCATTGCAGCCGGCACACCCGTGAAGGTGTTCTCCGCCGACGGCGCAATGGTTTACAGCGGTACGGCAAAGCAATTCACCCCCGCAACCGCAGGAACGTACATAGTTGTGATGGGAAACAAGACATTCAAGGTTCTTGTGAAATAACGATACGTATTGTTATGTGTAAAGCACCGCCCCAATGTCGGGCGGTGCTTTTTTTCATGGTTCAAAGGAACAGACACGCCGCATCCGATTAATCGATTAATCGCGCCGCCGCAGGGGCGAATTGCATACGCCC
>DKDC01000003.1:8308-25070 GCA_002451695.1 Prevotellaceae bacterium UBA6858 | reverse complement strand
CTGATGTAGTTTGAATTATGTCAGACATAATTTTTCCTACATAGGACGTAGTTTTTTTTGCATCAAATGTGGTTTTGGCGGGGCTTTGAAAAGAGCGGCGGCTTTGGTGAGTGTGCCATTTGCAGTGGCGCATTGCATACGCCCTGTGCGCCGCCGCCCGAAAAGCGTTGCATATGCATGACAGGCCATTGCGGGAATATGGCAAAACTGCGCAATTCTGTACGAATTTAAGAAGTCCTTTGTCCCGAACTCGCATAATATTAATTGCCGCTGCGCGAAAACGGAAAAAAACGGCTTCAAAAGTTGTCTGTTTCGAATATTTTTCGCAAATTGCAAGCCGAAACGCAGAGAGATGTGCTTCGCAACCTGAAAAATAAACCCTAAAAATAAACGTATCATGAAAGTATATCAAACAAAGGAAATCAAGAACATCAGTTTGTTGGGCAGCGACGGCTCGGGCAAGACCACTCTCACCGAGGCTTTGCTTTATGAAAGTGGTCAGATTCAGCGTCGCGGAAGAATTACCGCCAAGAACACAGTGAGCGACTACTTCCCAGTGGAGCAGGAATACGGATATTCGGTGTTCTCCACCCCATTCCACACGGAATGGAACGGCAAGAAGCTGAATTTCATCGACTGTCCGGGTTCTGACGACTTTATCGGGGCTACGATAACGGCTTTGAGCGTAACCGACACTGCGGTGATAATGATCAACGGTCAGAACGGCGTTGAAGTTACCACGCAGAACCATTTCCGCTATTGCGAAAAACTCAACAAGCCCGTGATATTCCTGATAAACCGCCTTGACGATGAAAAATGCGACTACGACAACATCATTGCGCAGCTCCGTTCAGTCCACGGCGAAAAGGTAACACCCGTGCAGTTCCCGATAAAGACAGGGCCTGACTTCAACTCGATGATCGATGTGCTGCTCATGAAGAAATATTCGTGGAAGCCCGAAGGCGGCGCACCTGTTATCGAGGAAATTCCCGCCGACCAAATGGAAAAGGCAAAGGAGTGGCACGCAAGGCTCGTTGAGAATGCGGCGGAAAACGATGAGACGCTGATGGAAAAGTTTTTCGACACCGAAAGCCTTACTGAGGACGAAATGCGCGAGGGAATACGCAAGGGGCTTATAACCCAAAGCATATACCCGGTGTTCTGCGTTTGCGCAAGCAAGGATATGGGCGTGCGCCGCATGATGGAGTTCCTTGGCAACGTTGTGCCGTTTGTTGACGAAATGCCGCCTGTGGTGAATACGGCGGGAAAGGCGATAGTTCCCGACGCAAAAGGCCCCACGTCAATATATTTTTTCAAGACCGGGTTGGAGCCGCACATAGGAGAGGTGCAATACTTCAAGGTGATGAGCGGGACTGTTCACGAGGGCGACGACCTCGACAACGCCGACCGTGGCTCAAAGGAAAGAATCGCGCAGATATTCTCGCCTTCCGGTTCGTTGCGCGAAAAAGTCAGCGAAATGGTTGCCGGCGACATAGGATGCACGGTGAAACTTAAGGACGTGCGCCTTGGAAACACGCTCAACGGCAAGGATTGCGACTACCGCTTCAACTTCATAAAATATCCCGAATACAAATATTCGCGTTCCATAAAGGCTGTGAACGAGAGCGAGACCGAGAAGATGATGGCGGCACTCACGAGAATGCACGAGGAAGATCCGACATGGGTTGTGGAACAGAGCAAGGAATTGCGCCAGACTCTTGTGCACGGGCAGGGAGAGTTCCATTTGCGCACTTTGAAGTGGAGGCTTGAGAACAACGACAGGATACAAATAGAGTACGGCGAGCCGAGAATACCCTACCGCGAGACGATAACCAAGGCGGCGCGTGCCGACTACCGCCACAAGAAGCAAAGCGGCGGCGCGGGCCAGTTTGGCGAAGTGCATCTTATCATAGAGCCGCTCGTGGAGGGCGAGCCGGTGAAACAGTCATACAAGTTCGGCGGACAGGAGTACCGCATAACCCCGCGCTCCACGGAGGTCGTGGAACTTGAATGGGGCGGAAAGCTCGAGTTTGTGAACTCCGTTGTCGGCGGCGCGATTGACGCGCGTTTCATGCCGGCTATACTCAAAGGCGTTATGGGAAGAATGGAGCGCGGCCCGCTCACAGGCTCATACGCCCGCGACGTGAGGGTGATTGTTTACGACGGAAAGATGCACCCTGTTGATTCAAACGAAATATCGTTCACGCTTGCCGGACGCAACGCTTTCAGCACGGCGTTCAAGGACGCAGGCCCGAAAATCCTCGAACCTATTTACGATGTTGAGGTGCTTGTTCCAGCCGACTATATGGGCGACACCATGAGCGACCTTCAGGGACGCCGCGCCATAATCATGGGAATGGACGCCGAAAAGGGATACCAGAAGCTCACGGCGCGTGTGCCTTTGGCTGAGATGTCGAACTATTCCACCACGCTCAGCAGCATCACAGGCGGACGCGGCGCGTTCAGCATGAAGTTCTCAAGCTACGAGCTTGTGCCCACGGACGTTCAGCAGAAACTTATCACGGCGTTTGAGAAAGAGAACGCCGAGGCGGAGGCATAGCATACCGCCGCAAACGCCAGCCAATCCAGCCCTCTCTGTTTTTCAGCGGAAGGGCTGGATTTTTTATAACCAGGGGTGGCTTCCGTATAAATGCGTGTTATGTTGCAGGATGGCTAACCCTTTGATTTACGCGAAATTGGCGTTTTGTTGTATTGCTTTGCAATGATTTGGATTACAGATTGTTGCAGGTGGCGCAAAAAAGGTCTGATGTAGTTTTAATTATGTCTGATATAATTTTTTCTATGTCTTATGTAGTTTTTCCTATGTCCGATGTAAAAAATGCCCCCGGCTTTTGTGGCAAGGAAACCGTGCCTTGTGTTTTCGGACAAAACACTCACTTTTCTTTCTTAATCGCTTCCCTTTTTCATAAGTCGTGCAGTCCGCCGCGCTTCCTTTTAAACAGAAAAAACCGCTTCAGCAACAAAGGCAAATCTTGAATACCGTAAAATCAAGACCACTTCTTTGTTTTTTGCGGCTTGGGCAATGCGGAATTTTGTAACTTTGCCATCAAAGTTCAAGATCATGAGAAAGTTCGTATCATTCGTGTTTACAGTGGCCCTTGCGGCATTTGCGCCAAAGGCAGGGGCGGAGATAACATTGCAGGGCATAGCCGGCGGCGGCTATTACCCCAAATCCATGCGCTCGTTCCAATCTTCGCCCGACGGCGAGAGCTATATGCAGATTAGCGACGACGGCAAGAAACTCCTTTCATATTCCTTCAGGAACGGTGCGCAGAACGGCGTTGTCATCGACCTGACCACGGCACGCGGCGACAAGGTTGAGGGCATGGACGGCTATATTGTGTCGCCCGACAACAGGCGCATTCTTGTGCAGACAAACACAAAATACATCTACCGCCGCTCGTTCACCGCCGACTACTACATTTATGATGTCAACAACAAGACCCTTACGGCGCTTTCAAAGGGCGGGGCGCAGATGCAGCCGCAGTTTTCGCCCGACGGCAACATGATTTCGTTCGTGCGCGGCGGCAACCTGTTCCTCGTCAAACTGCTTTTCGACAATTCCGAGAGCCAGGTTACAAAAGACGGCGCGGCGGGAAAAGCGCTCAACGGCATTCCCGACTGGGTGAACGAGGAGGAGTTTTCCACGGCTTGCTCATACGTTTTCACCGCCGACAGCAAAATGCTCGTTTGGGTGCGCTACGACGAGAGTGCGGTCAAGACGTTCTCCTTCCCGCTCTACAAGGGCATGAAGCCCGAAAAGCAGGAATATGCCGGCTACCCCGGGGCTTACAGCTACAAGTACCCCATTGCCGGCGAGGTCAATTCCACGGTTACGGTTCACTCGTTCGACATCAAGAGCCATGTGGAGCGCACGGTGAACGTTCCGCTCGGCGCGGACGGCTACATACCGCGCATTTTCCAGACTTCCGACCCCGAAAAGGTGGCTGTAGTAACCCTCAACCGCCATCAGGACCAAATGGACATATATGCGGCAAACCCGCGCTCGCGTGTCTGCAAACTATTAGTGCGCGAAAAGAACGACAAGTACCTGCGCGAGGATGCTTTCTCGAAGCTCAAATTCTATGGCGACCACTTCGCCATGGTGAGCGACCGCAGCGGATTTAACGAAATATACTGGTACGACATAAACGGGCATCTCGTGGGGCAAGTAACCAAAGGCAATTACGAGGTGCAGGACTTCTACGGCTACGATGCCGCCACAGGCAACTTCTACTACTCGGCAAATGCCGACGGCCCGCAATACACCACGGTGATGTGCGCAAACCTGAAAGGCGTCGTCAAGAAGCTTTCGGCGCAGAAGGGCAGCAACTCCGCACGCTTCAGCGCGAATTTCCGCTACTACGTAAACACGTTCTCAAGTCTCGCCTCCGCGCCGGTAACAACCCTTTGCAGCGCAAACGGCAAGGTTATGAAAACGCTCATAGACAATTCGGATTTGAAAGCAAAGATAGACGCGGATGCCCCGGCAAAGGTGGAAATGTTCGGGTTCACCACCTCAAACGGCACAAAGCTGAACGGCTATATGGTGAAACCCGCCGATTTCAGCGAATCTAAGAAATATCCCGTGGTAATGTACCAATACAGCGGCCCGGGTTCGCAACAGGTGCAGGACTCTTGGTCGTCGGGTTTCATGCCCGGCATGATTTGGGAACGCTATCTCGCGCAAAACGGCTTCATCTGCGTGTGTGTTGACGGACGCGGCACAGGCGGGCGCGGAGCGGACTTTGAGAAACAAACTTACCTGAAGCTCGGGCTTCTCGAGGCGCAGGATCAGGTGGAGGCCGCGCTGTATCTCGGCAGCCTCGGCTATGTTGACAAGAACCGCATAGGCATCTGGGGCTGGAGCTACGGCGGCTTCAACACCCTTATGTCGATGAGCGAGGGCAGGGGCGTGTTCCGCGCCGGCGTTGCCATAGCCCCGGTTACGAGCTACCGCTTCTATGACTCCGTATATACCGAGCGGTATATGCGCACTCCCAACGAAAATTCCGCAGGATATGACGACAACCCCATAACCCGCGCGGCAAATCTGCACGGCGACCTGCTGATTGTGCACGGCACAGCGGACGACAACGTTCACTTCCGCAACTCGGCTGAGTATTCCGAAGCCCTTGTGCAGGCCGGCAAACAATTCCAGATGCAGGTTTACACAAACCGCAACCACGGCATATACGGCGGCAACACGCGGCTGCACCTTTACACAAGGGTGGCTGAGTTTTTCAAGGACAAGCTGAAATGAGCCGGCGGAATGCCGGGAGTTCGGAAACCATAACAAATTAAAATCTTCACAGCAATGAAAGAGCTAAAAGGAACAAAGACCGAGAAGAACCTGCTCGCGGCTTTTGCAGGCGAGAGCCAGGCCAGAAACAAGTACACCTATTATGCGAGCCGTGCCAAGAAAGACGGCTACGAGCAGATAGCCGCACTTTTTGAGGAGACAGCCAACAACGAGAAGGAACACGCAAAACTATGGTTCAAGGCTCTGCATGGCGGGGCGGTGGCAGACACTCCGGCTAACCTGAAGGACGCGGCCGATGGCGAGAACTACGAATGGACGGAGATGTACCCCACATTCGCAAAGGAGGCACGCGAGGAAGGCTTTGAGGAATTGGCGAGGAAGTTCGAGATGGTGGCGGAAATCGAAAAACGCCACGAGGAACGCTACAAGACACTGCTCGGGAACATAGAGAAAGCCAAGGTGTTCGCCCGCGAAGGCAACCGCGTGTGGATTTGCCGCAACTGCGGGCATATAGTCATCGGCACGCAAGCCCCCGAGGTGTGTCCCGTGTGCAACCATCCGCAGGCGTATTTTGAGATACTCGCCGACAATTTTTAGGAGACTGTAAGGCAACGCACCGGCTTTGGTGCGCGAAGCGATAAATTCCGCCCCAGTCATGGCAAAATAGTTTGCGCCGTGGCGGGGGCGGTTTGTTTGCATAGCAACCGTAAGCCGCGTTTTTCAGGAAACCATATAAGCGTTCAACGGTTTGAAATACAATGAATTATACGTTGTTTGGAAAATCTTGCAAGGCTTTGGCTTTCAGCAGGTTGCAAGTGGCTCAAAAAAGCTCTGATGTAGTTTGAATTATGTCTGATATAATTTTTCCTATGTCCTATGTAGTTTTTCCTGTGTCTGAAGTAGTTTTTGTGCTGTATCACCACATAATCGCTTGGACGCTGTAAAACCGCCCGATGGCATAGGGGAGTTGATTTGTGGGGGGAGTGTTTTTTGTGTATCTTTGCAACGTGGAAATTGTGTCTGCACCTGCGGGTGCGCGAACAAAATTCTTATGAAAGCCGTCAGGAGCATATTTACAGCGATTTTGTTTATGCTTCCGCTGTTTGCGGGGGCTGTGGTTTGGAATGCCGACAACTTTCCTGTGGTTTACCTTCAGGATTCGCGCCGTCATGTCTGCGATCCCGACAATCTCCTGTCGCCCGCAGTGCGCGACTCTGTGGATGCCCTGCTATCCGCATTGGAGGCAAAGCGCGGCGTGCAGAGCATTTTCGCCGTGGCAAAGCGAATTGAGGGCGGCGAACCCTACGATTTTGGCATGGCGTTGGCGAGAAAGTACGGGGTGGGGCTTGGCAAACAGAACTCCGGGCTTATCGTGGTGCTTTCAACCGAAGACCGTGCCTATCAAATCCTGACCGGACACGGACTTGAGGGAACTTTGCCCGATGCCCTATGCCACAGGATTGAGGAAGACTATATGGTTCCCTTCATGAAGCTGGGCGACTGGGACGCGGCAATGCTCAACGGTGCAAAGGCTATATGCGCATACGTGGCAAAGGACGAATCCCTGCTGCCGAAAGGCAACGCCGCCGAGGACGACACGGCGGCAATGGTGCTTGCGCTGATAATAGTGGCGTTCCTCGTGGTGCTGTTCGGACTTCTTGTAAAGCGTAGCTGGGACAACGACCGTTGTCCAAAGTGCCGGCATCACGGCTTGAAGCGCACAGACCAGACATTGAGGCGCACCGGGGACGGCAAGCTGCTTGTGATATACAAATGCCCGAAGTGCGGTCATACCGTTGTAAGGGAGGAAAACGACAGCGGACAAGGAGGCGGGATGTCGCCGCTGCTCCCGTTCCTGTTCCTTGGCGGCAGTCGCGGCGGGGGCTTCGGAAGCGGAGGCGGAGTGAGCGGCGGAACGTTTGGCGGCGGCACTTTCGGAGGTGGCGGCGCGGGCGGAAGGTTTTGAGCCGCGCAGGCATAAAAAGAATTACAACTAAAAATATATATGAAATGAAAAAGAGCAGATCTTTGATTGCAATCATCACGGTTGTGGCGTTGCTCGTGATATGGTGCGTTACAAAATACAACGGAATGGTAACGCAGGACGAAAAGGTTTCCACCGCGTGGAGCAATGTGCAGACGCAATACCAACGCCGTGCCGACCTGATACCAAACCTTGTGAGCACTGTAAAGGGATATGCCACCCACGAGAGCGAGACCCTTGAAGGCGTTGTGGCGGCAAGGGTGAAGGCAACGCAGGTAACGGTTGACCCGGAAAACATCACGCCTGAAAAACTGCAGGAGTTCCAAAAGGCGCAGGGCGATGTAACTTCCGCGCTCGGCAAACTCATAGCCATTACGGAGAATTACCCCGACCTGAAGGCTAACGAGAATTTCAAGACACTTCAGGTGCAGCTCGAGGGGACGGAAAACAGGATAACCGAAAGCCGCCGCATATACAACGAGGCGGTACAGGCGTACAACCTCACGGCGCGCCGCTTCCCCGGCAACATAGTGGCTTCGCTTTTCGGCTTCTCGGCAAAGGCAAAGTTCGAGGCTTCGGAAGGCGCGGAGAAAGCCCCCGAAGTGAAATTCTAACCACGTAAAGATTATGAAATTAAGCCAAAGATACATGATGCGCGGCGTGAGCGCAATGAAAGAGGACGTTCACGCAGCCATAAAGAATATAGACAAGGGGATTTTCCCCCATGCCTTCTGCAAGATAATGCCCGATGTGTTGGGCGGAGACCCCGAATACTGCAACATAATGCACGCCGACGGGGCGGGAACAAAGTCGAGCCTTGCGTATATGTACTGGAAGGAGACCGGCGACCTTTCCGTGTGGCGCGGGATTGCCCAGGACGCAATTGTGATGAACACCGACGACCTGCTTTGCGTTGGCGCGGTTGACAACATACTTGTGTCGTCAACCATAGGGCGCAACAAGATGCTCGTGCCGGGAGAGGTTATCTCCGCAATCATAAACGGAACGGACGAGCTGCTTGCCGAAATGCGCGAAATGGGCATCGGGATATATCCCACAGGCGGAGAGACGGCGGACGTGGGAGACCTTGTGCGCACAATAATAGTTGACTCCACCGTAACCTGCCGCATGAAGCGCAGCGACGTTATCGACAACGCCAACATACGCCCCGGAGACGTCATAGTGGGGCTTTCGTCATGCGGACAGGCAACATACGAAAAACAGTACAACGGCGGCATGGGCAGCAACGGACTAACTTCGGCGCGCCACGATGTGTTTGCAAAATACCTCGCGGAAAAATACCCCGAAAGCTACGACAAGGCAGTGCCGGATGAGCTTGTTTACAGCGGCAATATGCACCTTGGCGAAAAAGTGGAGGGAACGCCGCTGAATGCCGGGCAGCTTGTGCTTTCGCCCACCAGGACATACGCGCCGGTGGTGAAGAAACTTCTTGACGCGATGCGCCCCAAAATCCACGGAATGGTGCACTGCACGGGCGGGGCGCAGACAAAGGTGCTCAACTTCGTGAACGAAAACTGCAAGGTGGTAAAGGACAATATGTTCTCCGTACCTCCGCTCTTCAAGCTCATACACGACGAGAGCGGCACCGACTGGAGGGAGATGTACATGGTGTTCAACATGGGCCACCGCCTTGAAGTTTACGTCAGCCCCGAAGACGCGCAGACGGTTATCAGCACGGCAAACGGTTTTAATATCGACGCGCAGGTTGTGGGCCGCATTGAGGAGGGCGAAAGAAGCCTTACGATAAAGAGCGAGTTCGGGGAATTCAACTATTAAGCATGGCAGAAAACAACAGCACGCTTCTCGAAAAGCTCAACGTGCTTCACGACCGCTTCGTGGAGGTGAACACTTTGGTTTCCGACCCTTCCGTGATTTCCGACCAGCAGCGTTACGTTAAGCTGACGCGGGAGTACAAGGAGCTGGAACGCCTTATGGAGGTGCGGAGTGAGTATTCGCAACTCATTTCCGGGCTGGCGGAGGCAAAACAGATACTTCTTGAGGAAAGCGACCCCGAGATGCGCGAAATGGCAAAGGAGCAGGCTTCGGAATGTGAAAGGAAAATCCCCGAGATAGAGGAGCGCATAAAGCTGCTGCTCGTTCCCAAAGACCCCGAGGATGCGAAAAACGCAATTCTCGAAATTCGCGGCGGCACGGGCGGCGACGAGGCCGCGCTGTTTGCGGGCGACCTTTTCAGGATGTACTCCAAGTTTTGCGAGCAAAAGGGCTGGACGCTCACGGTGTCGTCTGCCAGCGAGGGTGCGGCTGGAGGTTTCAAGGAAATTGTCTGCTCCGTTACCGGTGCGGACGTTTACGGCACGCTGAAATACGAAAGCGGAGTCCACCGCGTGCAGCGCGTGCCGGCCACAGAGACACAGGGGCGCATACACACTTCGGCTGCTACGGTGGCGGTGCTGCCCGAGGCCGACCCTTTCGAGGTCAGGATTAACGAGGGTGAGATACGCTGGGACACGTTCCGCTCAAGCGGCGCGGGAGGCCAGAACGTGAACAAGGTGGAAAGCGGCGTGCGTCTGCGGTATAACTGGAAAAACCCTAACACAGGCGAAGTTTCGGAAATACTCATAGAGTGCACCGAAACCCGCGACCAGCCAAAGAACAAGGAACGCGCCCTTGCACGGCTGCGAACCTATATATACGACCACGAACACCAGAAATATGTTGACGACATAGCCTCGCGCCGCAAGTCGCTCGTGTCAACAGGCGACCGCTCCGCTAAGATACGCACCTACAACTATCCGCAGGGGCGCGTAACCGACCACCGCATTAACTACACCATGTATAACCTGCAGGCCTTTATGGACGGCGGCATACAGGAGTGCATCGACCGCCTTACGGTGGCGGAGAACGCAAGCCGTATGCAACAGGCGGAACTGTAGGCAAGGCGGAAAATTTGTGCCGGCGCACAAAATATGGGCGGGGATGTTCTTTCCAAAGGGCATCCCCGCCTTGTTTCATCCCATAACCACGTCGAGTGTCATCATAAGCGCAAACCCTATGGCGAATCCTGTCGTGGAGAGGTTGGAGTGGCTTCCCTCCGAGGCTTCCGGGATAAGTTCCTCCACCACAACGTACAGCATTGCCCCGGCTGCAAAGGCGAGAAGGTAGGGGAGTGCCGGTGTCATTTCGGAGGCAAGGAAAATTATGAGCAGTGCGCCAACAGGCTCCACAGCCCCGCTCAGCGTCCCAATCACGAACGATTTGAGTTTGCTTCCCCCTGCGGCTTTCATGGGCATGGAGATTATCGCCCCTTCGGGAATGTTCTGTATGGCTATGCCAAGCGACATTGCCAGCACCCCCGCCATTGAAATCCATTCGCCCTGCTGCATCGCCCCCGCAATGACCACTCCCACGGCCATGCCCTCGGGAAAGTTGTGTATTGTAACGGCGAGCGACAGCATGGCTGTCCTTGAAAGCCGCGATTTTACGCCTTCGGGACTGTCGGAGTCCATGTGGAGGTGGGGCGTGAGCGTGTCAATTAGCAAAAGAAAGCCCATGCCGCACAGGAAGCCTACGGCAGCCGGCACAACGCACAGCTTTCCGTTGCTTGCGCCCATTTCCATACTCGGTATGAGCAGCGACCATATTGACGCAGCCACCATTACGCCCGATGCGAAACCAAGCAGCGGTTTCTGCAAACGCTGCGACATTTCCCCGCGCATGAGGAATACGAACGCCGCCCCGATTGTCGTTCCGAGAAACGGTATCAAAAGTGCCAATGCAATGTTTCCTGCCATATTGTTGCCTGTTTTGCTTTTGCAAAAGTATGCAAAACTTCCGCAATCCGCAATACCGCCAATGCGGTATTTCATCCCACATTAACGCTTGCACCACAAATTTCCGGCGAAAAGGCAAGGAAAGGCTAATCTTTTGAGACACAGATGTTTGGATGGAGTCGCGATTGTCTGTGTAAGCGTTTGTTTTTCAGTACGTTGCAAGTGGGCGAAAAAAGGTCTGATGTAGTCTGGATTATATCTGATATAATTTTTCCTGCATAGGGCGTAGTTTTTCCTATGTCCCATGTAGTTTTAGGGGTGTTTCAAACGAAGTAGCCAATTCTGGTTTTGTGACAATTGTAGGGGCGAATTGCATACGTCCTGTACGCCACCGCCCGAAGCGCATGGCAAACCGCCGCTGCCATATGACAAGCGGCGCAATTCAGGGCGTATGCAATACGCCCCTACAGCGATGCAAATTATTGTTAAATTGTGCGCTGTGTGTTTGTGTGGCGTGTCTTGCACGCCCTGTACGCCGCCGCGTGGACCGCTCCGCAAACAGCCGCCTCCACATTGCTAATGGCGCAATTCTTTGTCGCAAACAACCAAAATTCCCTCGTTTAACAACCGCCCCATTTCCGCTTCAACGCATTTTTCCGCCGTTTTGCTGTCTGTTCCCTCAAAACATGGGACGGTTTCCCGCATAAACTCCGAAAAGCTCTTTGGGCGTTTTGCAATTCCAAGCATATTGTCTGAAAGATCGTTCAATGCCACTTCATGAAAACCTTTCTCCGACAAATCGGGGACTACTGCCACCAGTATTTCGCCGCCATTGTGCCGGTATTTGAGATATGCCGCCAACGCCGTGCTTTCATCCGCAGTTGCGCGGAATATTGCCATATATGGATTGGGGGCTAACATCAATTTTCCGCGCTTTTCTTTGGATGTGTTAAGGAATGTTGCGCTTCCGCATATCGCCCTCGCGGTGTTCATGAGGTCTTTCTTTGACAGGGCGTCCCATTCCGCGTTCTTTTCCTTTATGAACGCGTCATAACGTTCATTGCCGCTGTGCGCTTTGTCTGGAACGCACGTTCCTGCAAGCCTTTTGTGGCGTGTGGGGAAGAGGGCGGCAATTCTTTCGTAGAGTTCGGGATGTTTCTGCAAAAATGTGCGCTCCACCATGCGGCAGGTGTGCTGCGTGCGCTTGTGTCCGCCGAGAATGTGAACAAACTGGCGTTGTCCGTAGTGCATGAGGTCGCAAAACTCGTCGGCTCTGTAACCGTTGTCGCGTATTGTTTCGGGGTGGATAGTGGCGATGTCTTTGCCTTCGTCCCTCGCCATTATAGAGAAGAACATTTGTTCGTAAACCACGTTTGCGCTTATGTCGGCGTTGCGGAACTTCCCGCCGTTGAAGTCGTTGTCCCTGAAAAACTTCTCTACCTCACCGCAGAATCTGCCGAAGAAGTCCAAGTCGTTCCCGCCGCAAAAACCGAGGTTGTACGACGGTACGTTATCACTTTTTAACGCTTCCGCAAATAGCGGCGCGAGCTTCAGTCCGTCAACGGAGAGGAAGCGGTTTATCATCCCACGGTAATATTCGGTGCAGCGTTCCTTGTTCTGCGCAATAAGTCCGGCTTTGGTGATGTTTGGTTGCAGCGGCTGCGTAAGGTATATGTCGCCGTCAATGTGCAGGAACGGCTCTGTTTGCAGGGAGTACGCCCTCACCTTTGCAAGCGCCCAGTGGCACGTGAGGCAGTCGAAACCGTCGAAGTTCACCACAACTTCCGCGTAAGGCAGCTTCAGGGTGTCGATAAGGGTTTTCGCGCCCTCGCTGTCGGTGTATAGCGTAACTTTGCCGAATTGCTCTTTAAGGCTCATGCAGCTCAACGCCCACGACATGAGGTTGTATTCGGCGTGATTCCACCAGAAAGGCGACTCCGTGAGCTTGCGCCCGCCACACCACAATGTCTGTATAATGTTCATGCTGTTATAATCTTTTTAATGAGTTAAAAACGGCGCGGGCTGCACATCCCGCGCCGGATGATCTTTCAGACAGAGTTCAAAGCCAATACCCTTCCCAAAGTTCTTCCCCCTTTGCGCAACTGTCGCGCTTGAGCGTGTCAATGCGGTTTATTTCATCGGGTTCAATCCCTATGCCGCTATACATATTCCAGTTGTGCGAGATATCCAAATATCGCAGTTCGAGCCTTTCCTTATCCCAATACCCGCTTATTTTGAACTGGTATAGATCGCAGTTGCTGAGGTCGGCTTTTTTGACGCACCTTGGAATTCTTACGCTTGACAGCTTTGTGTTGTGCAGGTCTATTTCTCGCAATTTTGGAAAGCTGTCTCTGTCAAACCAGAGCAAAGCATCTGCGTTCTTTACATATGCTACGCCTTTCTTGTTGCGGTCTGTTGTAAGAACCTTGCAATTGCTCATGTCCAAAATTTCCAAGGACTTTGGGAGTAGCTTTTTCGCATTAAAGCCTCTTAGCCAAAAGTTGTTACCCGACAGGTTCAGTCTTTTTATGTTGTACGTCCTTAGGTCGGGCAGATATTTCAGCCCTTGTCCAGCAAGGTCGCAGGTCTCAATAAAAGTCCCTTTGGGTAACGCCTTGAGTTGCTTCATGCCCTTTACGAGGATGACGGTGTCGTTATTGCGGTTGCTTACACGGCTTGTGTCTGTTTCGCAGCTGTTTGCCGTAAGTCCGTGGCAAACGGGAAACGTCAGGGAGCATATTCCCACGAACACAGAAATGGCAGCATATTTGACTTTCATCGTCTTGGTGTTTTTAGGGTGTTGGGTAGTCGTTGTATCGGTTTTTGTATTCGTGCCTCACCTTGTCAAGCACTTCCTTGTCGTATTTGTCAAGATACTTGTGCTCGTTTCTGTCAATGGTATCCCAATCATCGTAATTTTCCCAGCCTTCTGCGTTCTTGTTATAGAAGATCTTTACGAAATCTTCCGAAAATCCCCTGCTTTTGAGGAATTGCGCACGCTCTTCAGCAGTATCTCCGTGCTTCCAGGATTCCTTGTACCAGTAATAATGCTTTGCGTGTATGCATTCGTGAGCGACAGATGCCGAAAAAGTGCCGTCCACAGTGCCATCGTGCAAGTAACCTCCGTTGTCTTTGCTTTTCCCTATAAATCTCTTGTTAAAGCCGTCCTCGCCAACGAATTTGCTGTTTATGCTGATTGTGTCCGTTCTTGCATCAGTACTCATTGCGACATTATCTTTGTCTTCCGCTAAGTCGAATGTCAGGTTTGAATAGCCATTGACAAACTGCGACAACAGGTTTCTGATTGTTTCACTTGAATACAGCAGTTCATTCAACTGCGTGGCAAGTGCCGGGTTTTTCATGATATTGTCGCTAAGTTTGACACCCGGGTAGGGCTGGCTTGTAACAACCAATCCGAGTCCAGAACCTGAACCAGAACCGCTTCCGTCCCCACAACCGCATCCGGCGGGATACCATCCGCTTTCACCACAACCGCAACCAGAGCCGCTTCCAGACCCCGAGCCGCATCCGCAGCCATAGGTGTCTATGCCAATTCCGTTGCTTTTGAGAATTTCGTTTGCCAGCTCCGCGCTGACCTTCTTTAATTTAGTCATAATTCTTGTTTTTTTGTCGCAGTACATTTTTCTGTTTTTTAGCACCTGAATTAAGCGTGCGCTGCTTTCACTCAACCAAGGTGTCGCATTCAAAAGTGCCTTGCGCTTCCGCATTTTCTCCGTTAATTAACTCTCACAGCAAGAGCGAATGCTTTTTGAAGTCTCCCACTGTAGTACCGGTGCAAATGTAAATACGTTTTTTGAAACCGCCAAATGTTTGAAAATAATTTTTGCAAAAATATTTTTCCATGCACGTGATGTTGCCGCAAAAACTGCACTGCTATATGCAAAAAGGAGGGAAAATGCACGTAATAAGAGAAACGGCGCGGGCTGTGCAACCCGCGCCGGAAAGTTAATGCTCTAAAATTGGCAGTCCTGCTTGGTGCATTTGCATTTCCTGCATTTGTTGCATTCGCACGGTCTCAAAACGTACTTCAATTCCTCATGGGCTTTCTTTATGCTATCATTGTAAGCGCCACTGATGCGATAGCTTATATCAATATCGACAGAATTATCGCTTTTGCTTTTCTGGAATGCTGCCGCTTTTTGTTTGGCGCGTGCTTTTAGCTGTTTTGCGACTTTTCCCCTGTGCCGTTTGTTCTGCTTCGCAAGTTTCTTGTTAATTTTCTTAATTTGCTTGTCAGACCATTTTTCGTATTTTATGTTTTCAATCCTTTCCCTTTCTTTCTTTTTGGCGTAGGCTTTCGCTGCGGACGCGGAGTCTTTGGGCGGCACAAGCACGTTGTATTTCTCTATCGGGCGGTATTTCTTGTGTTTAATGCCGTATTTTACCGTGCTTTTATATTTCTCGACAGGGTAATAGGTGATGTCTGCAATGTAGCATTTCACGTAGGGCTTGTTTGTGCCGGGATTCGTGAACGTTTGGTAGGCTTTCGCTTTGTAGCGGATGCACTGGCTGTAGTACTTTATCCTTTTCGTACCAAAAACCAGTCCGCGCCTCATTCCTGTGCCGCCGCTTCCCCTTTCCGTCAGGTCGTCCACGCTGAAATGTATAGAGCCGTAGCTCTTGCCCCGCAGTGTCTTGAAACGCGAAAGGTAGATTTTTGTATGGCATACGAATGTGTCTTTCGGCGTTGTTACGTGTGAAAAGCCGAAATCATACCAAGAGCCGCTGTTGTTCTCAAGGCGTTCGTTGTAAAAGCCGCTTGCCGTATCTTTGGTTATTGCGTTGTAGTTGTTTTCCTGGTGCAATTGTCCTGTTGCCGTAATAAACGGCAACAGGACGAATGTTAGTGAATACAGAGCTTTCATGTCAAAAGTCGTGTGAAATGGAACCTGTCAGCGATTTGCTGGTTATCATATATGAAGTGAGGGTGTCTGCAACGGAAAATGTCGCTCTGGCTTCTATGATGTAGTTGTCGCTTTGCGGAGCAACTGTGCTGCATTTCAAACTTGCGCTGGCTGTATATCCATCGTCATGCTGTTTTACGGTTACGCTACCCTTTCCCTCGGTGGTGAAAGCAACGTCTTTTCCGGATATGGGGTCTCTGTATATTGTGGTAGTCCCTACAACGCAGAATGTTATAGAACTCTCCTTGCATCTTAGTTCCCATTCTGCGCCGTGATTGGGCCTGTACATATGAACCACGCATTTTCCGCTGGCTTTTAAGATAAAGCGATACCTGTCTTCATTGATGTAGTTGTCTTCAAATTCAATGTTTAGGGCTTGTTGTCTGGTAGTTTCTGGTTGCCAATATCTGGAGTCTTCTGGACCAAAATCATCACCACTTCCGCTGCCGCTTCCCGAACCGTTTCCGCTCCCGGAGCCGCTTCCGCAGCCGCAACCAGACCCGCTGCCCGAGCCGCTTCCACTTCCGGACCCCGAGCCGCTTCCACTTCCGGACCCCGAGCCGCTACCGCTGCCATTCGTTTCCACATCAAATCCGTTGTTTTTTAGGATTTCGTTTGCCAGCTCCGCGCTGACCTTCTTTAACTTTTTCATAATTCTTGTTTTTTTTGTCGCAGTACATTTTTCTGTTCTTTAGCACCCGAATTAAGCGTGCGCTGCTTTCACTCAACCAAGGTGTCGCATTCAAAAGTGCCTTGCGCTTCCGCACTTTTCTCCGTTAATTAACCCTCACAGCGGGAGCGAATGCTTTTTGAAGTC
>DKDC01000003.1:2234-8261 GCA_002451695.1 Prevotellaceae bacterium UBA6858 | reverse complement strand
TTTGAAACCGCCAAATGTTTGAAAATAATTTTTGCAAAAATATTTTTCCATGCACGTGATGTTGCCGCAAAAACTGCACTGCTATATGCAAAAAGGAGGGAAAATGAGCGAAAGGCAAGGAAACGGCGCGGGTTGTGCAATTCTTTTTGGCTTTTGTGGATTGTGCTGAAAGCAAGTGCGTCGCCATATGGCTTGTCGCATACGCTTTGTACGCTGCCGCATTAGCTGCATCGAATGTCTGAATGCGGTGGTCTTACTTCGTACGTGGTGAGTGTGTGGAACGCCCGGTGTAAGTTCGTGCTTCGTCCGAAGCAAGTGTGTTGAACGGACGTTGTAAGACTGTTTTGATGCGGAACTTTTTATCTTCTTGCCATTTTGTCGCGTTCGGGTATGCTTAGTTGGGCTGCGAGGTTGAGGTCTTGCGGCTCGCAGTCGGTGGGCATTCCGTTGGGATAGAGCATTTCGAGCAAAAAGAGGCTCGGGCCTACGGTTATGCTGCCTGTGAAAAAGTCGGCGCGCATCATCGCGTCAATCTGCGCGAGAAACCGCTGCATTTGCTCCCGTTTTGCGGCGGCTGCGGTTTGGGTGAACGAATTGTTGTAATAGCCCCGCTCCTCGGGCGAACAGAGTGAGTGCCAGCGGAATTGCGGGTGGCTCTGGCGCACAGCCTCAAGAATGGAATGGTCATCGGTGAGCAGCAGCACATCTCGCAGGGCGGTGTTTCGCTCCAAGGTTCTTGCAAAAAGTGCCGGCTCGTAAAGTTCCACTTCCGTAACTTTGTCTCCCCCACGTATTTGTGTGGCGGCGTAGTGTTCGGGAAGCCCGAGGCTTTTTATAAGTGTGTCGGCGGCTTCGCGGGTTTCGGGATTGAAACGCCACAGCATCGAGGCTATGGCGCGGAACACCTCGATATAGTTCCCCTCAATGCCGAGTTGGGGAATTGATATGCGGTTGCGAACCTTGTGGGGCGGAATGTCGGACGTGGAGAGCGCCGCCGTTCCGTATGCACGCAGGTTTTCAAAACGACAGAGCTTGTTGTTAAAATATGTTTTCAGCTTCCATTTCGCGAGATTTGCTGCCGAAACGTTGGGATTAAGTTTTTTTAAGATACACGGGCTTTGCAGCGAGTGCACGTTGAGGCGCGAATGGTAAGGCTCGTCAACCTCTTTGCAAAACGGCATGAAATAATCTTCCCAGCCTTTGTTCCAGCCGAAGTTAGCCCCACGGCTGTAGAGCTGCAACTGTAGCTTGTGTTCAAGGCAGTATATCACGGCGTGAACGAGATACTTGAACTCGGCAAAGAACCCGGCGTCGATGCCAGTGCGGAACACGAGCGTCTTGCCGTAGCTCTCGTTCACTTCGCGGTATCTTTGCGCCATTGCGTCGGCTTCGGTTTTTGAAATCATAGTCTGGGCTTGGGAAAGAGGTTCAACAGTTTTGTCAGCAGCCATGCGGCGGCAATGCTGATGGCAAGGTATTCCGCCAGCATAGCATATATGTTTCCGCCGTAGCGGGGGTTGATGAAGCAGCGCACCACTGGGTGGAGCACGAAAAGCGAGGCGGATATTCCGCCGAGCCACTCTGCGGGCTTGCGGAGCCACGCCGCGCCGATGTTTTTGAGCGGGATTGCGAGAACGGCGAGTGCCAGAGGCGCCAATATCCATGCAAACACATTGAAGAGCGAAGCAGCGAACACAATGGCGCACACTGTATATACGGCGGCGTTTGTCCTTATGCCGTAACGCGCCGCCCATACGCCGAGGGCGAACGGCTGCAGACAGGCGAGCAGCGTGTAGCGCAAATAGTGGAGCATGGTCTGGCTGTTGTCGTTGCAAACGGTTACGGCAGCCACTTGCAGCAGCACGCAAACCGCCGCGCTCGCGATGATGGCCTTTTTGCCGCGCCCCCAATACCACAGGCGGTAGAGCAGGTACATTTGCATTGTGAGCGAAAAGTACCACCACGGGCCGAGAAGCAGGTCCTGCTTGGGAAGTATGCCGGGGTTTGCCTGTGGAAAGAAGTTCGTCAGGAAACCGAACAGCCACACGATGTTCATGTAGCCGTGCCGCCAGCCTGTGGTGAACGCGGTTTCGTATATGTAGAGCAGCAGCACGCCGGCAAACATGAGTCGCCATAGTTTCAGGGCGTTGTATCGCGCGAAACGCCATACGGTGGGGGCGGTTGCCGCAGGGCTTGCGCCGCCCTCGTATTTCCTTGCCACGCCATAGCCGCTGATGAAAAGGAAAACAGGAACGCCGTAGCAGCCGAAGTATGAAAACAGGTTTAGGACTATGTGCGGCCCGCCGTTTTGCAGTATGTCCAAAAGGTTGAGGGTGTTCCGCACGCTGAAATTGTATTCGTTTTCCACCACGCTTCCCGGAATCCAGTGGCAGAAGTTATGAAGCACGATTGCGAGTATTGCGGTGCCCTTGAGAAACGCCGAGTCGCGCCGCGATATTATTGTTTCCATGCAGGTTTGCTGTTTTTGGCGGCGTTCATCAGCGAGTCGTAGTCCACGGTGCGCTTCAGGATGCGTTTTCTTGAGGCGTTGAACGCGGGGCTGAGCAAGTCGCGCCGCGCATCATAGAGCGGCGATGAAATTCCCGCCAAACCCATGAGCAGGTGGGGCAGGTCGTCGGTGGAGAAAGGCTTGCGTGCGGCGTTGCGTGCGGCGTTGTAAATTTCCGCGTGCTTTTGCCTTGCCTTGGGTGAGAACCAAATCTCAAAAGGCACTTCAAATTCCGAATAAGCTATGTCGGCCGACACTTCGGCGTTGTGGTCGCGCCCGTAGGAGTGCAGACGGTCGAAAACTTCCTCGCCGTGGTCGGGCAGGTAAACCACAACGGCGTCTTCGTTCCTGAAACGGTTGCAAAGCATCTTGACCACTTTGTCGTTATAGCGTGTGGCGTTGTCGTAGTCTGCCACTATCTGTTTCTCGTAAACGGTGAGGTCGTTGCGCGAAGGGTAGTCGCCGGCGGTGAAATGCACGCCGCCTTTCCCGAAACGCTTGCTGTATTCCTGGTGCTGCCCCATGCCGTGGAAGATAATGAAGTTGCATTCGCCGGCAGGGAACTTGTCAATCTCCCCTACGAGCGTGGTGTCGTAGGCTTTGCGGTATTTGTTGCGGTAGTCAAAACACTCGCGCTCAATTTCCCTGTCGTTGAGAAAGAAACTGCCGTTGAAGTCCACAACTCCGAGGTTGGGGCTTTTGTAGAACTGGCTGGTGATGAAAGCCACCTTGTAGCCCGCCTTTTTCAGCACCCCGGGTATCAGCACTCCGTCAGTCCACGAGCCGCTTTGGTCGGTGGAGTGGGTGGAAAGCACGTCCTTGAAAACATTGCTCGTAACATTCCACGGCGTTACGGCGTCCTTGAACACAACCAGCGAACCCTCGTCTGCCATTGCCTTTTGGTGAGGCGTGGTTTCGAGATTGTAGCCGTAGAGTTGGGAGTGGTGCTTGTTATAGCTCTCGCCGATGTAGAGTATTATGTTTTTGACGGTGCGCTTGCAGCTGTCGATTTTTATGTTCCTCATGTTTTCGCGCATACGTTCCAGCTCGCCCGAACTGAGGCTGAGGAATTTCGTGGAGAAAACTATCCTGTAGAACGGGGTGTGGAATGCGTGGCTGTCGGCGTGTTCCGCCTCGTCGGTGTCGCGGCTTGTGAAAAATTTCAGCATTTGCGCCTTTTCGCCCGCAGAGCATGCCAAGCACGCTGCAACGGCTATGGGGACGGCTATGTTCGCCACTGTTTTCACGCCTTGCGGTATGTTCTTGCCCAAAAGCGTGCTGAGTTTTCCCTTGAATGCTTCGCTGGCGGCGTTTGCGGCGATTATCGGCACGTATACCAGCAGCGTTTTCCACAACGCCCAGCCTTTAAGGTAGGAGGCAAGGAACTCGGAGGTTTCTCCCGGCGTTGTCTCGCTCACAAGCTGTATTGTAATGGGGCCGAAGAACAGGTGGAAACGTTCGTGCACAAAACCCTCGGCTATCGCCGCCGCATATCCTATGGCGTATATTATGGTGCGCGCCCACAGCCTTGCCTTTCGGGGGACGGCGCACAGCAGGACGCAGAGAATGTACAGGTCGGCGACGTTCTCAAGATAGAAAACGTATGCCGGCGTGTGCGACGTGGGCGATTCGAGAATACGCGCCGCCACAAACACAATGTACATGAACACGAAGAACACGCATTCCTTGCGCAGCGGGGCGGCAAGGCTTTTGAACGCCCTATATATTATGTTGTATGGTTTCATTGGCTTGCAATACGGCGCAAAATTAGTATTTTATTGCAACAGAGTGGGGCGTTTGCGCATTATTTGTGCGTCTGCCGCCTGTGCGTAAGCGCGAAAAGGTTAATTTTGCAGCCTATGGCAGAATCAACGTTAAAGGAACGCACAGCCAAAGGGCTTTTCTGGGGCGGGGTCTCCGGAGGGGTGCAGCAGGTTTTGGCTCTGGTGATAGGCATAGTGCTGGCACGCCACCTGCTCCCCGCCGACTATGGCATGGTTGCCATGCTCACGGTGTTCTCGCTTCTGGCGGCCAACCTCGAGGAGAGCGGCTTCACATCGGCCATAGCCATAAAGAAAAGCGTTGGCGACCGCGACTATAACGCCGTGCTGTGGTTCTCGTTCCTCATGAGCGTGGTGCTGTACGGTGTGCTGTGGTTTGCCGCGCCCTTGATTTCGGCGTTCAACCATACGCCCGAACTTACAATGCTTGCCCGCGTGTCGTTCCTCGGCTTTGTTGTCTCAAGCCTGGGCATAGCCCAGTCGGCATATCTTTTCCGCAACCTTATGGTGAAGCAAAGAATGATTGCCACCTTTGTGGCCGTATGCGTTGCCGGCGCTGTGGGCATTGTTCTCGTCTTGCGTGGGTTTGCATATTGGGGACTCGTGGCGCAAGACCTCACATACAAGCTCATGATTGTGGTTATGTATTGGTCGCTCTCTCCGTGGAGACCCAAGATGCAGTTCGACTTAAAGCCCATAAGGGGGATGTTCGGCTTCAGCAGCAAGATTCTCGCCACCAATGTGCTCACGACGCTCAACAACCAGTTCCTCCAGGCGCAGCTTGGGCATTATTTCCCGCGCCATGAGGTAGGGCTTTACTCGCAGGCGAACAAATGGAACACCATGGGCTATTCGCTAATCACCACCACCATGTCGTCGGTGGCGCAGCCGGTGCTGGCAAAGGCGGGCGGGCAGTCGCGCCAAAAGCAGGTGTTCCGCAAAATGGTGCGCTTCACGTCGTTCCTCTCCTTTCCCGCCATGCTGGGTCTTGCAACAGTCGCCCCCGAGTTTGTCCCCCTTGCCCTGAAAGCCCAATGGCTGGCTTGCGTGCCTTACTTGCAGATATTGTGCGTGGCGGGTGCGTTCATCCCTGTCTCGCAACTGTATTCCAACCTCCTCATATCCCGTGGCCGTTCGTCAGCGTTTTTTGTCGGCACGGCTTCAATGATGCTCATGCAGTTGCTTATAATCCTTGTGCTGTACTTTCGCGGTTGCGGTGTTCAGACGCTGCTCTGCTTCATTGCCGGGTTGCAGGTGGCGTGGCTCATGGTGTGGCATTTCATGGCGCACAGGGAGATTGGTTTGCGGTTTGCCGAAACATTGCTCGACATCGCGCCCTTTGCCGTTTCGGCAATGGCTGCAATGGCTGCGGCGTGGGGCGCGGCGTTGTTTGCGGACGGTTTGGTGGCGAAGCTCGCCGTGAAGTTCGTTGTCGCGGCGGTTTGCTATTGCGCGATAATGCACTTTGCCCACGCCGAGATATTCCGCGAGAGCGTGGGCTTCATCTTGGGGAAAATAAGAAAGCGGTAAACACGCAAACGACAGTCTGCCAATAAATTTGCGCCTCCGCAGGGGCGTGTTGCATACGCCCGGAATTGTGCGGGATCATTTCCCATTTTTGCGCTGCGCTATTTTGGGCGGTAAAGCCGCCCCTACAATTATCGCAAAACCTCAATCGATTGCTTCTCCCGAAACTCCCCGAAAACTACAAAGGACGCAGGAAAAACTACATAGGAC
>DKDC01000003.1:0-2217 GCA_002451695.1 Prevotellaceae bacterium UBA6858 | reverse complement strand
TAGAAAAAATTATATCAGACATAATCCAAACTACATCAGACCTTTTTTCGCCCTTTGCAAACATTTGAAAAACAAAATGTTATATAGAATAATTTTAATTTTGCCATCGTTTTGCAAATCAGGGGTTTATGCGAATGGGGACGCTCTTGCTGTCTTTTTGGCAGCACGCCGGTCGTGCGGAATGCCGTGGGGGATGCGGAGCTATCTTGTCTTTTATGGTTTTATCCAGAACAGATGTATTATTGGTAAGCAAATCAGTAAAATGTCCACGTGGGGAATGAGTAATAAAGACTACCTTTGCCATTGGTAAAACTTTATAATTCGTAAAACATGAAACGGAACGCATTTATGCTTACGGTGATGATGTCGCTGCTTGCGGTCATCACCTCGTGCGCAATGAAAAAGGACAAGAATGAAATGGAGGTAAAAGGGGATGCAAAGGTGCTCGTGGCATACTTCTCGGCAACCGGCACTACCGAGAATGTGGCGAAAATGATTGCGTCGGCAACCAAAGGGGAACTGTACAAGATAAAGCCCAAAAAGGAGTATTCGGCCGAAGACCTTGACTGGACGGTGAAGACATCGCGCTGCTGCCGCGAAAACGACAATCCACAGACGCGACCGGCAATTATAAAGGACAAGAAAAACCTTGACGCGTACAGCGTGATTTACCTTGGTTTCCCTAACTGGTGGAACATGGCCCCGAGAATTATAAACACATTCATCGAAACCTACGGACTGAAGGACAAGACCGTCATTCCGTTCATGACATCGGGCGGGAGCGGGATAGAGAACTCCGTGAAGATTTTTCGCAAGGACTATCCTGAAGTGAACTGGAAGGACGGCAAGCTGCTCAACGGCGCAACCCAAAAGGATGTGAACTCGTGGGTGTCGAAGAATTGAAGTGAAACATTTTGGACAGTCAGCGTCTCTTGCACAACCATGTGCGGGAGACGCTTTTTTACTGTTGTCCGGTGGCGCAGAAGTCCCGGAACTCCCCGGTGGCTTTTTGCAGTTTTCTTGCGCCCACGCCGCGCTTGTTTGCGAAGACTTCGGTCTCCACTTTCCTTGCCCCTTGGTCAATAGATGCCCTCCAATTGCCCACAACCCTGCCTTCGTGCAGAATTACGGGCTTGAAAATCCCGAAACCGTTGTGGGCTTTGCCCTCATGCCTTTTGTCGAGCGAAACCCAACGGCTTTTGTAGCCTATAAGGTATTCGTCGTATGGCGGGAGCAGTATCACGTCCTTCTTTTGGGCGGTTTGCGTTGTGCAGTCGCAAATGCCCGGACTTCCATTATATATGAACATTTCCTGGCCTTCAACCTGCACTTCCTCTAACTCTGCGGCAATCTGCTCCACGGCTTGGCGGTTTTGCGCCACATTCAGCCCCGTCCACCAGCAAAAGTCCTCAAAACTGGCGGGGGAGTGGCTTCTGAAATACTTCCTCGCGAGCAGTCCCAAGGCTTCGCTTTGGCTGGCGGGCGTGTGCTGCGGAAAATCCTTCGTCCTTTCACCCGCCAACGCCCACGTGCTGTCTTTGTCTTTCATCTCGCCCGAACAGAGCAGCCCCTCTATCTCCCCGCGCAGCAGCAGTTGCCTTACGTGGGGTGTGTCTGCCGGCAAATTCAGCCTTGCCAGTTCGTCGGAAATTTCTGTCTTGCAAAGCGATTTTCCGCCCGCGAGAACTTCTTTTAAGGCTTCCGTCCCCTCATTATAATATTGGTGTGAAAACTCAATTTTGTTGCAACTTGGCCACGATTGTATGGTGCGCAGGTTCTTCTCACGGCAAAGTCCGCCCATCCACTCGAGGTCTTGGGGCGCAATCGCCTGGATTGTGCACCTCATGAGGTGAAGTCGCAGGATTTTGCCCGAAGAAAACGCATCCCTTACGGCATCTATATTAGGCTTTTCCGTCCTCATTCCCACAGCCCAGCGGAATTGGCTGTAATCCTGCGCCTGCACCATTCCCATCCAGCCCACAACGTCCCCGGGGTTGCGGAAACGGTTTTGCGCCAGCCTCTGGCTGGCGAGGCGCATCGCGGCGGCATCATTTGAATTGTGCCAGGCGTAATTCCGGCAGCGCCAGTCCTTTTTCCCCGCCCCTCAGCCCGCGTCCGCCGTCTCCGTTTTTGCCTTTTTCCCCGCTGTTTTTGCGTTTTTGCGGCTTGCGGTCGTGTTTTTTGTGTTTTCCGCGTTTTTTCCGCGAAATATTTTTT
>DKDC01000009.1 GCA_002451695.1 Prevotellaceae bacterium UBA6858 | reverse complement strand
CCCTGAAGGACAGCACCAAAATAATTGTCAAGAGCTGCATAGTGGACGGCTATTTCTGGAAGTGCAAGGGGAATGATAGGCTGATAGGAATAAACACAGCCTGCTACCTCTCCATATGCAGGGATATAAAAGTAAGGAACACGAGCTATGTGATAAAGTCGCTCATAAGTGCCAAGAGACCGAAATGAATGTGTTAAGCCATTGGACTCGATGCAGTGGAATGACTTCAAAATAACAGGAAAATGAAGACAGGGGATTACCGCTTCTATGTGCGCGACCACTTGGGCAGCGTGCGCGTTGTGCTGGACGATGACGGCAACGTGTTGCAGCAGCTCTACTACCACCCCTTCGGCGGCGTTTGGGGCGACGCCGGCACGAATGCCGGCCTGCAGCCTTGGAAGTACAGCGGCAAGGAGTACGACCACCGGGACGGCCTCGACCTGTACGACTACGGCGCGAGGCTCTACGACCCCGCCGCCGTCCGCTGGACAAGCCCCGACCCCCTGTGCGAGAAACACTACCACATCAGCCCCTACGCCTTCTGCAACAACAACCCGATTAACAACATCGACCCCGACGGGAAATATGTGGAAGTGTCTGTGGTTTCCAATGGTGTTTATAAAGTAACTGGGGGAAAGGCAGATTCAGACATGAACATTTATGTGAATTATGGAACGGACAAACAAAGTTCCATAGGAACAATGTTGACGCAATATTCTTTCATGGATGAAAGTGGGAAAGCTGTTGTGGGTTCTGTCATAAATTTGTCCGACAAATCCGGGCAGGAGTTTCTTGATGACTTCACGACCAACACACCCTCTTTGATATATTATATTTTTAATGCGTCAGGCGGGAAAAAATATGATTTCAAGACAAACGGAACAGGGGACACAGGTAATACGATATACCATAATAGGGGTATGAAGATAACCGCAGGCGGTAAAACGTATATTGCAAGTGCAAGGGACATTGGAAATTTCGCTGCGGGATATATCGCTGCGAAAAAAGGTATGTCATGGCAATTGGCAAGGCTGGGGTTTGATACGCTGGAAACAGTACAACATTGGAATTCCAAAGAATTCGGCTTGTTTGCAGAAGGGCAGCCGTCACAGCTGGCGCAAAAGAAAGGTTATGAAATTGGCGGACAGACTAAAGCTGCGAGATTGATGAAGTGTGCGAAAATAGCCCTTACGGCATTAATCCTTTCTCTGAAATGAACAGTGGACGCAACTGCAATTTGGTAATCATCTGGGGCGTATGCATTAGTGCATTGCTTTATTTCGTGTTTATGTATTGCCCGGTTTATTACACGGTTGATCTTCAAGGTGCAAGTCCCCCCCCGCCCACTTCTGGATGGAAACTTCTTCTTCTTTTCATCTTTTGTATGATACCGATATGGTTCATTCATTTGCTTTTTATATTGATTGGGCAAGGGGGGAAAGTATCGATGGGGTGGACAACCGTTGCATTCCTGTACACATTATTAACAATCTATAACCGCTCCCGCAGAAAAAGGCAAATTCTCATAATGTCCTTGTCGTTGTGCTATGTGGTGGCGTTTTATTATTGTCATGAAACTTCGTATATTGACAGAGTCAATCTTTATAAGGTTTATATGGTTGGGGAAAAAGGCAGCGGGTATTACGCATTGCTTGTGAGCCAGATGGTGCTTTTGTATTCAATTATATATGATTATTTGCACAGCCTTGCCTTTTATGCGAAAGGAAGCCGGAAAAAGCCGAAAAAGTGAGTGGCAATTAGAAATATAAAGAAATGAAATATAATATAGTATTGGGCATCATCGGTTTGCAGCCTTGGAAGTACAGCGGCAAGGAGTACGACCACCGGGACGGCCTTGACCTGTATGACTACGGCGCGAGGCTTTACGACCCCGCCGCCGTCCGCTGGACAAGTCCCGACCCCCTGTGCGAGAAATACTACCACATCAGCCCCTACGCCTTCTGCAACAACAATCCCATTAACAACATAGACCCGGATGGGAGGGCGGTGTTCTGGCTAAAGGGAAAGGTTATCGGGAATGACGGCATTGATGACAACCGTGTGCTGGTGGTCAGGACGTCAGGCAAGAACAACAGGAAAGCCGTGGTGAACTTCATAAAACTTAATTCCGGCAATTCTTCCGCTTTCACCAAGGACTGCATCGCCTATGCCGGCTCTGTGCCGATAGAGTCTTTGGCAGAAAACCGCAAGGCTATGGTTAAAATAGTGGAAAAGGACGACGGCAAGGGTGGCACCTCAGATGCAAACAACAGGGAGTACGGCGGTTCGATACAGGACGGCAAGGTGAAGGAGGCTACGCCGGGCAAGGTGAGAAAACTGGGGGAACCTGATGCGCATATGCGTCTTCCTGGCGGTTACTCCACATTCCACAGCCATCCGAGCGGGAGACCAGGGGGAGAAGTTGTGTCGGCAAATACGGTTAATTTTGGAGAAACAGGAGGTGAGGTCTTGAAACAGTCACCTTCTCAACCAGATATGGATGTGGCAGGCAATAATATACATTATGTGTTTGGACGGAAAGACGGATATGTATATGTTTATGACAAGAATGGTATAATCACGAGTTTTCCTACGGAGTATTTTGTAACCCCCAAAATCGAGAAAAAATGAAGAAGGTTATAATGTCGCTGTTTGCCGTTTGTTTTGCGGGTAGTGCTGTCGGTGGGTGGAATCGGGATGCTTACAGCAAATTGAATTCGTTGATAGTGTCAAGCATAAGGCATTATGAGCAGAATTGCAGGTATTCGGAAAGCAAGACGGACAGCTCCAAGGTTTACATTTGCGTTGACGGATTGCAGTATCCGTTCCCTTATGACAGCATAAGCAATGCATATTTCTTCTCTTTGAAAAACAGACCGTCCAAGAGAGTCCGCCATCGGCTTAAAAAGAAATTTGAGGCGTATTTCGTTAGGACGTGGCTTGAGGGGGACAGATTTGTTGTCGGGCTGTTTTTGAAAAGTGGCAGGATTGACGACCGCGAAGATTTGTGGACGGAAGCGGACAGGATGGCGTATGTTTACGGGTATTGTGAGGAGGATGGCAAATGGAGGCAATGGGTGTTGAATGAGACGAAAAGAGAATTTGACATACCAAAAGAAAACCCGCTGAACTTTATGGTCGTGTCATGCATAAAGGAATACACAGAGCATTATAAGGAAGGTATAATGCACAGTGTTGAGCGGATGGGTAATACCGAAATGGCTAAAAAGACATACGTATGCGAGGACGCGCTTCAAGAACCGTTCCCTTATGACTGCATTGAAAATGTGTTCCATTTCAGCCGTTACAACAAAAAAACAGGCAAATTGGGAAAGCTGTTGAAAAAATGTGTAAAAAAGAGGTATTTGGGAAGCGGCCTGCCAACCTTCTTTGTGAATATGGGTTTTGAAGAAAAAGATATAGTTGTTTTTTTAAGTAATGGCGATGTAAAAACGAAAACTAAGTGCAATGGCCTTAAAAAAGAAACTGTAGTACTTATAGGAGAATGTGGTTGGTGCGATTACACTTTCAGATACTCAGAAGTGTCCGGCAAGTGGGAATTGGTCAAGTCAGAGTATTTCGTAATGTAGTCTTAAAACCAAGAAGAAATGAAGAAAATTATTATGTTGCTGTTTGCCGTCGCGCTAACATATAGCGTTTCATCAGCCCAAGAGGCGTATAATAAATTTTATCTTTATAACTCAAGTGATGTAGGACCGCTCTGTTCCATGATTGAGGAGAGCCTAAAATCCTATATTTATGAGGCTAATAGGGTCTTGGCTAATGATAAGCGACTAAAAAAACAATATATACTATTTGAAGGACTTCCGTACAATTTTGTTCTTCATGATAATGACACTTTGCGTGGCATCAAGCTTATTAGTCTTACCGCTTATAGCGATGTAGTGCCTCTTAAAGAAAGAAAGTATTTTAAGAAAGGCACTCCGTATGTCTATTTTGTAAGACTTCATCTTATAGAGGATATGGTATGTATAATGGTAGTGTCAAGTGTTGCCAGACAAAAGAGAGGAAAAACCAGGTTGTCTATAGACAACTGCTGGGGTAAGTATTATTACAAATATTCTGAAAAATCAAGAAAATGGGAATTGGTCAAGTCAAAAATCGAAGGTGGTTGAAACTTCATAAAATGCTTTGTGTCCGATTTCGGTTATTGCATAAAAAATGGCGTTGACAAGGCGTTCGGTTTGCGGTATGATATAATTTCTCAAACCTGTAGATTTATTTGGTGCGTGTCTGGCTGTATTCATTTCATTTATATTAACTTTGGCGCAAATATCAGGAAAATGGTCGAATTGATGGCAATAAAAAATCTTGCAGACGGAAAAGTGGCGGCGAACATAAAAAGATTGCTGCTTCTGCTTATTGCCTGTTTGGTATGTAACGGCGGAATTTACGCCCAAAGCAGGGCTTCGCAAACGGATGACTCGGATGAAACAACTGAAACGCCGTATGACGAAAAATTACTCCGCACCATAACCCCGGTTGCGCCTACAGCCGCGTCCCTCGGACGGTATGGCGACCATCCTGTGGATATGTCAATGGGGCTTGTGCCGATAGAGATACCGCTTTACGAGATAGTTTCCGGCGACTTACGCGTGCCGATAAAACTGAAATACCATAGCGGAGGAATAAAGGTTAAGCAAGAGGCCTCGTGGGTTGGACTTGGTTGGGATTTGGACTTTGGCGGTTCGATTACGAGAACTCTGAACGGCTTTGCCGACGAAATGGAAACTTCCGAAACACCAGATGTGATAGAGTTGTTTGACAAGCTGGATTCGTGCAACAGTAATCCTTCAAAATATTCGGAAACGATGCGAGACTGTTATAATTGGGCAAGATCCAACAGACCATGGAACTCATTCCGCCCGGATATATTCAATTACAGCATAGGAGAGTATTCCGGCAATTTCTTTTTGAATGGCGACACGGTTGTGCCAATATCTTACAGCCCAATAAAAGGTTTTCTTGATTTGGGAGTAGGGGAAAAGAGGGAACTGATTTCTCCCGAAGGAGTCAAATATTTGTTTGACAATTCCGAGACGACAATGTTGACAAGTGCGTATATAAAGCAGCCAGAGTATGTTTCCACCTTTTACGTGAAAGAGATAGTTTCCGCCAATAATACAGACACCATCAGTTATACGTATCAGGATAGCGGACGTTTCAGATCTTCTTCGGGGAGTGCTTATGCAGGTGTGTCCGTTACCACAGAAAGAACAGACCTGTCAATGTTGGGTGGTGGGGATAGTGATGGTACTCCGCCGGTTTTAGGTTCTCCAGTCCTTATTCAACATGACGGCAGTCCAATTTATGTGGCAGATGTAAAAACCGTAAAACCTCAGTATGTGTATTTCCGAGGAGGCAGACTTGTGTTCAATCTGTCGGGTCGTCTGGACATTTCTCCGCCCGACATATATACCACGATAAAAAAGCTGGATAACATTGTTGTGGAAAAAAAGGAAAACGGACAATACAAGGTGCTGAAAAAGTTTCTCTTTCATTATTCCTATTTCAATGATAATGATAGTGTGGCTGGGAATAAAGCCGCAGAATTGTATCGTCTTTGTTTGGATTCCGTAACGGAGCAGGGATTTGCCAATCAGGAAGGCTTGGTTGAATTGAGACTGGTCGCCAAATTTGAATATTACGGTAAAAACGATTTGCCTGGGAAGAAAAGCTACAAAATGGACTTTTGGGGATATTATAATGGAGCACCGAACGGCGATCTCATTCCTCGGACAGATATGTCTTCATACGGTAAGAAAAACTATATAGTGGGTAGTGCAGACAGGACACCCAAAGAGGAATTCCTAAAGTGCGGTTCACTGAAAAACATAACCTATCCAACCAAAGGCAAGACGGAATTTGAGTGGGAGATAAACCGCATAAACAGGGAGAAATCCCTTTTTGAGGGTTATAAAATAAGACAAGACCAACAGTTATTGCATATAGTGGCAACGCCGCCGGATTCTTTGAAATGTAACAGTAGGGGAGAATTGTTGCCGCCGATTGAAACATACGGTTTGAGGTGGAGTACTATTCTTACGTACTCGGAAACTTTCACTTCGCACATATCCCAAAAAGCGTCTTTGGAATATACGGTAAGAAGAAAGGTGGATACGAATATGTCCCACAACAAATACGACACCTGCATGATATACCTTAATGACAGGCAGGTGTTTTTTGATCCACACGTGAAAAGGGAATTTACGGAAGCTCAAAACGTGGACTTGGAGGCGGGCAAAGTTTACAATCTTAGTGTAATGGTAAATTGCGGCAACTATGAGGAGGTGCGCTGCACTTTGACTTACGATGCGTATAACCCCGATGAAGATCAAGACAAATATAACCGGCCTTTCACAGGCTTGAGGATAAAAAGACTTGTACAGACAGACAAGGACGGAAAGACTATAAGCACAAGAGAATACGAATACACCGATTCATTAGGACGTTCAAGCGGATTTTTGACAACGACAGACGATCTTTCAAGCATAAAAAAATCCGGGATATGTACGACTGCGAGATATGGCAATATATCATACAGGGAAAAGATAGCCACCTATGTCGCAAGTTCTGAACTTGACAGAGGCCCGAGTGAGAATGAATATTCCTATAAGACTGTTAGAGAAAAGGTTTACGGCAAAAACAACAATTTGGAGGCATACACTGCTTATGATTTTTCAGACCCCAGAGATTTGTATGCGGCATATAATGTCCCTGTGGTAAGCCAATCACATCTTCGCGGCAAACTTATTAGGAAGCGTGAGTTTGACTGCGCATCCGCCGCGCCACGGTTGGTGAGGGATACGCGCAACTTTTATAGTGTGGACGGAAGGATTTCATACAGCAAGAAAGGATTTGTCATGAACTATATGTATGAATTTTCTGATATTTCACTTTTGTATGATTACATGGCTGACAAAGGACGCTACGAAAACATACGCGATTTGTTCATCCCCTCGAATTACACCTACACCTCCGACTGGCAGCACCTTGACAGTACCGTTGTTGCAGAATACGGAGTGGGGAACGAGAGGATGCGTTCAAAGACATTTTATACCTACGGCAGCGCGGTGCATCTGCAACCCACGGAGACGGTGGCGGCGGTTGGGGACTGCCGGACGATAACGCGGAACGCCTATGCCCCGGACTTAAACGACAGTGTGTCGCAGCGCATGAAATCGGCGAATATGCTCCTTTACCCTGTGCATGAAAAGATGTACACCAAGGACGGCAGTTCGGGCGAAGTCCTTTCCGGCGGCGTGCAGAACAAATATGCCGTGGACGGCAACGGCAACATTGTACTGTCGGAGGTTTCGGAGTTTTTGAAAGACGGAAGTTTGTGCCGCCTGTACTCGTACAAATACAACAGTGGCGGCAGGATTGTTGAGGAAACAGGGCGCGACAACATCCCTACCGCCGTGCATTGGGACACCGACCTCATGCAGCCGCTCGTGGTGGCGCGTGGCATGACGAGCGTGAACCTTGAGAAAGCCGTTGCGGGCGGCTATTCCCCGCTCACCCTCTACAAAAAGCCGCAGTGCACCAATGCGGAAATAACCGCCTTCACCCATTCGCCGCTTGTGGGCGTAACGTCGGTTACACGCCCCGACGGCTACACCCTGCGCTACACATACGACGGCCTGGGGCGGTTAATAAGAACTTATGACGGCAACGGACACACAATTAACGAATACCGCTACAACTATGGCAAGGAGACAAAATAAGGAAAGCGCGGTGCGCCGCATTGCCGGCGCGGCGGTTTTTGCGGCGGTGCTGCTGCCGTTGCCGGTGCCGGCACAGAACACGCTCACCGCGCCGCTGAACATGATGCGCGGCGGCGACATTCTGCACAAACGCCAGATTGCAGCCCCCGACCCGGGATTTGACGGCAACAACGCCGTGTGGGACTTCCGCAACGTGGAGACGGTGAGGAAGGACTACCGCGTGGAGCACCGCCTTGCCCCCGACTCCTCGCTCTACTGCCTTGAACCGCCGTTCACGTGCAGGTACAGGCTTGAGGGAGGCTCGCTGCTGCTCACGAACTATCAGACAACCGTAAGCAACATAAACTTTGCGGAGCCTGTTCTCGAAATGAAATACCCTATGAAGTACGGCGATGCAAGTTCGTCATCCTACAGCGGCGCGGGCAAGTACGCGAACAGGAACGCCGTGGAGGCATACGGCACGGTGAGCATCACGGCAGACGGGCAGGGCATTCTGATATGTCCTGACGGGGACACCCTGAAGAACGTGCTGCGTGTACACACCGTGAGAACCGCCTCGCTTGGCATGGACAGGGACACGGTTATGGGCAGTGGGGCGGAAAGGCTCGTCGAGATAGAGGAGTTTTACAGATGGTACGCGCGCGGCTGCCGCTATCCCGTGTTAGAGACCCGCTCCGCGAGCTATTACCACAACACCGACTTCGTGAAAAGCGTCCGCACCGCGTTCATGTGCCTCCCCGACAGCCAGCGAACACTTTCCGACAGTGCCAACCTTGCGGTGGCAAGGGCAGACTCCGCCGCTGCGGGCAATGCTGCGGGAGACATTATAGAGTACAGCGTGGAGAACAGCGGCAACGTGGTGACATTGCGCTACAGTTTGAGTGGGAAAGCCCGCGTGCAGGCATTGGTTTGCGGCATAATGGGCGAAGTTTGGCGCAAGGCGGGGCGCACCGACGAGGCAGGTGGGGATTACACGTTGGTTCTCGACTGCAACGGCTTGCGCCGGGGCGATTACATATTGTACATCAATGTGAACGGCAAGGCTTACAGCAGCAAGGTGGCGGTGAGTTGAGAAGCGCAAGCCGTTTGAGGGGTTGTGGCGTGTGTATATGTTTTACGCAGGTGTGCGTTGCGGCTCATGCGGCACAATTCAGGGCGTATGCCATACGCCCCTACAATTATTGCAAAACCAATACCGCCAAAACAACATCGGATGTAGGAAAAACTACATAGGACGCAGGAAAAATTATGTCTGATATAATTAAAACTACATCGGACCTTTTTTCTCTTGTTGCAAATCTCTGAAAAACAAAAAGTTACTCGTGATATATTTTGTATGGGTATGTCTTTGCCGCTCAATGAGTTACGCTGTTTGGGCGGCTTTTGCAATGCCGTTAAAGATTTGGTGGGGATTTGAAGTGGAACGGAGGGCGGTCGGGTGGAGGGTGGTTGCTGCCTCTTCAAGAACAAGTTGGCGGGATATATGCCGTGGAACGCGCATAGCTGCCCTGTGTTTTCCCGAATTGGGGAAATAGGGAGAATGTGCGGAGAGTGGACGGCATTTTTTATGGAAACCGTGAAACGATATGTATATATGGCGGTTGCGGAGCGGCGGAAATGCGTGATTTTGCAGGGTTGGGCTTCGCTGGGCTTCAGACGGCTTGCGAACGGACGTATCTTTGCACCGTCAACGTTGATACACGAGCCGCATGACGCTGCAAGGCCCCTCACGGTGAGTGAAACCAAAAACTAACCAACCAAAACAAATTACCATGATTTATTACAACGTAATCAAGCGCAAGAACCCCAAGGACGGAACTGAGAAATTCTATGCGCAGGTCAAGAACAGCTCATATCTGACCCTTGAGCAGATAGCCGCAAACATCAGCCGCGAGTGCACCGTAACCGTGCACGACGTGAAAGCGGTGCTCTCCTCGCTTCAGGAACAGATAATCCTTTCGCTCCAGGACGGCAAGAGCGTCAGGTTCGGCGACCTAGGGTCTTTCCGCGCAACCCTGAAGTCGAAGGGCGCGGAGAACAAGGGCGACTTCCAAAAGAGCAACATTTCCCAAGTCAGGGTGCGCTTCACCAAGAGCGCCGCGATGCGTTCCGCATTCGCGATAACCAACAAGGACGTGAAGCTCGTGAGCCTGGAGGAGGCAGGCGAAAGCGACAGCGGCAACGGCGGGAGCCAGGTTGACCCCAACGCCTGAAACTTTAAGTGAAATGGAATCCGCCTTGCCATGAGGCAGGGCGGATTTCTTTAAAGCAATGAAAAAACAAAACAGAAAAATTATGACAGAACAAGGCAAAAAAGTGATAGAGATAGTAATCAGAGTGTTGAAAGCGGTGCTTGCCGCATTGTCCGGCGCGTTCGGCAGCAACTCCAAATAGCCTGCCGGGCGTATGAGAGCGGAAGGGACCTGAATATGGATTTCGGGTCCCTTCTTTTTTGTGAACAGACAGCCTGACGGCGGGGAAGTTGCAAGAAAATAAGAGGAAGCGTTAAAAAAGTGGCACTAAATTTTTGCATATCACAAAAGTATGACTAATTTTGCAGCCGTGAAATTTGGCATGGAGGCTTTGGATGCCTTGGATATGCCATTGGCGAAGAAATATAATAAACTAATAATAAATAAAGAACATGATTGTAGTACCCGTAAAAGAAGGCGAAAACATCGAAAGGGCTTTGAAGAAATTCAAGCGTAAATTTGAAAAGACAGGCGTGGTGAAGGAGTTGCGCAGCCGCCAGCAGTTTAACAAACCTTCTGTAGTTCGCCGTTTGAAAAAAGAGCACGCTGTTTATATCCAAAGGCTCAATAGCGAAAAAGAGGATTAATCCCGCGCTTTCTTATACATATAATATAAGAGGAAAATAAATTCCCGGAGATGCTTGCGTCTTCGGGAATTTTTGTCTAAATTCGTTGCGTGAACCAATTGCGTGGCGAATTTATGTATATAGAGGAATTTTGCGATTATCTGAGGTATGAACGTAACTATTCCGCGCTTACGGTTGATAGCTACGAAAGGGATTTGCGGCACTTTGAGGAATTTGTTCGCACGGTGTGCGGTGCGGGCGGCGGTGAAGTCTCCCTGCATACAGACGCAGCCGAAAAGCAAATACGCCGCTGGATGGCATCGATGCTTGAGGCTGGAAATTCTGCGGTTTCGGTGAACAGGCGTTTGAGTGCGCTGCGCAGCTATTTCAAGTTCGCCCTTGCAAAAAAACTGTGTGGGGCAGATCCCACGGTTCGCATAGTCGGGCCTAAAAAGTCAAAGGCGTTGCCATATTTCGTGAAAGAAAAAGATATGGAACGGCTGCTTGACGACATAAGTTTTCCCGACACTTTCGAGGGGGTCAGAAACCATCTGATTTTGGAAATGTTCTACGGCACGGGCATGCGCCTCTCGGAACTGACATCGCTCGATTGCCCCGACGTAGACAGGAGCGGGAAATGCGTGAAGGTTACGGGAAAAAGGGACAAGCAGCGCATAATCCCGCTTGCGCCGCAGTTGCTCGCGCTTGTGGAGGCTTATCTGCAAAAACGCGCAGTGGCGGTGGGGTGCAGTGGCGGCGCATTGTATGTTGACGCAAAAGGAAAGCGTCTTTCCAATTCGCGGGTGAGGAAAGTCGTGAACGAGGAACTGTCGCTTGTAACAACGATGAAAAAGCGTTCGCCCCACGTGCTGCGCCACTCCTTTGCGACGGCGATGCTTAACCATGGCGCGGACATAGAGGCGGTGAGGAGGCTGCTCGGGCATGAGAGCCTTGCCACGACGGAGATATACACCCACACCTCTATGGAGGAGCTGAAGAAGAATTATCAACTTGCCCATCCAAGGGCTTAAAAAGATATGATTATGGAGATAAAGGTGAAATCAATCCATTTTGATGCAAACGAAAAGCTGCATGAGTTCATTGAGAGGAAAGTCTCAAAGTTGTCAAAGGCAAGCGGTCCCGAGGGGGCTGCCGAGGTGGTGCTGAAAGTGGTGAAGCCCGAAACAGCCAAAAACAAGTCCGCAGGGGTGCGCCTGTTCATGCCGAACGGCGAACTGTTTGCCGAAAAAACGTGCGACACTTTTGAGGAGGGGGTTGACCTTTGTGTCGATGCTTTGCAGCGCCAATTGGCAAAGTACAAGGAAAAACAGCGCGGATATTAAAAAAAACGCCCCAAAAATTTTGCAGTTAGAATTTAATAAGTAACTTTGCAGCCGTTTCGGGAACAGTTCGATTGCCGGGACGGCTGCAATTTGCAGTCAGATTTTATTAAAAGGGCAAGTTCCAGAGTGGCCAAATGGGGCAGACTGTAAATCTGCTGGCTTACGCCTTCGGTGGTTCGAATCCGTCCTTGCCCACACAGAACGAAAATGTAATTGCGGAAATAGCTCAGTTGATAGAGCACTAGCCTTCCAAGCTGGGGGTCGCGGGTTTGAGTCCCGTTTTCCGCTCCAATTGCTGTTATAGCTCAGTGGTAGAGCACTTCCTTGGTAAGGAAGAGGTCCCGAGTTCAAGTCTCGGTAACAGCTCTCTGTTGTAATAGACGTAATGTGGAGAATATTCACTAAAATAACAATTATAAAAGAATAAAGCTATGGCTAAAGAACAATTTGTGCGTACCAAGCCGCATGTTAACATCGGTACGATTGGACATGTTGACCATGGAAAGACAACTTTGACGGCTGCCATCTCCAAGGTGCTCCATGAGCGTTTGGGAACAGGTGAAGACGTTAAGTCGTTCGATCAGATTGACAATGCACCTGAAGAGAAAGAGCGTGGTATCACCATTAACTCTTCTCACATTGAATATGAAACAAACAAGCGCCACTATGCGCACGTTGACTGCCCGGGACACGCTGACTATGTGAAGAACATGGTAACTGGTGCCGCTCAGATGGACGGTGCTATTATCGTTGTGGCTGCAACCGACGGTCCTATGCCCCAGACGCGCGAGCACATCCTTTTGGCTCGTCAGGTGAACGTTCCCCGTCTTGTGGTGTTCCTTAACAAGTGCGACCTTGTTGAGGATGAGGAAATGCTCGAGCTCGTGGAAATGGAAATGCGTGAGCTTCTCACACAGTACGACTACGAAGAGGACACTCCTATAATTCGCGGTTCCGCTCTTGGCGCACTTAACGGTGTGGCTAAGTGGGAAGACAAGGTTATCGAACTCATGGATGCTGTTGACGAATGGATTCAGGAGCCGCAGCGCGAGGTTGACAAACCGTTCCTTATGCCTGTAGAGGATATCTTCTCTATTACTGGCCGTGGTACTGTTGCAACAGGCCGTATCGAAACCGGTAAGGTTAAGGTTGGCGATGAAGTTCAGATTCTCGGTCTTGGTGAGGACAAGAAGTCGGTTGTAACTGGCGTTGAAATGTTCCGCAAGATACTTGACGAAGGCGAGGCTGGTGATAACGTAGGTCTTCTTCTCCGTGGTATTGACAAGAGCGAAATCAAGAGAGGTATGGTTATTACCCACCCGGGTGCCATCACTCCTCACTCAAAGTTCAAGGCTTCGATCTACGTGTTGAAGAAAGAGGAAGGCGGCCGTCATACACCGTTCGGCAACAAGTATCGTCCTCAGTTCTATCTTCGCACAATGGACTGCACGGGTGAAATTTCTCTTCCTGAAGGAACTGAAATGGTGATGCCTGGCGATAACGTGGAGATTACTGTGGAACTTATCTACCCGGTAGCTCTCAACGTAGGTCTTCGCTTCGCAATCCGTGAAGGCGGTCGTACCGTAGGCTCTGGTCAGATTACACAGATCATAGACTAATCTTTCTTTGAAAGAATAAACAATATAAGGCTCTTGCCTTGCGAGAGACGAGAGCCTTATTTACGGGAATAGCTCAGTTTGGTAGAGCACTGGTCTCCAAAACCAGGTGTCGGGAGTTCGAGTCTCTCTTCCCGTGCTAAAAAATAAAGAATATGTTGAAAAAAGCATTTGCATATTGCAAGGCTTCTTACGAGGAGCTTTTGTATAAGACAACTTGGCCGTCGGGTCGGGAATTGGGGCATAATGCAGTGGTTGTTTTGACAGCTTCCATAATCATTGCTATAGTGGTCTTTGCATTAGACCAGTGCTTCCAGTTCGTGATGGGAAATGTCTATCCGCATTAATCAACCAGCTCTGTAATGGAAAATCATAAGACAACACCCGCAGAAATGAGGTGGTATGTGCTGCGTGCGGTAAGTGGCAAAGAAGGAAAGGTGAAAGAATACATCGAGCTCGGAATTAAAAACGGGCACTTCAATGGCAACGTATCGCAGGTTCTCATTCCTACAGAAAAGGTGGTTTATTCAAGCCCGAATGGAAAGCGTACTGTAAAGGAACGCAACTCCATGCCGGGCTATGTGTTGGTAGAAGCCAAGCTCGTTGGTGAGGTTGCGCAGGATTTGCGCTACACTCCGAACGTGTTGGGCTTTCTCGGAGGTATGGAACAGCCGGTTCCCCTTCGCTCAAGCGAAATCAACCGCATATTGGGAAGTATTGACGAGATGGAAAGCGAGAGTCAGGAAATCTTGCCGCAATTTGCAGTGGGAGACAGTGTGAAGGTTACCGAAGGACCGTTCAGCAACTTTGGTGGCGTTGTTGAGGAAATCAACAACGAGAAGAAGAAGCTTACGGTGTCTGTAAAGGTATTCGGACGCAACACTCCTTTGGAATTGGGTTTTATGCAGGTGGAAAAGGAGTAGCATGATAGTGTTACGTGTCGTGCAATTCCTAAAATAATCATTATTAAAACAAAACAAAATGGCAAAAGAAGTTGCTGGATTAATCAAATTACAGATTAAAGGCGGCGCTGCAAATCCATCACCTCCCGTAGGTCCTGCTTTGGGTTCTAAGGGAATAAACATCATGGACTTCTGCAAGCAGTTTAATGCCAGGACAAAGGAAAAGGCAGGAAAGGTTCTGCCTGTGGTCATTACTTATTTCGCGGACAAATCGTTCTCGTTTGTTGTAAAGACTCCTCCTGCTGCAATACAACTCTTGGAAGTTGCAAACAAAAAGAGTGGATCTGCGGAGCCTAACCGTGTTAAGATTGCCGAGGTAACGTGGGATCAGGTGCGTGCTATTGCCGAAGACAAAATGAACGATCTGAACTGCTTTACTGTTGAGGCAGCTATGAAGATGGTGGCCGGCACAGCCCGTAGTATGGGTATAACCGTTAGAGGGGACTTCCCTAACAAATAACATAAAACTTCAATTTAGACATGAGTAAACTGACAAAAAATCAAAAGTCTGTAGCCGACAAAATTGAAGCAGGGAAGGTTTATACGCTCAGCGAGGCATCCAAATTGGTGAAGGAGATAACTACGACCAAATTTGATGCTTCTCTTGATATTGACGTGCGTTTGGGAGTTGATCCACGTAAGGCAAATCAAATGGTACGCGGCGTTGTTTCCCTGCCCAATGGAACAGGCAAGACTGTGCGTGTTCTTTGTCTCTGCACTCCCGATGTGGAGAATGCGGCTAAGGAAGCAGGTGCAGACTATGTTGGTCTTGACGAGTATATCGACAAGATTAAAGGTGGCTGGACCGATATTGATGTGATTATAACAATGCCTTCAGTGATGGGCAAGCTTGGACCTTTGGGACGTATTCTTGGTCCTCGTGGTCTTATGCCTAACCCCAAGAGTGGCACTGTAACTATGGATGTTGCCAAGGCTGTACGTGAAGTTAAACAGGGCAAAATCGACTTCAAAGTTGACAAGACTGGCATCGTACACACATCGATAGGCAAGGTTTCGTTTACGGCCGAGCAAATTGTGCAGAACGCAAAAGAGTTCCTCAATACAATAATCAAACTTAAACCTGCTGCGGCAAAAGGAACTTACATAAAGAGTATCTTCTTGTCAAGCACTATGAGTCGTGGGCTTCGTGTTGATCCAAAGTCTATCGGAGCGGATGACCAAAACTAATTTTGAATTATGAAAAAGGAACAGAAAACTATAGTAATAGAGAATCTCGGTGCGCTTCTCAAGGAATACGCCAACTTCTATCTTGTTGACGTAACTGCGATGAATGCGGAAAAAACTACGGCTCTCCGTCGTGAGTGTTTCAAACGCGAAGTCAAAATGGTTGTCGTTAAGAACACTCTGCTTCAGAAAGCTTTTGAGGCAAGTGAAATCGACTATTCTCCGCTTTATGGAAGTTTGAAAGGAACAACGGCCTTAATGCTTTGTAACACGGCAAATGTTCCCGCAAAACTTATAAAGGAAAAAGGAAAGGACGGTATTCCCGGACTTAAGGCTGCCTATGCAGAACAAAGTTTCTATGTAGGTGCTGAAAACCTTGACGCTTTGATAGCACTGAAGAGTAAGAACGAGGTTATTGCCGAAATCGTTGCTCTGTTGCAGTCGCCGACGAAGAATGTCATCTCTGCGCTCCAGAGTGGTGGACATACCATACATGGGGTATTAAAAACACTGGGCGAACGTCCCGAATAAAAATTAAGTAGAATAAAAACAATAAAAATAGAATTAAAATGGCAGATATTAAAGCTATTGCTGAAGAATTGGTAAATTTGACAGTAAAAGAAGTAAACGAGTTAGCTCAGGTTCTCAAGGACGAGTATGGAATCGAGCCGGCCGCCGCAGCAGTTGCTGTAGCAGCAGGTCCCGCTGCAGCTGGCGAGGCTGTTGAAGAGAAGACAGCTTTTGACGTAATTCTTAAGAGCGCAGGCAGCGCAAAACTTCAGGTTGTGAAGGCTGTTAAGGAAGCTTGCGGTCTTGGTCTGAAGGAAGCGAAGGATCTCGTTGATGCAGCTCCCTCAAAATTGAAGGAAGGCGTTGCTAAAGAAGAGGCTGAAGCTCTCAAGAAGGCTGTTGAGGCTGCGGGAGCTGAGGTTGAGGTTAAGTAACCCATTTAACTCGAAAAATATAGTTAAGGATCCTCTGGTAGAGGGTTCTTAACTTTTTTGCGTATTAAAAAATCATACAATTAATATATAACGAATGTCCTCAAAAATTGTAAATCAGAGAGTGAATTTTGCATCGGTTAAAGAGCCAATGCCATTTCCGGACTTTCTTGACGTTCAGATAAAATCGTTCCGCGATTTCTTGCAGCTTGACACTCCACCCGAGGAGCGCAAGAATGATGGCCTTTACAAGGTTTTTGCAGAGAACTTCCCCATTGCCGACACGCGCAATAATTTTGTTTTGGAATTTCTCGACTATTCAATCGATTCCCCGCGCTATTCGATTGAAGAATGCCTTGAACGCGGACTGACCTACAACGTCCCCTTGAAGGCCAAACTAAAGCTATATTGCACGGACCCCGGTCATGAAGATTTTGATACGGTTGTGCAAAATGTATTTCTCGGTCCAATACCATATATGACCGATTATGGAACATTCGTTATCAATGGCGCAGAACGAGTGGTTGTTTCACAGCTTCACCGCTCTCCGGGCGTGTTCTTCGGTTCAAGCATACATGCAAACGGCACGCAGTTATATTCTGCCCGCATAATTCCGTTCAAGGGTTCATGGATTGAGTTTGCGACTGACATAAACAATGTGATGTACGCCTACATCGACCGGAAGAAAAAGTTGCCTGTAACGACGCTTTTGCGTGCAATCGGTTTTGAAACCGACAAAGACATACTCGACATATTCAATCTTGCAGAGAATGTAAAGGTCAACAAGGCTAATTTGAAGAAATGCATAGGACGTAAAATCGCGGCCCGAGTTCTTAAGAGTTGGGTTGAAGATTTTGTTGACGAAGATACGGGTGAGGTTGTATCTATTGAACGTAACGAGGTGGTTCTCGACCGTGAAATGGAAATCAACGAAGAGAATATTCCTGCAATTATCGACAGCGGAGAAAAGACAATCCTTGTGCATAAGGAAGAGTCTGCGGACAGCCTTGATTACTCTATAGTTTTCAACACTCTTAAAAAAGACCCTTGCAATTCAGAAAAGGAAGCAGTCCTTTATATATACCGCCAGCTTCGTAATGCAGACCCCGCCGATGATGCGAGCGCACGCGAGGTTATCAACGGCTTGTTCTTTTCAGACAAGCGTTATGACCTTGACGAGGTTGGGCGTTACAGAATAAACAAAAAACTTGGGCTGGATACGGACATGAGTGTCCGCGTGCTTACCAAGGAAGATATAATCGAGATTATTAAATATCTCATCAGGCTTATTAACTCAAAGGCCACGGTTGATGACATTGACCATTTGAGTAACCGTCGTGTGCGTACTGTTGGTGAGCAGTTGGCAAATCAGTTTGCTATAGGTTTGGCACGTATGAGCCGTACAATTCGCGAGCGTATGAATGTCCGCGACAACGAGGTTTTCACTCCTACCGACCTTATTAACACCAAGACTATATCGTCGGTGATTAATTCGTTCTTCGGAACGAATCCTCTTTCACAGTTTATGGACCAGACCAACCCTCTTGCCGAAGTAACCCACAAGCGTCGTCTTTCGGCTCTTGGTCCCGGCGGTCTTTCGCGTGAACGTGCCGGTTTCGAGGTTCGAGATGTGCATTACACCCATTATGGTCGCCTTTGTCCTATCGAGTCTCCTGAAGGTCCTAACATCGGACTGATCTCTTCACTTTGCGTTTATGCCAAGATAGACAGCCTTGGTTTCATCGAGACTCCTTATAGGGTGGTTAAAGATTCGAAAGTGGATCTTAACAACGACCACATTGTATATCTTTCGGCAGAGGAGGAGGAAGAAAAGATTATCGGACAGGGTAATGCTCCGCTGAATGATGACGGAACATTTATCCGCACCAAGGTTAAATGCCGCCGCGATGCTGACTATCCTGTTGTACCGCCTTCAGAGGTTGATCTCATGGACGTTGCTCCGCAGCAGATTGCGTCAATAGCCGCCGCGCTCATTCCGTTCTTGGAACATGACGATGCTCACCGCGCACTCATGGGTTCTAACATGATGCGCCAGGCAGTTCCTCTTATTCATAATGAGGCCCCGATTGTGGGAACTGGTATAGAGAAGCAGGTCTGCGAAAATTCTCGCACCATGATTACAGCAGAGGGCGATGGCGTAGTTGACTATGTTGATGCCAACCATATTGACATATTGTACGACCGTACGGAGGACGAAGAGTTCGTGAGTTTCGATCCTGCGCTCAAAGTTTATAAGATACCCAAGTTCCGCCGCACCAACCAGAATATGGTTGTTGACCTTCGTCCGATTTGTGTAAAAGGTCAGCGCGTAAAGAAAGGCGACATCCTTACCGAGGGTTATGCTACGGAAAAGGGTGAATTGGCATTGGGCCGCAACCTGCTTGTTGCTTATATGCCTTGGAAGGGTTACAATTACGAGGATGCGATTGTTCTCAGCGAGCGTTGTGTTCGCGAGGATGTTTTGACTTCCGTTCATATTGACGAGTTTTCCCTCGAAGTGCGCGAAACAAAGCGTGGTGTGGAGGAACTGACCAATGATATTCCTAACGTAAGCGAGGAGGCAACCAAAGATTTGGACGATAATGGAATTATCCGTATTGGCGCGCGAGTAGAGCCGGGAGATATACTGATAGGTAAAATCACTCCTAAGGGAGAAAGTGATCCTTCGCCCGAGGAGAAACTTCTCCGTGCAATCTTTGGCGACAAGGCTGGCGATGTAAAGGATGCTTCACTGAAGGCAAATCCGTCGCTTAGCGGTGTGGTGATAGACCGCCGTTTGTTCTCTAAGGCAATGAAGACACGTGCTTCAAAGGCTGCCGATAAGATTGAACTGGAAAAGCTTGACAAGAAATTCGAGGCTGAAACCAACGAGTTGAAGTCTGTTCTTGTAGAAAAACTTCTCGTCCTCACCAAAGGACGCACCTCGCAGGGCGTAAAGGACAACACAGGCGTTGAACTGATAGCCAAAGGTGCAAAGTTCAAGAAGGAAATCCTTGAAAATGTTGACTATACCGCAGTCCAGCTTAGCAAGTGGACATCGGACGCTGATAAGAATGAACTAATCCAGAAACTTATATTGAACTATCTCAAGAAGTTCAATATAATGGATGCCCAGCTCAAGCGCAACAAGTTTGCCATTACGATTGGCGATGAGCTGCCTTCCGGCATTATTCAGATGGCTAAGGTTTACATTGCCAAGAAACGTAAGATTGGCGTAGGCGACAAGATGGCAGGTCGCCACGGCAACAAGGGTATTGTTTCCAAGATTGTGCGTCAAGAAGATATGCCGTTCCTTGCAGACGGCCGGCCTGTTGACATCGTACTCAATCCTCTTGGCGTGCCTTCGCGTATGAACCTCGGTCAGATATTCGAGGCAATTCTCGGTGCTGCGGGTCGCCGTCTCGGCGTTAAGTTCAGTACGCCGATTTTCGATGGCGCAAAGCTTGATGACTTGTGCGAATGGACAGACAAGGCCGGTTTGCCGCGTTACTGCTCAATGCAGCTTTACGATGGTGAAACTGGCGAACCGTTTGACCAAAAGGCTACCGTAGGTGTAACCTATATGCTCAAGCTCGGACACATGGTGGAAGACAAGATGCATGCCCGTTCTATCGGTCCTTACTCTCTCATCACGCAGCAGCCGCTTGGCGGTAAGGCCCAGTTCGGCGGACAACGTTTTGGAGAAATGGAGGTTTGGGCACTTGAGGCGTTTGGTGCTTCACACGTGCTTCAGGAAATGCTTACAATAAAGAGTGATGACGTTATGGGTCGTGCCAAGGCTTACGAATCAATCGTCAAAGGTGATCCCATTGGCACTCCGGGCATTCCCGAATCTCTTAATGTGTTGCTCCATGAGCTTCAGGGATTGGGCTTGAGCGTATCGCTCGAATAATATTAAGAACTCTTTTTCAATATCATATACAAACATAACATGGCTTTCAAGAAAGAAAACAAGATAAAGAGTCAGTTTTCGAAGATTTCCATAGGTCTTGCTTCACCCGAAGAGATTTTGGAAAATTCGTATGGCGAGGTTTTGAAACCGGAAACCATTAACTACCGCACCTACAAGCCCGAGCGCGACGGTCTTTTCTGCGAACGCATTTTTGGTCCAACAAAGGACTACGAATGCCATTGCGGAAAATATAAGGGCATTCGCTACAAGGGCATTGTCTGCGACCGTTGCGGTGTTGAGGTAACGGAAAAGAAGGTGCGCCGCGACCGTTGCGGACACATCCAGCTTGTTGTCCCTGTGGCGCATATCTGGTATTTCCGCTCGCTACCAAACAAGATTGGTTATCTTCTTGGCATTCCCACCAAGAAGCTTGACATGATAATATACTACGAACGTTACGTGGTTATCCAGCCCGGTATCCTTGAGAAAAAGAACGAGGATGATGAAATGGGTGTCAGCAAGATGGATCTCCTCACAGAGGACGAATACCTTGACTTGCTTGACAAACTGCCCAAGGATAACCAATATCTTGATGATAGCGACCCCAACAAGTTCATCGCCAAGATGGGCGGTGAGGCCATTTATGATCTTCTGAAGACCATAGACCTCGATTCGCTCTCCTATGAACTTCGCGACCGCGCCAACAATGACACTTCGCAGCAGCGCAAGACCGAGGCTTTAAAGCGTTTGCAGGTTGTGGAGGCATTCCGTTCGAGCCGTGGGCGCAACAAGCCCGAGTGGATGATCATGAATATTATTCCTGTAACTCCGCCCGAACTTCGTCCGCTAGTGCCGCTTGACGGAGGACGCTTTGCAACTTCCGACCTCAACGACCTCTACCGCCGTGTGCTGATACGCAACAACCGTCTAAAACGCCTTATAGAGATAAAGGCTCCCGAAGTGATTCTCCGCAACGAGAAACGTATGCTTCAGGAAGCCGTTGACAGTTTGTTCGACAATTCTCGCAAGAGCAGTGCCGTAAAGAGCGAATCAGCCCGCCCGCTGAAGTCCCTTTCCGACGCACTCAAAGGAAAGCCCGGACGTTTCCGCCAGAATCTTCTAGGTAAGCGTGTTGACTATTCCGCACGTTCCGTTATTGTGGTTGGTCCGGAACTGAAGATGGGTGAGTGCGGTCTTCCCAAGCTTATGGCGGCAGAGCTTTACAAGCCGTTTATCATCCGCAAGCTCATAGAACGCGGTGTTGTCAAGACGGTTAAAAGTGCGAAGAAGATAATCGACCGCCATGATCCTATAATTTGGGACATTCTTGAATATGTGATGAAAGGACATCCGGTACTCCTCAACCGTGCGCCGACACTTCACCGTTTGAGTATTCAAGCATTCCAGCCAAGGCTCATCGAGGGTAAGGCTATTCAGTTGCACCCGTTGGCTTGTACGCCGTTCAACGCCGACTTCGACGGCGACCAGATGGCTGTACATTTGCCTTTGAGCAACGAGGCTGTCATCGAGGCGCAGGTTCTCATGCTTCAGAGCCACAACATCCTTAATCCTGCAAACGGCGCTCCTATAACGGTGCCCTCGCAGGACATGGTGCTTGGTCTTTACTACATAACCAAGTTGCGTCCCGGCAGCAAGGGCGAGGGATTGACGTTCTACGGTCCTGAGGAGGCCATCATTGCATACAACGAAAAGCGTGTTGACGTACACGCCCCTGTAAAGGTGCTTGTGAACGACATAAACGAGGATGGCATTCCCGAGAAACACCTTGTGGAAACATCCGTAGGACGCGTGATTGTAAACGAGATCATTCCCGAGGAGTGCGGCTTTATCAACAAGCTCATATCTAAGAAATCGCTTCGCGACATCATCTCGCTTGTTATAAAGACTGTAGGTATGGCAAGGGCTTGCGAGTTCCTTGACGGCATCAAGAACCTCGGGTACAAAATGGCGTACCTTGCAGGTCTCTCGTTCAACCTTGACGATATTATTATTCCTGCCGAAAAGAAGGAAATCGTCGAGCGCGGTAACAGCGAGGTTGACCAGATTACGAGCAACTACAACATGGGTTTCATAACCGACAACGAACGATATAATCAGGTTATCGATGCATGGACGCACGTCAACACCGACCTCAAGAAAACTCTTATGGAGCAGATGTCAAGTGCTGACGGAGGTTTCAATGCCGTGTTCATGATGCTCGACTCCGGGGCCCGTGGTTCTGCCGACCAGATTGCCCAGCTTGCAGGTATGCGTGGTCTTATGGCCAAGCCCCAGAAAGCCGGTGCGGAGGGTGCGCAGATTATTGAGAATCCTATTCTCTCCAACTTCAAGGAGGGTATGTCGGTGCTCGAGTACTTCATATCAACCCACGGTGCCCGCAAGGGTCTTGCCGACACCGCTCTTAAAACAGCCGATGCAGGTTATCTTACGCGCCGCCTCGTTGACGTGTCGCACGATGTGATTATCACCGAGGAGGATTGCGGCACGCTTCGCGGTCTTGTATGCACTGCCCTCAAGGACGGTGATGAGGTTATTTCCTCACTATACGACCGTATTCTCGGGCGTGTGTCTGTCCACGACATATACAATCCTTCAACCGGCAAACTCATTGTTTCTGCCGGCGAGGAAATCACCGAGGTGCTTGCCGAGGAGATCGAGAAGTCCCCGATTGAGAGCGTTGAAATCCGTTCCGTATTGACTTGCGAAAGCAAGCACGGCGTGTGCCAGAAGTGCTACGGCCGCAACCTTGCAACAGGCCGCATGGTTCAGCTTGGCGAGGCTGTGGGCGTTATAGCTGCCCAGTCTATCGGCGAGCCTGGTACGCAGCTTACGCTCCGTACATTCCACGCCGGCGGTGTGGCTGCCAATGCTGCGGCAAACGCAACCATTACGTCAAAGCACAATTCGCGTCTGGAATTTGACGAACTCCACACAATCGACATAACCCACGATGACGGCTCTACAGGAAAGATTGTTGTCGGCCGTCTTGCCGAGGTTCGTTTTGTTGACGAGAACACAGGTATTGCTATCTCCACCCAGAATGTGCCTTACGGCGCAGAACTTTTCGTAAACGAGGGCGATGTGGTTGAAAAAGGTACGCTTATTGCAAAATGGGATCCTTTCAATGCCGTAATCGTAACCGAAGTTGGCGGCAGAATTAAGTTTGAGGACGTTCTCGACAACGTAACCTTCCGTGTTGAAACCGATGAGGCTACAGGACTTAGCGAGAAGATTATAATTGAGTCAAAAGAGAAGTCGCGTGTGCCGACTTGCCATATCGTTGACGAGAATGGCGAGCTGCTCCGTTCCTACAACCTGCCAATCGGCGGCCACCTCACGGTGGAGGACGGTCAGGCAGTCAAGGCGGGTGAGGTGCTTGTCAAGATACCGCGTGCCACGAGCAAGGCCGGCGACATCACCGGCGGTCTGCCGCGTGTTACCGAACTCTTCGAGGCCCGCAACCCGTCCAACCCCGCCGTGGTTTCCGAAATCGACGGCGAAATCACAATGGGCGGCGTGAAGCGCGGAAACCGCGAAATCATAGTAACGTCCAAGATTGGCGAGGTGAAGAAATACCTTGTGCCTCTTTCAAAGCAGATACTTGTACAGCAAAACGACTTTGTTCGCGCAGGAACTCCGCTTTCCGACGGCTCTACGACCCCCGATGACATTCTTGCCATCAAAGGTCCCACTGCCGTCCAGGAATACATTGTCAACGAGGTTCAGGACGTTTACCGTTTGCAGGGCGTTAAAATCAACGACAAGCACTTCGAGGTTATCGTCCGCCAGATGATGCGCAAGGTTCAGATTGTTGACCCGGGAGACACAATGTTCCTCGAAAAGGAGATTGTGGATAAGATAGACTTCTCCGAGGAGAACGACCGCATTTGGGGCAAGAAGGTTGTTACCGATGCCGGCGACAGCGAAAACCTCAAGAGGGGCATGATTGTTACGGTGCGCAAGCTCCGCGATGAGAACTCCATGCTCAAGCGCAAGGATCTTCGCGTCGTGGAGGCGCGTGATGCTGTGGCAGCCACTTCAAACCAGATACTTCAGGGCATCACCCGTGCGGCGTTGCAGACAAAGAGCTTCATGTCGGCGGCTTCTTTCCAGGAAACCACCAAGGTGCTCAACGATGCAGCCATTCGCGGAAAGGTTGACCCGCTCGAGGGCATGAAGGAGAACGTTATTTGCGGACACCTTATTCCTGCCGGGACAGGTATGCGCCAGTTCAGCAAGCTGATAGTTATCGACCGCGATGACTACGAACAGGCAATGTACGACAAGAAGAACAAACAGATAGACGAAATGGAGGAAGATAACATCGACGCTCCAACTCCGACAATCTGACAAGGTTTCAATAGAAAGTAAAAACTCCCCGAGGCTTCAATACCTCGGGGGGTTTTTCGTTTTGGACGGACAAGGCGGTGTGTGCGAAAATATTGGCATCACCAAAACAAAAAAGGACTCCGCCGGTAAAAGGCAAAGTCCAAATGTTCTTTTTACAGTGCAGACCGGAGCGACGATGGCTTCCGGTAGCTCTGTCAAGATGCCCCTCCATCTATTTATAATACATATATGGTACTCTCGGGGAACAAGAGCGGCATTCCTTTCTTTTTGATTTTGAAAGAATAAGTGTCGCCATGCCCACTTGGGCGGCACAGCAACAAGTCCACTGTTATGATGTTTTGTTCAATGAGCATATCAAACTGCCCCACATTGGGATTCTTCGTGTGCTCAATCTGCTTGTATCTGAAATATTCTTTACCGTCAGCCTTTTCGTTCTCAACTTCAATCCAAAATGTTTCGTGATGTTTGGTTAGTAGCCTCTGGTGTAATTTCATTAATCGCCATGCAGCCACATCCTCCAATCTTTTTTGCAGTGCTTGGAGTTCAAGCCGTTCGTCTGGCTGATTTACATTGAGGAAAAGAAACTGACTGTTTGGAGGTGTGCATTGTACAGTGTTTTGATAAGTCTTTTTTCCGTCCTCTGTATAATACCCATATTTCTCAACAATTTGCCGGCCTGACTTCAAGGCACTGATGTCCCAGTCTGGAGTTTGCGTAAACAGTACATTTTTCTTGCTGCTGCGTTTATCCCGGTAGCTTTTCAACTCTATTCCCTTGTAGTCTGGGGTCTTATCGCTGTTCATGCTGATGCCAAGGAACGATTCTATTGTTCTTCC
>DKDC01000033.1:123608-139495 GCA_002451695.1 Prevotellaceae bacterium UBA6858 | reverse complement strand
TACATCAGACCTTTTTTTTCGCAGTTTGCAAGCACGTGAAAACCAAATGCTTATGAAACAAATTCACAAACAAGTCAAGCTGTTGGAAACCAAGGAAATAAGCCAAAATCCGCGCTTTGGCTAAAACGGCGTGAAATGACCGCCGGAATATGTGCTTGGGATGCCGCTTTGCGTGGCGGGTGTGGAAAATTACCGCAAATAAGGGAAAATACGCAAAAACAAGTGCCGTTGCGTGGGGCGTAATGCCAATAATTTCTTATCTTTGCGCACATATATAATGTGCATATAATAAACAAAAACAGCAATGTCAAAGACAATAAACATCGTATTAGCTTTGGCCGGGGCTGTGGCTCTCACGTCTTGCAGCAAGATGGGCGCACTTTCGGCCGACAATTTCACAGTAACCCCCAACCCTATGGAAACCAACGGGGGCAAGGTTGACGTTACGATAAACGGAAAATTCCCGCAGAAATACATGAAGCGCAAGGCGGTGGTAACCGTTACCCCCGTAATGAAATACAGCGGCAACCAGACACCCGGGCAGAGCGCGCGCTTTCAGGGAGAGAAGGTTGAGGGCAACGATCAGGCAATCTCCTACAAGGTTGGCGGCAACTATACTATGAAGAACTCCTTCAAGTATGTGCCCGAGATGCAGCAGAGCGAACTCTATTTGAAGTTCGACGGCAAAATCGGCAAGAAAACCGTCAAGATACCCGAAGTTAAGGTCGCTGACGGCGTTGTTGCCACAAGCGAGCTGCTGAAGCGCACGCTTGCATCGGCAAATCCCGCAATCGCCCCCGACGCTTTCGTGCACGTGCTGAAGCAGAAGCAGGAGGCAAGCATCCAGTTCCTCATCCAGCAGGCCAAGATCCGCAATTCGGAACTCAAGAAGACTTCCGTGCAGGACTTCATCAAGACTTTGCGCGACATCAAGGCTGACCAGGACCGCAAGGAGCTTAACAACGTTGAGGTTTCGGCTTACGCTTCCCCCGACGGCGGCCTGAAGCTGAACGACAAGCTCGCCGCACAGCGCGAGAAGTCGAGCAAGGGCTACGTGAACCAGCTCTTGAAGAAAGAAAAGGTGAACACCAATGTTGACACCCGCTATACGGCCCAGGACTGGGACGGTTTCCAGCAGCTTGTCTCGGCTTCGAACATCCAGGACAAGGAGGTTATTCTCCGCGTGCTTTCCATGTACAAGGACCCCGAGCAGCGCGAGCAGCAGATAAAGAACATCTCTTCCGCATTCCGCGAGCTGGCTGACGAGGTGCTTCCCCAGCTCCGCCGTTCACGCCTCACCATAAACTACGACCTCATAGGGCGCAGCGATGACGAGATTGTTGAGCAGTACAAGAAAGACCCCTCGCAGCTTTCCGTTGAGGAGCTTCTCTATTCCGCAACATTCACCGAGAACCCCGCAGAACAGGAGGGCATCTACAAAAAGACTTCCGAACTTTACCCGAAGGACTACCGCGCATTCAACAACCTTGCTGCCATTGCCTATACGAAGGGCGACGCTTCGGCAGCGAAGAACTATATCGCAAAGGCAAACGCAGCCAAGGCCAACAACCCCGAGGCAAATGTCAACGCCGGTATGCTCGCACTGCTTGAGGGCGATGTTGACGCGGCTCAGAACTACATCGCGAAAGGCAACGGCGCGAACAACTACAACGAGGCTCTCGGCAATCTGAACATCGCGAAGGGCAACTACGCACAGGCTGCAAACTACTTCCGTGGCGTTAAGACCAACAGCGCGGCTCTTGCGCAGATTTTGAGCAAGGACTACGACAGTGCCTCAAAGACACTCGCCGGGGTTTCAAAGGCTGACGCCACCACAAGTTATTTGAAAGCAGTTCTCGCAGCACGCACAGGCAACAAGCAGGATGCCATCAGCAACCTCAAGGATGCCGTGGCCAAGGACGCGACATACGCTTCATACGCCGGCAAGGATTTGGAATTTGCCAAATTCGCCGCTGACGCCGCTTTCAAGAGCATCGTGAAGTAACACTGCGGCAGGGCAGGCATCATGCGCAGCCGCAATTATATGGTAATGGCACTCGCAGCTCTCGTTTTCGGGGGCTGCGGTGTTCCTAAAAACAGGTTTCGGCTGGACGGAAAATTCAAGAATATCCGTTCAGCCGATATCTTCATTTATTCCGAGGACAAGTATGACACCCTGCGCATACGCGACGGCAGGTTTGCGTATGAGCGCGATTTGACGGAGCCGGAAATCCTCACGATACAATATCCCGACTTCTCGCAGCGCAAGATTATCGCCGAGCCGGGAAAGGTGGCGAAATTCGTTACGGATGCCGCCGATTTGGCAAAGACGCGCGTAACCAAGACCGAGGAAAACGAACTGCTGACGCAGTTTTATCAGGACATTGAGGGCAAGCACGGAGATCAGGTGAAGAATATCGCCGCCGACTTCGTGAACAAAAACCCCAAGACCCTTGCGGCTCAGGCTGTGTTCGAAAATTACCTGCTTGAGGTGAAAAACATCGACGCTCCGTTGGTGAAGCGTCTTTTCACGCTCCTTCTGAAACAGCAGCCGCACAATTCCCGCCTGAGCGGGCTTGCCGGCAGGGTTATGCCCATGCTTTCCACCATGCCGGGCGCAAAAGCCCCGGACTTCAAGGTGAAAACTTACAAGGGCGGTGAAGTGTCGCTGAAGGATTTCGCAGGAAAATATTTGCTTGTCAGTTACTGGGCTTCGTGGGAGTATGACAGTTTTCAGCAGATACGGGGCCTGAAAAATCTTGTGAAGCCTTTCATGGGGCGCATGGCGCTTGTGAATGTCTGCCTCGATTACGACATACGCAGCTTCCGCAACACGATGACCCGCGACACGCTCCCGGGAAACAACGTCTGCGACCAGAAGGCTTGGAACAGCCCGCTGGTAAAACTGTTTGGCGTAAGCTATGTGCCGGGGAACGTTCTGGTTTCGCCCGAGGGCAAAATACTTGCCCGCGACATCAGGCAGTCCGACCTCAAGGCGCGTCTCGGCAAATACATGAAACCATAACCCCAAAACACCCCGCCATGCTTGTGCGCCTGTATTCTGCGGCCGTCAACGGTCTTGACGTGAAGACGGTGGAGGTTGAGGTAAACATCTCCAAAGGTGCGAACTACTCCATCGTGGGTCTGCCCGACAGTGCCGTGCGCGAGAGCTATTTCCGCACACGAACGGCAATTTCCAACAGCGGTTTCCACCAGTCCACAGCACATATAGTGGTGAACCTCGCCCCCGCCGACCTGCGCAAGGAGGGTTCGGGCTACGACCTGCCCATTGCCATAGGCATTCTCGCCGCCGAGGGGGCGGTTTGCAAGGAACGCCTCGAAAAATTCATGCTTGTGGGGGAACTCGGGCTTGACGGCACTCTGCGCCCGGTGCGCGGTGCTTTGCCCATATCAATTCATGCCCGCAAGGAGGAGTTTGAGGGACTGATTGTGCCAAAGGCAAACGTGCGCGAGGCCGCAGCCGTGAACAAGCTCAAGGTATATGGGGCTGACAGTCTGGCACAGGTTGCCGCTTTTTTTAACAGCAGGGAGGAGATTGCGCCAACCGAGATAGACACGCGCCGCGAGTTCTACGAACACCAGGCATCCTATATGGAGGATTTCTCTGACGTACGCGGGCAGGAAAACGTCAAGCGCGCCTTCGAGGTGGCGGCAGCCGGCGGACACAACATACTGCTCGTGGGAAGCCCGGGCTGCGGCAAGTCGATGATGGCTAAGCGTCTCCCCTCGATACTTCCGCCCCTCACCCTTTCGGAGAGCCTTGAAACAACGCAGATACACTCTGTGGCGGGAATACTCGACGACAAAACATCGCTCGTAACGGTGCGCCCGTTCCGCAACCCCCACCACACAATTTCGGATGTGGCTCTCATCGGCGGCGGCACGAACTTCATGCCGGGCGAGATAAGTCTTGCGCACAACGGTGTGCTTTTTCTTGACGAACTTCCCGAATTCAGCCGCTCCGCCCTCGAAACAATGCGCCAACCGCTCGAAGACCGAATGGTGAACATCACACGCACCAAATATAATGTAACCCTCCCATGTTCGTTCATGCTGGTTGCGTCGATGAACCCCTGTCCGTGCGGCTACCACAACGACCCAACGCACACCTGCGTGTGTTCCCCAGGGCAGATACAACGCTATATGAACCGCATTTCCGGTCCGCTGCTCGACCGCATTGACGTGCAGGTGGAGATACAACCGGTGCCGTTCAAAAAATTGTCGGAAGCCGCGCCCGGAGAACCGTCGGCGGAGATACGCAAGCGCGTTATCGCCGCCCGCAACATACAAAGCGAGCGTTTCAAGGACACAAAGGGAGTTTACTGCAACGCGCAGATGTCCGACAGGATGATACACGAGTATGCCGCCCCCGATGAGAATGGGCTTAAAATCCTGCGTATGGCAATGGAGAAGCGTTCGCTGAGCGCACGTGCCTACACCCGCATACTCAAAGTGGCTCGCACCATTGCCGACCTCGCAGGAAGCGCAACCGTAACGGCGGAGCATATAGGCGAGGCCATAGGCTACAGAAACCTCGACCGCAACGACTGGGCGGAAAGCTGAGGAAAGACGAAAAATGTATTGCTCACGAAAGCACAAACACCGCCAATGTTGTGCAATGTGTTGATTTTCAAAGAGATAATCGTGCAAAAACTATTCGCTGCAACGAATTGCTTTTCAGAGGTTTGAAAGCGGCGAAAAAAGGTCTGATGTAGTTTGAATTACATCAGACATAATTTTTCCTGCATAGGACATAGTTTTTCTTACATCAAATGCAGTTTTCGGGGAATTTTGAGAAGGACAATAAGTATGGGCTTGGCAATAATTATGGGGGCATATTGCATACGCCCTTTATACAACCGCTTAAACCGCACCGCAAACCGCTGCCACAACATTGCAAATGGTGCAATTCAGGGCGTGTGTAATAGCCCCTACGGCGGCTCAATTCGTTGGGTGGTTGCGTATGGCGTATATATGTGGCAGGGCAGATGCGAATAGTCTGCGTCAGAATGTGCAGGGCAGGGAGAGGAGCTGGTAAAACAGCGTTTGGGCGATGCGTCTGTGCCCTTGGGAGTTGGGGTGCAGGCGGTCGGTTTTGCTGTCGTGGAAGAACTGCGCGTTGGAGTCAAGTATCGGGTACAGTCCGCAAAGGGCGTTAGTGTCGATAACAGGCACTGACCACACGCTGCCGGCTTGCCTTATTGCCTCAACGTAGCTTGAGAACCATTCTCCGTTTTTGTTCTGCCAATTTTCGTCTGGCTGCACGTTGTTGTTGCCGAACTCCGCGTAGGCTCTGTGTATGGGGGTGAGCAGCACCACTTGCTTTGTGGGGTATATCGACTTTATTTTTTCGAGCGCGGCGTTTATGCGTCCGCAAAGCGTCGAGCCGTCCTTTACGAGTGTGCGGTGCAGGCGTGTTTTCTCGCTCCTCGCCTCGCCTGTTGCTGCCACGACTTTTTCCGTGTTCTCGCTGTAGTATTTCCCGATTGGCACTCCGCCGTTGAAGTCGTTTGTGCCTATGAATATCATTATTGCGTCAACGTCCTGTCCATGCTGCTTGTTCAGCTCGTCCGTCTGGCGCAGTATGTCGTTCCACTGCATTCCGTTCACGCCGTAAACGTATGGCGTAATGCCGAGCCAGTCGCGCAGGAAGCCCCAGTATTTTGTGTCGTCCGGCAACACGTTGGGGTCGGTAACGGAGTCGCCGAAATACGCGACCCTTTTACCTTTCCACGGGTGCAGGTCGGCGATTGTTGTTGCCTTTGCCGTCTGCACGTTTTTCTGCTTTGTGTTGTATTCTCCCGATGTCTTTATGCTGAAGCACGATGTCAGCGCAAACGCGCTCGCGGCAAAAATCAGCAATGTGGCGGTTCTCTTTTGAAATGTCGCAGGTTTCATGGCTTTGTATAGTGTTTGTTCTTGTTTGCTTAAAGCAGTTTTCTGCTAAGATACCTCACGGGGTACCAAGTGGATATGTAGCCGGCAGCGATGACGGTTATGAAAGTAAGCACAACGTCCCCCCAACGCACGCTGACGGGATATGCGTCGATTATGAAGCTTCCCGCCTCGTTTCCCATCTTTATAAGTCCGAAATGCTGCTGCGCCATGCACAGCGCAACGCCGGCGGCAATGCCTATAACCACCCCGGTGATTGCTATCATGCGCCCCTCGTAGAGGAAAACCTTTGCTATTGTGGCGTTGTCCGCGCCGAGCGAGCGTATGGTGAGCATGTCCTTGCGCTTGTCTATAATCAGCATCGACAGCGAGCCTACTATGTTGAAGCACGCCACGATGAGAATGAACGTAAGGAACAGGTAGGCCACCAGTTTCTCTATCCTCATTATGCGGAACACGTCCTCCTGCTGCTCATAGCGGTTCTCTATCTTCAGCTTCCCCTTGCCGAGTTCCGTGAGTTCCTTTTGCGCCGCCGCAATGTCGGCGCCGTCTTTCAGCCTAAGCTCAAGCGATGTTATGCACCCCTGCTGCTCGAACACGGAACGCGCAAAGTCGAGCGAGGTTATTATGTAGCTTGCGTCATACTTTTTCTGCTTCACCGAGAACACCACCCCTGGCGAATAAAGCTGGTCGTGGTTGAAACTCTGCGCCGGGTTTGCCGCGTCAATCCTCTCGCCCTTTCGCGGGGCGTATATGTCGAGCGGCGAGGGATAGCGCACGCCGAGCTGAAGTTGCTGCGCGAGCTGTATTCCGGGCGTGCCGTAGTTCAGCACATCGGCTTTAAGCCTGAAATCTCCGTCGCCGTAGAGAATGGACGCGATGTCGCTCGTCTTGGAATAGTTGTTGTCCACCCCCTTTATAGTTACCACCGTCTGGTTGTCGTGATACTTTGCCAGCGCAAGCCCCTCCACGCATTCCGTGGCGGCAAGCACGAGCGGCGACTTCTTTATTGCGGTAACTGAGGGGTCGTCGGCTGCAATCGCCTTGCCCTCCACGGGCGTTACTTTCAGTTCGGGGTCGAACGAGGTGAACAGCGAGGCGACCAGATCCTGAAAGCCGTTGAACACGGACAGCGTGCAGACCATCGCTATAGTGGCAAAGGCAACCCCCGCCACGGCAACGCCCGATATGAGGTTTATGGCGTGTTTCCTGCGGCGGGCGAACAGATACCGCCGGGCTATGAATAGGGGAAAGTTCACGTTTCTGCGCCTTTATTTCTTCAGGAGTTCGTCGATGTGCTGTATGTAGTCGAGCGAGTCGTCAACAAAGAAGCGCAGCTCGGGGATTATCCTTAGCTGGAAGCGCACCCTCTTGCCCAGTTCGTAGCGTATGGAGCGTGCGCTCGCGCTTATGTTGTCAACGGTCTCCTTTGCCTTTTCCGAGGGAAACACGCTGAGGTATGCCGTGCACACGCTGAGGTCGGGGCTAATCCTGCATTTGCTCACGCTCACAATCATGCCGTGCGTCTGGCGGGTTTGCTGCTCGAAAATCTCGCTCAGCTCCTTTTGCAGAAGCCGTGCTATCTTGTTCTGACGTGTTGTTTCCATGAAAAACAGTTTTTGTTGTATGCAAAATTAAGGAAAAACCCGATAGTCGCCAAATGTTAAGCCCCATAGCTTTGTTGTGGCACAACACGGCCGCACTGCGGGAAACCCCACGAGTGCGGCCGCGTGCCGAAAATGTGTAACAGTAATTATGTAAGTCCGTAACAAGCCTCGCATGAAAGCCGCGAATTTTCCCACATCAGACATGGGAAAAACTACGTCCTATGTAGGAAAAATTATATCAGACATAATTAAAACTACATCAGACCTTTTTTCGCCGCTTGCAAACATCTGAAAAACAAATCGTTACATAAAATGCGCATTGTTTGGGCATTTTCCTGAAACTCAATGCTTTAGGCTGCTTGGGGCGGTTGTCATTCGCTTTCGGTTATTTTGCAGCCGGCATACTTGCGGTCAACGATGATTATGTAGAACGGCTGCATGAAATAGCTCGTTTTTTCGCCGGTTTTTACCGCTGACTTCAGCACGAGACTGCCGTTTGCGGCTTTTTTGAGGCTTAGCGGCGAAATTTCGGTCAGGGTGTCGGTAACGTGCATCACCTTTGCTATCACGAAGCTCTTTGCAAAGTCTATTTCGGTGGGCTTGCCGTCCTTTCCCATTGTGGCCGCCATCCCGAAGCAGCGGTCAAATTCTTTCTGGCTCTGTATTTTCATGTCTTGTGGGATAGCCGCGTTCCTGTTCACGAAATAGTTGTGCGCCACTGTGTATTTCACGCTTGCCCCTCCGCTTGCGCAGGATGCAAACAAGGCGGCTGCGAATGCCGGGGCTGTGATGCCATGCAAAAAATCTTTTGTATTCATTGTTGTTACTGTTTGCTGAAGTTTATCCTTACGCCTATTGACAGGCTGAAGTTTGTGGGGCGTTTTTTGTAGATGTTCTCCACGCCGCTGTTGTTGTCGAAGTGGTGGCTCACGCCCGGTTCTATGTAAACGCCGATGTTTCCGCCCACGGTGTATTCCGCCCCCGCCGCCGCGCTCACCGAGAGCTGCGGGCGGCTTTCGCTCACGCTTTCCGTCATGTCGGGCTTGCCGCTCGCGTCAAGGTAGTGCGTGGTGCTTTTGCCCTTGACGAGTTTCTCCACCGCGCCCCCTGCGGCGGCGTATATGTTGAGCTTTTTGGTTTTGACGAGCGAATAGCTTGCCTTTAAGGGTATTCCGATGTAGTGCAGGTGCTGCTTTTCTGTGCTTACTGCTGTTCCGCCGTTGTCATAGTCGAACTGCGAGGACAGGTAGCTGTATTCCACTCCCGTTTCCACGCCCCAGCGTCCGCCCAGGTGGAGCTTGGCGCTCACTCCCGCCTTTATGGGCTGGCTGTGGCTGGCTTTGGTGTGCAGCGTGCGCGATGTGGCGGTGAGCGTGGCGTTTTCGTTCCCCTCCATTTCCTTTGGGTATTCCCCGAAAGGCTTTCCCGCCGTAAGCATAACGCCGTTTGCGCTGTTTGTGCCGCCCGCCGCCCCGCCGCAGTATGCGCCGAGGCTTATGCGTGTGCCGCCGTTTTTGTGCGGTGCGGAGCTTGCCACGCTTAGGAATGGGCGTGCGGCGCTTGCGGTGGGGGCTGCTTTTTTCGCGGTCCTCATGCTTTTTGTCTCGTTCTTCACCGTTTCGGGTTCGTTCTGCGTTGCAGTCTGCGCGGCTTCGGTTGCGTATGTCCCGGTTGCGGAGGCTGTCTGTGGGATGACGCGTTTCCGGCGTGGCGTTTCCGCTTTCGCCAAAAGGGCGTGCGCCGGCGTTTCCGCACTCTCCGTTGTGCCTGCCGCCACAACCGGCGGCATTTTGCCGGTTGCGGGCAGGGTTGCGGTTACAGCCTTGTCCACCTCGTTGGCAAGGAACAGCCCCACGGCCACAACCGCCGCCGCTGCCGGCACAGTCCACAGCCACACGGCGGCTTTCCTGCGCTTTTTGGCGGGGACGGCGTTCCCGCGCCGCGACATCTCTTTTTGTATGTCGTCAAACAGTCCCTGCGGAGGCGTTTCCTCATGGTTTTCAAGGCGCACTTGCAGCCGTTTTGTCCATTCGTCTCTCATTGCAGCTCCTTTTGTGTTTTGTATTCGTTAATCATTTTGGCGAGCATGTTCTTTGCCTTGTGGAATTGCGAGGCCGACGTGTCGGGCCTTATGCCGAGCGTTGCGGCGATCTCCTTGTGGCTTCTGCCCTCGACGGCGTATAGGTTGAACACCGTGCGGTAGCCTTGCGGGAGTTTTTTTATCATGTCCGCTATCTCTTGCGCCGAAAGGCTTTCCACATCGGGTTCCTCATCGGGCAGGTCGGGCAGGGTTCCGGCGTTCTCAACCGGTGTCGCCGCCTTGCGGCGCAGCATCTGCAGCGCCTCGTTCACGGCTATGCGCCCCGCCCACGCCTTGAGCGAGCCTTTGCCGCGATACTCAAACGTGCCAATCCTGGTGAAAATCTTTATGAACGTCTCTTGCAGCACGTCCTTGCAGTCATCCGCATCGCCCACATAGCGCGAGCATACGGCAGTGAGCCATCCTGCATATTCGCCATACAGGACGCTCATTGCCGAGGGGTCATCTTTTTTGAAAAGCGAGAGTATTCCGCGCTCTTTGTCGGTTGCGAACAGACTCATTATATATATGGCGTGTTCCGTGCCGCCTTATTGCTTGCGGGGGATGTATTTGAACCTGACGCTCTTCTCCTGCCCGCTGAACGATTTCCATTTCAGCGTCATCTCCTTGGGCGTGCCGTCGCTGCCGGGCTGCTTCTCAAGGCGGAATGCTATCATGCCGTCGCCCACGCGCCCGGCGTTGTCCCCCCGGGCGTCGTGATACAGCACCACCTCGTTGTCGTTGCCGCCCTTTACAAGGTTAAGCCTGTGGGTGGCTTTGCCGCTGTGGTAAGTCCTGAAGCGCAGCGTGAGGTAGCCGTCCTCGGCGTTTGTCGTCCAATGGTTCACGATTTCCACAGGGTCGTCGCCGTAGAGCGTGGCGTTGTCGTCCCCACGGTCTTGCGCCATGTCCTTCGTCCTTATGGTGTCAATCCAGTTCACGAACGCCTCGCGGGAGTAGGGGGCTGCGCTGTTCTTGGTGAACCTAAGGTTCACGAGCGCCCTCACCTCGTTCTTGCCGGCGGGCGACACCTTGATGTTTGCCGGCAATACGGTGGTGGAGTCGTCGAGCTGCATATAGAACGTGTTGTCGTCGGGGTTTGTTTTCAGCGTAACGGTTGCGTTGGCGTAGTTTTTGGAGTTATCGTCATCGTCATCGCACGATTGCAGCGCGAACGCCGGGAGCAGCAGCATAGCCGGCAGCAGAAAATTCAGGCATTTCATTTTTCCATGTTTTGTTGTTGATACATATATGTAATGCCCCCATGCCGCAAACCTTGCCTGAAAGTTTGGACATTTTTTTGCGGACGGGGGCAAAAATACTATTATTTTCCGCCATTCGCAAAAAAACAAAACCGCCGCCTCCAAAACATTTGTAAAACTGCATGGGACATGGGAAAAACTACGTCCTATGCAGGAAAAATTATGTCTGATATAATTTAAACTACATCAGACCTTTTTTTGCCACCTGCAAACCTTTGAAAAACAAAAACTTACGAAAGTTAAAGAAAGACAGGACAAATATCTGTAATCCAATGCGTTATGGGTTTGTTCCGCTGCCGCTTCCCGCTGGGGTGTATGTTAAAAAGCAGCACAATTTTTGTGGAGAATGTTGGAATATGAAAAAATAATCGTAAATTTACACGCTGAACAAGCAATACTAACGTAACTGTACATAGCAAAAGCGGAATGCATCAACTTATGTTTAATCTTAATACAAAAACCAAATGAAGAGATGTTTACTTTGGGTCAAGCTGTGCGTAATGGCTTGCATCCTGGGCTTTTCTTCCGGTGCGCAGGCTCAGAACTACGAGGCTGACGAGAGCAACCCTCTCATCACCGTTGTTTCGCCCACAGGCGAGACGCAGCTCACGAGCAACTGCACCTGGAAGCCCGAAAAGGGGAATGACAACTATCTTCCCGAAAACAACGAGGCGTACTACGATGCCGACAATCATCTTGGCACGCTCATTGACAACAACCTGAACACCTACTGGCATTCCGACCCGACGGGAATGGACCTCAGGACGCAGGACGAGTGGATTCAGGTTGACCTCATGCGCGATGACCTCACGCAGCTCATGCTCATGATGCACCGCCGCGAGGATGTTTACAATGGCGGCGTGCGCCATGGCATCACACCTGTGGAGCTGGACATTTACGCAACCAACACGCCTGACGAGGAAAGCTCGTGGCAATTCATTAAGAAGCTCAAGGACATCCCCGCTTCCGACAGCGAGGGCTGGCCTTACTACGGCTACATAGAGCTGCCCGAGACTTACCGCTACCTGCGCCTTATCCCGCGCAAGTCTTCAGGCACTCCGGGTTCCTCGTATGCCTATTGGACGTTCGCGGAACTGCAGTTCTATCCCGCTGTGCCCATTACAGACAAGAAGCAGATACTGCAGAACGTGGTTGACTCCATCTACGACCTCAACCGCGACTTCAAGGTTGGCGAGGGCATAGGCTGCGTTAGCCAGACGGCATACGACACCTATCAGGATACTTTCGCATCCTGCCTCGACCAGATTGACAACCCCAACGCAACCGACGACGACCTCAACGCCGCCATCGCAAATTTGCGCAAGGCTATCGCCGACATCACGGCAAGCGTGAACCCCATTACCGACGGCTGGTATTTCATCGTGGCGGGCGACAGCTCGTTCTTCAAGAAGCAGGGCGTTGACAAGGCGTGGAACGCCGATGACGCGGAACTCAAATGGGGCACTCTGGACAGCCAGAACCCTTACTACTATTTCTATGTAACACGTCAGGAGGACGGCAACTTCTCGTTCCGCAACGGCGGCAACGACAAATACGTTTACACCGTGCCCGGCGACGCATGGGTTACAGCCGTGTATGTGAAGATGAACGACACCGACACCATACACCAGACGGTTGAGCCTCTCGGAAACGGATGCTACTACATAGCGAACACGGCGAACCCCTTCCCCTACCATCCGCTGTCGCACAACAGCGGCGCGGGCAGCTTCGGCAAGATTTCGCCGGCGAGCGTTTACGAGAACATCTCGTGGTGGAAGTTCGTTCCCGCCGACGCAAGCAAGCTCGACGAACTGAAGGAACTCCAGGCAAAGAAGGACAGGGCAAGCGCGCTGGCAGACTCTCTTGTCGAGGCGCGCACGCTCATCCTCACAATCAAGGCCCCGACCACGGGTCTCATAAAGGCGGCTTCGCAGATTAGCACAAACTGCGCGTGGACTGCCGCAAACGGGGTTGACAAGCTGCTTGACAACGACCACGACACCCACTTCCACTCCACAACGGGAATGAACCTCTTCAATCAGGACGAGTGGCTTCAGATTGACCTGAACCGCACCGACGTGTCGAAGCTCACAATCGAGCACTGGGGACGCAACGACGGCGCAGTTTCGGGAACGGCATGGCACGACACACCGACAAAATATGTTGTGAAGGCCACCAACACCCCCGAGGACGAAACTTCGTGGAAGGAGATAACCATTCTTGAAAAGGGCTTCCCCGGCAACATACACAACGCCCACTATGTGTCCCCGCTCATCGACATGAAGGCCAACTACCAGTATGTGCGCCTGTATGTCAAGGGCACCTCATCGGGCAATTCTTACTGGAACCTCAGCGAGCTTCAGTTCTATTCCGAGGACATCCCTGCTTCCGAAAGCTCTCTCTACACGAAGAACGCCGAAATGAAGAAGGCTGTTGACGACCTCGCAGCCGCTCTCTCTGTTGCCGACGACCACGTGAACAACCTCACCGTTGACGGAACCGAAATGGCCCCGATACGCAGCAGCATTGCCGTGATTAACGACCTTCTCAACAGCTCGGAGCGCATACAGGCTATCGTCAAGAGCGCGGAAGACCTCAATAAGAAACTTTACGCTCTCGCAACCGAAGGCGGACTTATCACCGAGGTTAACTCAAAGGATGACGGCACCACACAGCTTACGGCCAACAACACGTGGATGACCATCACTCCCGACAACGACAACTATTCGTTCAACGCAGAGTTCATCGAGGACGGCTACAACCTCCTCGGCGCGCTTATCGACGACAACGACCAGACATACTGGCACTCCGATCCGAGCTGGGGCGCACTCGCTTCGAACCCCTCTTACCTCCAGGTTGACCTCAAGCGCAACGATGTGGCTTCGTTCCTCGTGAGAATAGACCGCCGCAACGACCTATACAACGGCAACAACCGCATGGGCGTAACCCCGACCAAAGCCATTGTTTACGGTACTAACGACGACGCTCTCGCAGCCGACATCAACTCTGACTTGAGTTCTTGGACAGAGATTACAAACCTCAGTGACTTCCCCGACAGGAACGTTTACAGCCAGTGGCCTTACTACAGCCAGAACATCACTCCTGACCAGCCTTACCGCTACATCCGTTTCCGCGTTACCCAAACTTGCGACAATACAGTTTACTGGACAATCTCCGGTTTCCAGCTTTATGACGCTAAGGACAGGTACGACAACGCCAAGTCGCAGTACTACTATGTTGAGGGCATGAAGGACGCCGCCGACAAGATGATGAATCTTGCAGCCGAGGTTCAGGGCAAGCTTGACAACGGTTCCGCAACTCTCTCCGACGGCCAGGATCTTCAGGACGCTATCGACGCGGTTCGCGCACTCTATCAGGATTACAACGCTCTTGACAACCTTATAGCTCAGGCCAAGAAACTTATCGAAAACGCAGTGCCTGGCGAATACATGGGCCAGCTCAAGGACGAAAGCAAGCTTGACGAGCTTCAGACAGCCATTGACGCGGCAGGCGGTATTCAGACAAGCACCGCGAAGTTCAACGAGCTGAAGAAGAACATCGAGGACGCCATGGAGGCGGTTTATGACAACATCGTTTCCGTAGAGCCGGGCAAGTGGTACTACATACTCAGCGCAACAGCCGAGGGTGATGCCGCCCCCGAAAACTATTACGGCGCACGTGCCGAGGTCAAGGGCGCGGCCCTCTATGTGCTCGGCAGCGGCAAGGGTGAGAACGAAGGCGTTTACAGTGCGGGCAACCAGCTCCGCTGGGGTATGGACGACATCAAGAACAAGGAACGCGAGGGCGACATCGACGCTATCTGGCGCTTTGTTCCCGTTCCCGACAGCCTCAACCTTGGCAAGCGCGCATACTACATCCAGAATATGCGCACCGGCTGGTACTTCGGCAACGCCAACACCCAAAGCAATGACTACTACTTCAGCGGCAGCACGACTCCGTTCCCGTTCCGCGTTACATACATCGGCAGGGAGCAGTTCCAGATCCAGTCTCTCGGCGGCAAGCGTGAGGGCGCTCTGGTGTCGTTCGGCGACAATGCACGTCAGGTGCGCGCCGATTTGCTCTCGGCAGAGTTCGACAGCCGTGCTTCGTTCACATTCGAGGAGTTCGACGCAGAGGAGAATCCGGAAATCGCAATGCAGTTCGAAAACAACCGCGCAAAGATTGTTACATTGCCGTTCGCAATCACCAGCCTTGGCATAAACGACAACGTTCATGCATTCCAGATCCACAGCCAGCCGAGCGACACAGAACTCGGACTTGTTGAGAAGGATGAGTTCGCTGCCGGCGAGCCGTTCATTCTCATAACCGGCGACACCACTCTCTATGAGGAGGATCAGCCCAAGGTTACGCTTCTGTTTGAAACCCCGACCGACCTCAGCATCAAGGGCGACACCGTTAACGGTCTCGTTGCCGCGTTCAACGGCAAGAGCCTTGTGGATGGCGGCTACGGCTACTTCAGCGGCAACGCGCTCAAGGTTACAGACGGCGAGACGAAAGTTTCTGTAAGCGCACACAGCGGCTACATCAACCCGAACCTCATCCAGGCTTTGGAAGGCGAACCCGATGTTACAATCAGCACGCTCGACGGCGGCATCCTCAACAAGATTAAGGAAGCTGTAAGCAAGCTCAACGTTAAGGTTGACGTTTACACCGTTGACGGAGCGCTCGTTAAGCGCAACGTTAAGGCTGCCGACGCCAAGAAGGGTCTCAAGAAGGGTCTCTACATCATCGGCAAGGAGAAGGTTCTCATCAAGTAAGTTCCCAATCCGAACATAAATCATCCCCGCAGTCCGCTTACGGCTGCGGGGATTTTTTGTGCCTTGTGCGGAATGGCAGTAAAGAGACGCTTTGCAAATTTTCTTATGGGCATCAAAGAAACCCTTTGCTTGCCGCCAAAACCGCGTAAGGCGTTGGTTTCCAGAAAAATATCTTAGTGAAAAATGTTCGGTGTAACGAATTGTTTTTCAAAGGCTTGCAAAAGCTGAAAAAAGGTCTGATGTA
>DKDC01000033.1:89587-123556 GCA_002451695.1 Prevotellaceae bacterium UBA6858 | reverse complement strand
GTTTTTCCTACATCAAATGTAGTTTTTTGTGGAGTTTTGAAAAAAGCAACTGATTTGCGTTTTGCGCCATTTGTAGGGGCGTATGGCATACGCCCTGTATGCCACTGTTTGAACCGCGTTGGCGAATGCTGCAAAATTACAGCTGTGGAATTTGCAAAATTATCGTTTTTAGGGTGCGTTGCATACGTTCATGCAGTGGCGCAAATTATTGACTATTATGTTTTATGTATATGCAAATTAACGGAATTGCACTGCAACAAAAAAGGACGCACTTACGTGAAGTGCATCCTTTGCTTGCGTATTCTGTGCCTGTCTGTGTGCCAACGGCAAGCCGTGAAGCCTTGGCATTTTATGTTATTGTCTCTTTTTCAGCACCACTATTTCCGGGTCAGAGCCGTCTTTGCCGTACTCGGAAACGAGGATGTATTTCTCATCGCACGCTATGCCGAAACAGCGTCCCTCCGTGTCCGGTTTTTCCACCTGTGTGCCCCAGTATGTGGCGTTGTTGTCCAGCAGGAATATGGAGTTGCCGTTGAGTTTGTATTCCTGGTTGATGAAAGAGCCTTGAAGAACGAACAGGTTTTCAATATGCAGATCTTTTATGCCAAGGGCGTTCACTTCTTCAATATACACTTTCTTCATGGGGTGGTCTGCGTGCGGTATCTGGTCCTTTGGAAGGTTCCACCGCTTCAATGTAGGGTAGAACTGGCGCAACACCTCCTTGTATTCGCAGCAGGTGATGTGCTTGCCTGTGTTCTTGTTGTATTGTTCCACAAACATGGAGCAGTATTCAACCATTTCCTCCATTGTGAAGTCGCCGGTGAATGCGCCGTCCTTGTAGCAGTAGATGCAATACTCGTCGTTCTTGCTTCCGTCGGCGTTGCTGCCGAGAATGTCGTCTGTAAGCGGCATTCCGCAGCTCTGACAGAATTTTTGTTCTTTGATGTCCATATTATATGTGTTGTTTGTATGAATTTACTTGCCTAAAAGCAGGTCAACGGCACGCTTTACCTGCACGTCGTCATCGTTCAAAGTTTGCTCGGGGGTGGGTATCACCTCCACATCGGGGTTCAGTGTCTGGTTTTCGAGGTAGTTGCCGTTCAAATCCTTCACCCCCACTTGTGGAACGCCCACCACAAGCTCGTCGTCATACTGTGTCTCCCACCACACGGCGGTCATCGTGCCTGCCATTGGCGCACCCACAAGTTTGCCCATGCCGAGCGTCTTGTACATATAGGGGAAGCCGTGGGCGTTGGAGTAGTCGTTCTGGCTCATAACCACCGCCGAGGGCTTGAACCACCGCATATACGGGTCGTTGCCTATAAACTGCCCTCGCGGCTCGTTGGTGGCGAAAAGCTTTCCGCTCAGCAATATCCCCAAGTCGTTGTGAAGCCATCCGCCGCCGTTGTTGCGTATGTCAACCACAAGCGCCTCCTTGTTGCGCAGCTTGCCGAGCACACGCGAGAACACTTTGCGGAAGCTCGGCGTGTTCATTGCGCGTACGTGTACATAGCCTATCTTGCCGCCGGAGTACTTCTCCACCATGTCCTCGCGCTTTTTGAGCCAGCGGCTGTAGAGCAGCTCGCGCTCCATGCCGCCGCCGATTGGCTTCACGTCCTGTTCATACTCGCCCTTGCCTTTGGCGTTGGTCAGCGTGAGCAGCGTGTGTTTGCCCGAAAGCCCCGCGAGGAGCGGGAAATAGTCCTTGCCCTTTTCGATGGGCTTGCCGTTGATTTTGGTGATTATGTCGCCGGCCTTGATTTTGCATCCTGTAAAATCGAGCGGGCCTTTCTTCAGTATTTCCTTTATCTTCAATCCCGCGCCGTCATAGTCCTCATCGTAGAAAGCCCCGAGGCTCGCGGTTGAAAGCCTTGCGCTTGTGCCGCCGTAACGCGCCCCGGTGTGCGAGGCGTTAAGCTCGCCGAGCATCTCGCTCATCATTTCCGCCATGTCATACTTGTTGTCGATGTCCTTCACGAAGGCGCGGTAGTTGTCGGCGTAGTAGTTCCAGTCAACGCCGCCCATGTCGGCACGGTAGAACTTGTCCTTCAAAAGGTTCACCACGTGCTCGAAAATATAGGCGTTCTCCTTTGAAACGCTCCAGTCGTAGTCCGCCTTAATCTCTATGAACTTCTGGTTTCCGTTGTCAAGCGAAACCTTTCGTATCTTCCTGCCCCCGGCATAAACGTTCTTGCCGTCGGCGGAAGCCACAAACCTTGCAAAGCCGAAGTCGGGAACTGCCACGCGGTCGCTGCCGTCCTCGAGATTGCGCACATGGATGTCGCAGCTTGTGGAGAATTGCGCGATGTAGTAAATCTTCGTGCCTTCGGGCGAGAGGGCGAAGTCGCCAAGATATGAGGAGGCCATCGTCAGGCGTTCAATGCGGTCCTCGCGTCCGTCGAGCAGCAGCTTAACGTCCTCAACGGAATCTTTCTTGGTTTTCACGCTGTCGTTGGCGGCAGACTTGCCGGATTTCTTGCCGTTGCCTTTTTTCGCGTCCTTGCCATCCTTTCTGCCTGATTTCTTCTTGCCTTTTGAGTCTTTGTCCCCGTCCTTTTTCTTCTTGTCCTCCTCGAGTTTCTTCTTGGCGGCATCGTAACGCTCGCGCTCTTCCTTGTTCATTTTGAAGCGGTCGTAAGCCTCCTGGTCGAGGAACATTGCGTAAACGTCCCTCTGCGTCCCCCAACTTCCGTGGTTGCGGTAGCCGTCGCGGTCGCTCGCAAAAACAACAGCCTTGCCGCCGAGAGCCCAATGCGCCTTGCCGTCGCTGTATCCGCTCTCGGTGAGGTTCACAACCTTTGAGCCGTCGGCGTAAACAAGTGCAACGTCGGCGTTGTTCCATCCGCCGCCGCCCATGTATGTGGCGAGAAGATACTTGCTGTTGGGCGACCACTCGAAGTTAAGGTCAAAGTCGGTGTAGGAATAGTTGTCCTTTCCCGGCAGCACAGTGCGCGATGTCTTTGAAGCCATGTCGTAAACGCGCAGCTCGCTGCGGTTTGCCCAATATGCCACCTTTTTGCCGTCGGGCGAGAAGGCGGGGGCGTAGCAAGCCTCCTTGCCCACAATCAGCGGCTCTTCCTTCAGCTCGCGTGCGTAAACAAAGTTGTCATCGTCCTTGCGCGGCATTGTTGTCTTGTATATTCCCCAAACGCCGTTGCGCTCGCTGTCATACACGAGCGTCTTGCCGTCTGGCGAAATCGACACGTTGGCTTCCGCCTCGGTTGTATTGGTTATTCTCTTCGAGGTCTCGTAGTCGGGCGTGGTAACGTAAACCTCGCCTCTCGCGACGAAGGCAATGAGTTTCTCGTCCTTGCTCACCGACAGTCCGCCCAATCCGCCGCTCCTCACGGTCTCCGTCCTGTGGTCGTCGTGGGTGTTGTCCGAGATTATCTTCAGGTCTAAGCGTTTCGGCTCTTCGCCCTCGCTCATCGTGTAAAGGTCGCCGTTGTAACTGAAACTCATGCGTCCGTTTTCGGCAACCGACAGATAGCGCACGGGGTTCTTCTTGAAGAAAGTTATCTGTTTTTTGCCGCTGCCGTCGATGTTGCGCTTCCATACGTTGAGCGAGCCTGAACTTTCCTCGAGGTAGTAATAGCTTTTGCCGCCGGGCGCCCACTGCGGGTTGCGGCATTCTCCTGCGTAGTCGGAAACTTTCCTGTATGTGCGCTTCGCGGGGTCGAGGCTCGTGAGCCAGATGTCGCGGGTTACCGGCGAGGTGTGGTGCTTGCGCCAAGTGTCCTCCATTCCCTTTTTGTCCTGATACAGCACTTCTCCCCGGGCGTTCACCGATATGCCTGTCATGAACAGCTCGGAGAACTTCCTGGGGCGCGAAGCCGCCGTGTCAACCGAATAAACCTGCTGGAACTGCCCGGGGAAAATGCCGTCCTCCGCCGTGGGCATATAATATGAGCGGTACAGAATGCGCCCGTCGGGGAGAAAAGCCTCCACCATCTCGCTTGCCGAATGCGTGGTGAGACGCTTGGGCGTTCCGCCCTCGGCAGAGGTTACGTAAACGTCGAAACCGCCAAGGCGGTCGGAGGAGAACGCTATGAGCTTTCCGTCTTCCGACCACGCGGGGGCGGTGTCGTATGCCGGGTTGCTCGTTATCTGGCGTGCCGTGCCGCCTGTTGAGGGAACAACGAAAATGTCGCCGTGGTAAACAAAGGCAATCTTCGAGCCGTCGGGCGAGATGGCGATCGAGCGTATCCAACGCCGTGTTTCCGCTGCCTGGGTGGAAACCGCCGCAAAGGCGGCGAAAAGCAAAAGTATAATTCTGTTCATTTTGTGGTAATTTCAAAACATACCGCTCCCGCCGGCACGGACACCGCCACACCGGCAAGAGCGGCGCAGTTTGCCTTGCCGCCTTTTCTCAGAACAGGTAAGCGGCCGAAACCTGCCAGGAGTTTGTCTTGAAGTCGCTCTTGGCGTTCTTGACAACGTCCGAAACCACCGGGATGTGGATGTCGCCGAAGTTGCTGAGGGCTATGTTGTATGTCGCGCCGATTTCCAGGTGGTTCACAAGGCGCACGCCAAGTCCCACGTTCCATGTAACGTTCGACGACTTGAACTTGACAATGTCCGAAGGGGTCTTGTCGCCCACGGTGAAGCCGAACTGCGGGCCTGTCTCGGCATAAAGCGATGCGAGCGAGGCAAGGCCTATGCTGTAGCGCAGGTTTACGGGAATTTCTATGCTCTTGTAGTAGTCGGCCTTTGAAATCGTTCCGTCGGTTTCCTTCACCTCACCGTAAAGGCGGCGCTGGTTGTATTCCACGGCGGCGTTCACGCCAAGCCCCACAAGGGGGACTTTGACCCACATTTTCGGGCCTATGAACCAGCCGGCGCGGTTTTCGGAGTCGAAAAGCTTGCTGCGGTCATAGGAGAGTTTCGAGACGTTCAAACCGCCCACAACGCCAAACTTTACCTGTGCGCGTGTGGTTGCAACGCCGCCTATGGTCAGGGCGGCAACAAGGGATAAAAGGAGTTTCTTCATGATTGAAGTTTGTTGATGGTTAATAATATACAAATGCAAATATAGGCAAATTAAAGTTCACTGCATAACGCCGCACCCTTTTTGTGCCGTAGCACGGAAATGCCGCTCCCTTATAACATACACGCAAGCCCCGCCGGTTTTTATCGTTAAAATTACGCTAAAATATGCCGAATAGCTTAAAATGAGTTATTTATGAGTATCTCACCTCAATAGAGGTAATGATTTGGCAACTGTTCTAATTTCTGCAATATGCATACGTTTGCTGTCAAACAACTCTTCTCTGCTGCAAAGTTACAATAACTACACGAAATGACAATTGCTATATTGGAATAATTTGCATAAAATAGCTTAATTTATAATGATTATCGCAAAATTTAATGTATATTTGCAGCAAAATTCGGTGAATTTATGAAACTAAACAAGATAAAAGATGTCTTAGATAGCAAGGGTATTTCACAAACTTGGCTGGCAAAACAGTTGGGAAAGAGCTTTAGCACGGTCAATTGCTATGCTCGGAATAAATACCAACCCGATTTAGAAACACTTCTTGAAATCTCAAAGATTTTAGAAGTTGACTTAAAGGATTTAATTACAGACGAGAACGAAAGAGTGTAATGAACTCGTAGTTTTCAGTCTTAACAAGTATGTTGTAGAACTTCTGATAATAAAATATTATTTGAACATGGGCATAAGCAAAGAACTTACAGAAGAGGACATCAAGTTCCGCTATATCAACGAAGCCATCACCAGTAAGGGATGGTCAAAGGATAGTATATTCATGGAACAGAAGGTTAAATTTACTGACGGTAAAATTAGCCTTCATGGTAATCTTGTGCATAGAGAGAAACCTAAGTTTGCCGACTATGTGCTTTATGCAAACAAGGCAACCCCCTTAGCCATTGTAGAGGCAAAGGATGCCAATCATTCTGTTTCTCATGGATTGCAACAAGCCATGACTTATGCCCAAATGCTTGATGTAAAGTTTGCTTACAGTTCGAATGGTGAAGGCTTTGCTGAACATGACTTTTTAACAGGCAAGGAACGCACCTTTGCTATGGACGAGTTCCCAACAAAAGAAGAACTCATTGCAAGATATAAAAGTGGGGCTAACAATGGAAATGGCCTTAACGAACAAGAGTTGGCAGTCATAGAGCAGCCTTTCTGCACTGGGCAGAATATATTCCCGCCACGATATTATCAGCGCAATGCCGTAAACCGTACAGTTGGTGCCATTGCCAAAGGACAGAACCGTGTACTCCTCGTCATGGCAACTGGTACAGGCAAGACATATACAGCATTCCAAATTGTATGGCGTTTGCTACACAGCAAATTGAAGAAAAAGGTATTGTATCTTGCCGACCGCAACATATTGGTTGACCAGTCCATACAGCAGGACTTCAAACCGTTGGAAAAGGTTACGCACAAGATAGATTATTCAAAGGATAAAAACCACTTAGAAGAATTGGCTTCTTATCAAGTGTTTTTTGCACTCTACCAACAATTGATTGGGCAGAATGATGCCAAAAACTATAAGGAGTTGTTTCCTAATCCTGACTACTTTGACCTTGTTATCGTTGATGAGTGTCATAGAGGAAGTGCCAAGGATGACAGCAACTGGCGAAACATTTTGGAATATTTTTCTTCAGCTACTCATATTGGTATGACTGCCACGCCAAAAGAAACAAAGTACCAGTCAAGTATCGGTTATTTTGGTGAGCCTGTTTATACATATAGTCTTAAAAATGGAATTGAGGACGGTTTCCTTGCTCCTTTCAAGGTAATCAACATCACAACCAACATTGGCGATGAGTGGAGACCGACAAAGGGACAAAAGGATATTTACGGCAATGAGATAGAAGACCGCATTTATAACAACAGCGACTATGACTATAACATTGTCATAGAAGACCGCATAAGGGAAGTTGCGCAAGAGATAACCAACTATCTGAAAGGTACAGATCGCATGGCTAAGACCATAGTGTTCTGTGCTGATGAAACTCATGCGGAACGTATGCGTATGGCTTTGGCTAATGCCAATGCTGATATGTGCAAGAAAAATCCCGACTATGTGGTTCGTATAACTGATAGTGACGAATACGGAAAAGGCAAGTTGGATTATTTCATTTCTGTTGCAGAGAAATACCCTGTCATAGCGACTACAAGTAAGTTGCTTTCAACTGGTGTTGATTGCAAAATGACAAAACTAATTGTGCTTGACCAACAAATCGGCTCTATGACAGAATTCAAGCAGATTATCGGTCGTGGCACTCGTCTTCGTGAGAAAGAAGGAAAGACATACTTCACAGTAATGGACTTCCGCAACGTGACACGATTGTTTGCAGACCCAGATTGGGACGGACCGATTGAAATAGACCCGAACTATCCGCCCAAGCAGAAAGAGCCTAAGCCGTATGTACTTCCTGAAGACGACGAGCCTAATGGTGTGAAAGAACCCGATCCTGAGCCACGACCGAAGCCGATTGTTGCCAAGGATGGTTGTCAAGTGATGGTTATTAACAAGGTCGTTTCTGTCTATGACACAAATGGTAAGTTGCTTCGCACGGAAAGCATTACCGACTATACAAAGAAAAGTATCATAGACACATACGCTACGATTGACACGTTCACTTCCAAATGGAAAGAAACCAAGAAAAAGTCAGACATTGCTGAAATACTTAAAGAAAGTGGCATTGACCTTGCGGTGTTGAAGCATGACCAAGATATGGACGATGTTGATGATTTTGATTTCATCTGCCATATAGCCTACGGCAAGAAAACACTTACACGACATGAACGTGCCGAACAAGTGAAGAAACGAGACATATTCAACAAGTATGGTGAACAGGCACGACTTGTGCTTGAAGCCTTGTTGGATAAGTACACCAAGGAAGGTGTGGCAGAATTGGAAAGCCTTACTGTGCTTGAAAATGACCCATTCCGCAAATTGGGTTCAAAGGCAAACATCGTGAAGTTCTTTGGTGGCAAGCAAGGCTATCTTGATGCCGTAAAGGAACTGGAACAAAACATATATAATATAGCATAAAGTAAAAACAAAATATGAGTTTATCAAATTTCGTAAAACGAGTACGCAATATAATGCGCAATGATGCCGGTATCAACGGTGATGCGCAACGCATAGAACAAATGGCATGGATGCTATTCTTGAAAGTCTATGACGAGAAAGAGAATGATTGGGAGTTGGACGATGATGATTACAAGTCTATTATTCCAGAAGAATGCCGTTGGCGCAACTGGGCACATGACGATGGAAGCGGCAATGCCCTGACTGGCGATGAGTTGCTTTCGTTTGTCAACAACACATTGTTTGTGGAACTAAAAAACATAGAGGTAACACCAACCACCCCTATCCGTCAGGCGATTGTAAAGACCACATTTGAGGATGCCAACCAATATATGAAAGATGGAGTTCAACTTCGTCAAGTGCTGAATGTTATTGACGGTTTGAACCTTGGTGACTATGAGGAAAGTCATGCTTTCGGTGAGATATACGAGACTATCCTCAAAGAGATGCAGTCGGCTGGTTCCTCTGGTGAGTTCTACACCCCAAGAGCCTTAACCGAATTTATGGCAGAGATAGTCAATCCGCAGATTGGTGAGAAAATGGCAGACTTTGCCTGTGGTACAGGTGGCTTCATCACAAGCTGGCTGGGTGAATTGGATAAAAAGGTCAAGACAGCTGAAGACCGTAAGGAATACAATCAGTCTGTATTTGGCATAGAAAAGAAACAATTCCCGTATATGCTATGTGTGACAAACCTGTTGCTGCATGGTATTGACACGCCACTGGTATATCACGACAACTCGCTTACAAAAGATGTGCTCAACTATACAGACGGAGACAAGTTTGATGTTGTGCTGATGAACCCACCATACGGTGGAAACGAGAAGTCGGATGTCAAGTCACACTTCCCTTCTGATATGCGCAGTAGCGAGACTGCTGACTTGTTCATGGTTCTCATCATGTACCGACTGAAGAAGAATGGTCGTGCAGCAGTCATTGTCCCAGACGGTTTTCTGTTTGGAGCGGACAACACAAAGATAGCCATCAAGACCAAGCTACTCAGAGATTTCAACTTGCATACCATTATCCGTTTGCCTGGCAGTATCTTTGCACCTTACACTTCGATTGCCACGAACATTTTGTTCTTCGACAATACCAGTGCGGAGGGTGCTCCAGAAGGTTATTCTACAAAGGAAACGTGGTTCTATCGTTTGGATATGCCTGAGGGTTACAAGCATTTCTCCAAGACAAAATCCATGAAGTCGGAACATTGCGACCCAATTCGTGAGTGGTGGAACGACCGTAAGGAGATTATTATTGCTGATGGTGACGAGAAATCTCGTTGCTATTCGGTTGATGACCTTATCGCTACCGATTGCAACTTCGACTTGTGCAAGTTCCCGAAAGAGGATGAGGAAATCTTGCCTCCTGCCGAACTGCTTGCTGACTATTTCAAGAAGCGCAAGGCTCTTGATCATGAAATTGATAAGACATTGGCAGAGATACAGCGTATCTTGGGAATAAATGTAAATGTGGACGAATTGTAAAATGTGGAACGGTGTTTCCAAATCTAAAAGATTGGTATGGAGAATAAAGGTTTGACAGACATAAATGATGCTGCCTATCAGAAGTTGATAGACAACATAACCACGCTATGGGGTGAGGCGAAGTCAAAAGCCATTGCTGCGGTCAATACGGAATTGCTTGATGCCAACTGGCAAACTGGAAAGTATATCGTTGAATTTGAACAGGGTGGTAAACAAAGAGCTGAATATGGCAAAAGGTTACTTGTAAACCTTGCAAAGGATTTGACAGCAAGAAATGGTAAAGGTTTTAACCGAACAAATCTTACCTATATGCGTAAGTTATACTTGGCATTCCCAAAATGTGGGACACTGTCCCACAAATTGACATGGAGCCATTATTATGAACTGTTGAAGTGTGATAATGCACTTGAAATGCAGTTCTATTATAAGGAATCCATCAAGGAATGTTGGAAGGTTAGGGAACTGAAAAGACAGATGAAAAGTTGTCTGTTTCAGAGACTTGCACTAAGCACAGACAAGGCAGGAGTTCTTGCTTTGGCTAACGAGGGGCATCAAGTACAAACTCCGCAAGACATCATCCGTGACCCTTTCGTGCTTGAATTTGCAGGACTTCCCAAACAGAAACGCTATAAGGAGAGTGACTTGGAAAAGGCTCTGAAAGACCACATGGAGCAGTTCCTTTTGGAAATGGGACGTGGTTTTGCATTTGTTGGCAGACAATACTCCATGCAGATAGGAAGCCGACTGTTCAAGGTGGATTTGGTATTCTACCATTGTATCTTGAAATGCTATGTGCTGATTGACCTAAAGCGAGCAGAGATAAAGCATGGTGATATTGGGCAGATGAACCTCTACTTGAACTATTTCAAGACAGAAGTATGTCAACCTGATGATAATCCACCCATTGGCATAGTTTTGGGAGCAAGAAAAGACGAGCTTCTGATGGAATATGCCTTGGAGGGTATAACCAATCAATTGTTTGTGGCACGTTACCAACTCTATTTGCCAAAGCGTGAAGAACTGCAAGCGCAACTTGACAAGTTGTTGGACGAAGCAGAGTAACAACAATAAAATAAGGACATTTCGATTTTATAGCATAATTATGAAAAGTAATATTGGAATACAAATCATTTTGTCTATTGTACTGACTATGTGCAGTGTCAATATAAATGCACAAACGGTTGGATATATATATCGACCTTTGGCTGCCGAGGGATGCAACATGAAATATAGCGTTGCAAAGCAAGATACGGCATATTACATTATCGCAACCGTAAAGTCGGACAGACTGAATTTCCTGAAAGAATCAACCATGTTGTTGAAAACATTCGATGGTGAAGTTATTAAACTTTATGGTTCTCAGATTGGTAGCGGCTCTGAAACGGCAGGTATTGTTTCTGGCAATATAGTCCTTCCAGTGACAGAAATCAGTTCTACAGCTCAATTCAAGATAAGTCCACAACAATTTGAGTTGTTGAAAAAAGGCGTGGCTAAGATAAGGTTATCTACCATACCTATTGAGCATGAGCGGACATTTGCCAAAGATAAAATAGGCAAGAAACTTTATCAGTTCTTCTTGAAGCAGAAGAATAAGGACAATGATTTCTAACGATAAAAACAATGAACAAGCAAATAAAACTGTAGTTATGGACGATTTTGCGCTTCCGAAAAGCGCCAATCCGGCATATTTTTGCGGCACAGCTTAATCTTTGTGGCAGGCATGGCGTCAAAGTGGTCGTGCCACGTCCGTTCAATGCTTTTACCACGGTTGATATAAGAATTTATTACGAACGTTCAACGCGCTTGCCTCGACCGAAGTAAGATGATGGAAAAGGGGTTTTATGTGATGTGCTCTATGGGGAAGGAATGTCAGGCCATACATGGGAAGGTTTCGCCCTTGTTCCGCAAACAATCCTTTCCGGCATAGAAACGCCGCCTTTCCGCTTTATTTCCCTATGCGCCTCATGACCATGTGGCGCAGCTTCTTTTTGCCGGCAAGTATGTAGCCCGGCGAATATGTGTCGCCCCGCATTCTCTCCCTGACGCGGTGCGGGGCGGGTATGCGCGAGCGCACTACGGCGCTGGCGCTTTCCGCCCATGCCGTGTCGGCTACAAACTTCATGTCGCCGTGGCGGGTCTGCACAATATACAATGTGTCGCCGGGGGAGGGCAGTGCGCTTCCGTCCCGGTCCATGTATATGCGGCAGCCTGACTTTCCCACAACAATGCTTACCGCCTTCTTGTCCTGCAACTCAAGTCCGTCGGTTATAAAGGCTATCCCGGCGAACATTATCGCGAGAATAGCGAACACTCCGTATCGTATGACCAGTTTCTTCATCTTTCCAGTTCAAGTTGGTTATGAACCAAATCGTAGTAATACCCGCGCTTTCTCACGAGCTCGGCGTGCGTACCGCTTTCCGCCACTTTGCCATGGCGCAGCACTACTATGTTGTCGGCGTTTTTCACAGTTGAGAGCCTGTGGGCGATAACTATGCGTGTGCTGCCGCTGAAGCTCCTTTCCAGGTTTTCGCTTATCCGCCTTTCGTTCTCCGCGTCGAGTGAGCTTGTGGCCTCGTCGAGCATGAGGTATTGCGGATGCTTGTAAACCGCCCTCGCAATCATTATGCGCTGCTTCTCGCCGCCGCTCACGCCGATGCCTTCCGAGCCGATTTTCGTCTTGAGCCCGAGCGGCTGCTTTTCCACATATTCCGACAGGCACGCCGTTTTGACGGCATTTTCCAGCCTTTGGCTGTCCCGCGTTTCGCCGAGCATTATGTTGTTCTCCACCGTGTCGGAAAATATGAAGTTGTCCTGCATGACAATCCCCGAGGCGTGGCGCACGGACTTTGCGGAAAATTCCGCGATGTCGCGTCCGTCCAAAAGTATTCCGCCTTTCGTAGGTTCGTAAAACTTCAGCAGCAGTTTCATGAGCGTTGTCTTGCCGCTTCCGCTCTCGCCCACGATTGCCGTCATCTTTCCCGCAGGAATGCAAAAGCTCACATCCTGCAACGCGGGCTTGCCTATGCTGCCGGTGTAGCAGAACGAGAGGTTTCTCACCTCGATGTCGCGTGGGGAGTCCTGCGGCACATCCGTTTGCCCCGCGCCGTCCTCGTTTTTGCAAAGCTGCACCTCCTCGGAGCGCCCAAGGCTTATCTTCGCGTCCTGAAACTGTTGCAGGAAGCCTATTAGCTGCGAAAGCGGGCCGTTCACCTGCCCTATGATGACGGATATGCTCATCATCATGCCCAATGTGAGGTTGCCGCTCACTACTTCCGCCGCAATCCAGCAGGTTATGAATATGTTGCGCAACTGGCCTATGAGCGTGAAGCCCGTGTTCTGCACCTGCCCGAGCTTCAAGACCTTTTGGCTCATGCGGTACTGGCGGTCCTGCAACCCGCGCCACTCGCTTATCTTGTAGTCGTCATATCCGTTGAGCTTTATGTCGCATATGCCCGACATGAGTTCGTATTGCTTGTTGCTGTTTTCCGCGCTAATCTTGAACTGTTCATAGTCAAGGGCCTTGCGCCGGCGGAAGAAATAAGCCATCCACAAAGCCCCGAGCAATGTGAGGAAAAGATACGCCGCCAGTATTATGCGGCTGTATATGCCGATTATCACAAGGTAGAACGGCACTGAGATTATTGAGAACAGGGTCTGGAGCGTGCTGTAGGTAACGAAGCCCTGCAGGCGCGAATGGTCGCCGAGGCGTTGCTGGTAGTCGCCCACGCTTTTCGTCTCGAAAAATGTCATGGGCAGCTTCATTAGTTTCGTGAGATAGTCGCCAAGCACGTTGATGTTAATCCGCGTGCTCATGTAAAGGCTCACCCAACTGCCTATAAGCTCCATTGAGAAAGTGCCGGCAAAGATGAAAATCTGCGCCAGCAGTATTTTGTATATCAGCCCCATTTCCCTCATGCCGATGCCGTCGTCAACCATCGCCTGTGTGAGGAACGGCGTTACCAGCGACAGCAGAAGCCCGAAAAACATGCCCATCACCGACTGCGACATCTCCCAGCGGAACGGCCACACGTATTTCCGGGCAAAGCGCACAAAGCTGTGCTTTTCCTTAACCGGCTTGCGCTTGTAAAAGTCTTCGGTAGGCTCGGTGGCGACCACCACGCCCTTTTCGCCGTTAAGCCAGAACTTCTCAAAAGTCTTTTCAGGGAAGCTGTGCTTGCCGTATGCGGGGTTTGCCACGCAGTATTTCCAACGCCCCGTGAGCCGGCTGCGCCTCACGCCATACAGCACCACAAAATGGTTTTGCTCCCAGTGCAGAATGGCGGGCAGGGGGCATTTCTCGCGCAATTGTTCTGGCGTTACCTCAAACGTTGCGCTTTCCATGCCTATCTCGCCGAGGGCGTCGCGTATTCCCGCCACGCTCACCCCTTCACGCGTGAGGTGCGAGAGGGAACGGAGGTAGGAAAGGGGATATTCCTTTCCGTAGTGCGAGGCAATCATGCGTATGCACGCCGGCCCGCAGTCCATCTGGTCAAACTGCCGTGTAAGCTTCATCTTCCGCAAAAGTCTCAAACCGTCTTATTCGTCTCCCGGGCGTTTCTTTGGCTTAATGTCCAGGCGGTACGTAAGGTGGAGCATGGCGTAGCTCGGAATCACGTTCGAGAAAGACTCAACCCTTCCCTGCGCGTTGAGGCTGCGCGTAATGTTTGACAGGTTGTGCAGAATGTCGAAGCCCTCCAGCGTAAGGATGAGCGTGCTTTTCATGAAGCCTTTCGACAGGCGTGCGTTCCACACAAAGTCGTTTGTGTTCATGCCCTTGTCCTCGTAGCCGTAGCGGCTGTACATCATCAGGTCGGTGGAGAAGTCGATGTCTTGCGGTAAGTTCCAGTTATACGTGAACCCGTATTTCAGGTTCTCCACGTTCACGGTTCTGAAGCCCTTGCGGTGGCTTGTGGCATTATACCAGTCCACACTCGCCACCGCACCTATGCGCATCTTGCCTACTTTGCCTATTGTACCCAAGTTCACCCCGGCGTTTATATATTCCGCAAGCCTTATGTTGTGAACGTCGCTGCGCAAGGAAGAGGCGTTTGCGTCCCCCGACAGGTCAACGCTGTTGGTGTAGTTGGCAATGGTGAACGTGCTTATGTCCCAGCGGCGTTTCTTGTCGAGCGGGGTGTAGTAGTAATATCCCCCGAAAATTTTCCAGTTGCCGTTCACGTTGTCGGGCTTCATGGTGCTTATGCCTGTGTTGCGGTCGTAGCTGCGTCCGATTGCGAGGGCGTTCTGCGTTATGGTGTAGTTTATGTCCCAATGCCAGTTTACGCCCTTTCCCGTATCGTAGAACAATCGCTGGAAGCTCAAGTTGTAGGTGCGGGAGTCTTTAAGCCCGGTGTTTCCAACGTATATGTTCATCGGGTCTGTGTCGTCCTTGTACCATGGTACAAAGTAAAGCACATCGGGAGCAGACTGCGTGCTGTTTATGCGTATGTCGTATGTGCGGCATTGTGAACCAACGCTGTCCCGCTTATATTTGCGGCACTCTATGCGGAGGCTCGGCTCGAAGATTGCGTAGTGGCGGCTGGTGTTTGCACGCTTGCCGTCGCGGAAATAGCGTATGTTGTCGCGAGTGAAAGTAGTCGGCACATTGAAATCAATTTCCAGATGTTGGTTTTTTATGTCATACCTCTCATAGCGGAAATACAGCTCCGCGTGATGTTTGTTGTTCATTCGCATGGAATTGTAGGAGTCCCTCACGCTTTTTGCAAGCATCATCGAGTCGCTTGTGGAGGGCAGCGAACCGAACGGCAGCAGCGTTTCATCGCCAAGTCGGTCGAAACTGAACAGGTCGCGGTTTGCCGAGGAATAGTTTTGTGAATATGAATAGCTTGGCGTGAGTTTCACGTATCTTGTAAGCTTCATCCAGTTGCTTATGTCCGCTCTGAAACTGTACGCTTCGCTGGGGAGAAGGCTGTATTGGTTTTTGAAAATGTCCTCCGCCTCGGTTTTCGGAAATACAATTTTCTGTAAATTGTAGGCACGGCTCTTACCGTTGCTGTAGGATCCCGATGTGGAAATCGAAATATTTGATGAAAGCCATGGAACATCGAATGTTGTTGATGCAGAAGCCGAGATACCGTATTGGTGGGCGCGATTAAGCCCCATTATCCTACTGCGGTTTATAAGCATCCTTTTTATGTCGTCGCTGCTTGCCGGCATGAATATGCTGTCGAGCAGCGCGCTGCCGTTCTTGTAAATATTCTCCGTGAGTGCGGATGCAAGCGCAACGCTGCGGTTGCGGGTGTTGCTGTACGAGAACACGGATGAAAAACCCGTAAACACTTTTTTTTGGTATCTGAAAGAGTTTTCCGTGTAAAACGAGGTGTTGTAGTTCTTTGACGAGTTTCGCGAAAGCCCGTATGTGTCGCCGCCACTCAAGAAGTTCGTGCTGTTTGAGAACGTGCGGTTGTCCATGTTTTGGTATTTCATTTCTGCACCGCCTTTTGCGCGGAAAACGTTTTTCTTGTCCTCCACATTATAGTCGAGTGCGCCCTTGCGGGTTGCCACTAATCCGCCACCCACCTCGGCGGGACTCCAGTCGCCGTTCTCGCCCGGGCGGCGGCTGTCGTTGACGTTGTTCATCAGGGCGTAGAGCGAAAGGCGCGACTGCGGGGTGAATCTCATTGCGAACATACGCGCCAAGTAGCGGTTCTCTGTGCCGCCGGCAACTTCGGCGTTGCCCATGTAGCCTATCGAGTACTGGCGTTTTAGGTTCACGTCCATAACATACGGCTTCTTGCCGTCTAAGTTCTCGCCGAAGAATTTGCTTTTCTCACTCTCCTTTTCATAAACCTTTATGTCCTTAACCATATATGCGGGTAGGTTGTCGAGCATAATCTGCCTGTCGTGGTTGAAAAACTCCTTGCCGTTCAAAAGCAGTTCCTCAACCCTGCGCCCGTTCACGATAATCTCTCCATTGTCTTTAAGCTGCACGCCGGGCATCTGCCGCAATATGGCGTCGAGCATACTGCCGTGTTCCAATTGGAATGCGTCGGCATTATATACCACTGTGTCTCCTTTCAAGTAGAATTTAACCTTGGTGGCTTTTACTACAGCCTCGCCAAGTTTGTGTTCCATAGGTTTTAATTTCATAAGGAATTTCGAGCCAATAATCATAAACTGTTCCGTTTTCTTCAATTTTGCCACAAAGGGGATGTAAAGTGTTTCGTACTTGGGATGTTTTACGCATATAATATATTTTTCCCCTTCTTTTGTGCGTCTAAAGAATACAGTTCCTATTTTAGAACCGTCAGAATCCGATTCAAAAGTTTTCATGCTATCAACTACAACGCTGTCTGCTGTCATAAGATATGCATCTGCGTTTACAACAGGGCGATACGTAATCTTGTTGACCACACCTGCAACTACGATGATTTTTTCGTTGTCGTCTTGCGCCATTATATGTGTCGCAGCAAACAACAAAAATATAATGGATGTTATCGTGAATTTTCGTATCATAATTTTAGAGCATTTAGTTTCGCAGGATGCCTAAGCATCCTGCGAAACGGTTTCACTTAAAACAGCAGTGAAGTTCCTGCACTTGCATACCAGATACCTCCAATGTACGTTGTTGTCGTAGTGGTTGGAAGCGTTGTTGTGGTTGGGGAGGGCGGTATAACCGGTCCTGGCACCGTAGTGGTGGTTGTGGTGCAAGATACGTTGCAACCTGTGTTTTTTACACAGATAAGTTGGAAACCGGCACCCGAAGCTGGGTTCGCAGATGGTGTTAAAGCAACAAAGCCACCTCGCAGTTGTCCTTCAAGATTTTTCTGGATAGCAGGTATTTCCTGCTCCAAGGCGATCAAAGCCTTTTTCTTGTTCGCTCTCATATGAGAATAATTAAATTGGTTAAACATGCCCTTGTAAAAGGGATTTTTTTAGTTGTTCTTGCCAGTTCTCAATATATAATCCAAACGCCCTTTGATTATATCGTCTTTTTCTTTTTGGGAATAGCCCAATATGCATCCGTGGACACCACTGGACAATTTTGCCTGGGAGCAACCACCATGACAAATTGGGAATACCTTGCATTTTTGGCATACAGGATTTCCGTATTTCAATGCCATTCGTTTCTTATACCGTTCATTCCATTCTATCTGCCCCTCGTCATTTAGAATTCCTTCTGCATTCCCCGGGTTAAAACAAATGGCAGTACACTTATACACCAACCCGTCATAATTAATGGTGGCTTGGTTTTCCGCATCATTTTTGCAGCGTTCCTTGTTAAAGCGTTTTTCGATTCTTACCTGGCACGATTGAGTGTTATAGAACGAAGCCATATTCATGGCTTTTTCACGTATTTCCCTATACGCTTCTTCCTGCCACACTTGTTGGAAATCGAAGAACAAAAGTTTTCTTTCTTCTTCGGACAAATCTTCAAATTCATCAAGAACATCAATGAAGCTGTCCACGCTGTTTTTGGTGTAGTTAAAACGGTTGTTTACATACATTCCGGCACGCAGAGTATCTTTTATGTTTTTTATTATTATGTCGAAAGTATCATTTCCGTCTTTTGTGCTGCGGGATATGTTGTGTTCAGTACGATTACCGTCTATGGTTATTTGAAAAACAGGTTTGCTCTGCAAATTGAGCGACAGTATTTCTTTTCGTACCTCGTCCGTCAAAAGCACGCCGTTCGTGGTCATGTCTATATGCAAGTCCACGTTGTTTTGTTTGCATATATCTTTTGTGAATTCCATTAAAGGCAAAACAACGCTCTTGAATTGCATAAGCGGTTCTCCGCCAAAAAAGCTCAATGAAAAATTTTTAAGCGGCTTACGGACAACATTCACAATCAATTTGAAAACCCGTTCAAGGACTTCTTGCGACATATCCGCGTGTGCCTTGTGCTGCTCATAGCAATACCAACAATGCAGATTGCAGTCTATTGTCGGATAGACTGTCAAATAAAAAGAAGTTTGGTCGCAATCCTCCATTTTCCACAGGTTGGTTACATTTTGCTCTTCATTGTCAGTATCGTTTACAACCATGGATAGTTTTGACATAGCGTCATACAATTCCGGGTGGATTTCCTTTATTTTGGAAACATCCTCCATATTGGTTTTTACAATGTCGGCTATCTCGGGATTAAGCATCAGTATGCCGTCCGTTGCAATATTGTACAGAATGGTGCGGTCGTCTTTGGGGATCAAAGAATTATATTTGCTGTATTTCATGGTACAAATTTTTCTTGTTTCAGTTTTTGTATTTTTAGTGATTTCATGACTGCCAGCGAGGTGTTCATAGTCATGTCTGCAAGAGCTTTGCTCCAATATTTGCTGTTTTTAGGTATAAAGGAACTACATTCAAGCCATTCGCGAATGTTCAAAGGCATATCATTTTCTTCATACCCATGTTCTGTCAACAGCAATATACGGAAGGCGTAGGAGATTGCCGTAAACGAATGGCTGTCGTTTATAATTCTTTGTGCAGCGTCTTTTATCTCTGCAAGCTTCGTCTCGTCAAACACATTTGTGTTTCCGTTCCTATACGAATAGCGAAGTCTTGCTGCATAGTAAGCAATGTATCCGCCAATGCCAAGTCCGAAGTCTTCATCCGATACGGTGTTTGGCACTCCTCTCAAATTTATATAAGACAATTGCTTGTCTATCATTTTAAGCAAGTACTCTATTTCGTCTTCTATAAGTTCGTTCTCTTTTGCATATATAAGTCCCCAACCAATGCCAGCCAAGCCATGACGGAAATTTAGTGGGAGACATTCTTTTTTTATGTCTGCTGCAATTTCGCCCCATAACTTTTCCACCGCAGAACCAATGCAGTCCTGCCAGTTGATTTCCGCATAGTGGCAAAGCCATATAAGCACTCCCAGTTTCCCCTCGCACAAACCGTCTTTTTCGGGGATATTATTTAACAGATAATCCAATATATGCGGCAGACGATCCGAATAGCGGATGAGTTCATAATTCTCATTGTGCAGTATTCTTTGCTGCAACTTCACCAGAAAAGAGAAATCCCGGTTGCTTATTTTCTTGTAATATGCTTTCCTGTCAATCCATTTGTGCTGCTCTTTCTTAAGTCTTTTTATGGCGTACTTATAATTATATCTTTCGCTTAGATAGAAATACGCCAAATTCATTGCGTGCCACGATTGCGGGTACAAAAGGTGGGAGATTAAGAGCTGGTTGTAAACCTCCACGGCCTTATAACGTCTGAAAGGCGAAGTTCTGCGGTATATGTGTCCAATCACCACGTTTTTCACCAACAGACATTTTCCGCCTTCAAGCCATGCTTTCAAGCTTATATACGGTTCGTCGCTCCCATACGACACAAGCCCTTCTAACCCTTTAAGATACTGCCAATACCGTTTGCTTGCAGCATAACCGGCTCCCAAAATAGCTGCTATAGGGTCTGTTTGTGGGTTGTTTGAGTATTCATGCGTATTCCAGCGTATGTCAACTAAACAAATTCCTTTTAAGAATGGGAAAAAAGCCCCATAGTTGGTGGATTCCATAGGGAAATCCGACACCACGCCATTTTCCTTTTGCAAAGCATGACCTTGGCAGCAAAGAATGCACCTGTCATCGTTTTTCAACAGCGTGGTCAATATCTCCTCCCAATCTTTCGCATAAAACCTCATGTGTCCGTCCAACAAAAGGAAATAAGGAGTTTGGCACAATTCAATGCCTAAGTCTCGTGAAGCGGCAACTCCCTTTCTTTCCATGTTAAAGACATAATAGACATTGTATTTTTTCAGCTCCTCCATATAAGGATAGCCGTCTGTGGAAAGGTCGTTGATAGTAATAATATCCACTGCATCGCCCACAGTCTCGCGGACACTTTTAACGGTGTTCACAATTTCCTCGCCCTCGTTTAGGAATGGAATTATGACTGTAAGCCTTTTCTCTGTGTTTTTTATTACAGGAATTGCGTATGGCGGACAAAATTTCTTTGCCAACCAATTTTGCAAATCCAACGCCACATTGTTTGCCGACTCTGCCTGTATGTCGGCGTGGGCGGAGCTTGCCTGTGTGGGGGAGATGCGGTATTCTATAAGAATGTCGGGTATGTTTTCTATGTGAAGCCCCAGTTTCAGCATATCCGCCCAGAAGCCGTAATCGTCGGAATACAGGTAGCGTTGCTTGTATCTAAGGTTGTGCCTCACAATGGTCTCACGGCGCAGCATCACCGATGGGTTCACGATGAGGTTGGCTTTGAGGAAATCGTTCACGGTGAACTTCCTGTTCGCCTCCACAGTGAATTTTCCTGTTGCCGCCCCGAAGCACACAGCCCCGCCGCCCAATGCGTCGATTTCGGGGTGCGCCTCCATATAGTCGTATTGTATTTTCAGGCGGTCGGGGAGCATACGGTCGTCATGATCCAAGCGGGCGATGTATTTCCCCTTTGCCTCGTAGAGCAGCCGGTTTTCGGTCTCGATGAAGTTGTGTTCACACCTTATGAGCCTTATGCGGGAATCTTTGTATCTTTCCACGATTTCGCACGTGTCGTCGGTTGAGCAGTCATCGCCGACCAGCAATTCAAAATCGGAGAACGTCTGGTTGAGCACACTCTCTATGGTCTCCCTGATAAAGGGGGATGAGTTGTAGGTTGTGATCATCACCGTTATCCGATTCGCTCCCATGGTTTAGTTTTTTCTATATCATGTGGCAAATATATAAAACATTTTGAATATGAAAACATTTTTATCATTGTGATTTTCTGCAAGCTTGCTTTTTTCTGTAATATGCTTGTGCCAAAAAAGCTGTTTTTCGGTGTTTCCCCACTGCATATTCCGTTTGGAATATTCATGGTTTATGCAATGGTTTCCGGAATGTCGGGGAAAAAGTTTCAGATGCAGGAAAAACTATGTCCTATGCAGGAAAAATTATATCAGACATAATCCAAACTACATCAGACCTTTTTTCGCCTATATGCAACCTTTTGTAAACCAAAAACTTACGCGAATTTGTAAAAACAGGCGTAATGTGCTGTGTGGCAGATGCTTGCAAAGCATTTCCTCGTTGTAGGGAAAAAGTGTGGCAAGGGCGTGTGTCTGTGTTTTATGCGCATATTTCCCGAAAATATGCAAGCCGCCAAAACGCGCAAAGAACGACTGCGGACAGAGAAATCTTAACATTTTTTATGCCAGATGCGTTGGAACTCACGCGCCGGCAATTGCCGTGCCGCACGGCTGCATCAGGAAGTGCGCCCTGCCCGCCACGGTTGAACCGCTATGCCCTTACCGTTTTTTCAATTGGATGTAATGTTAAAAAGAGACTAAAACGTATTTTGTTACAAAATACGTTGATGATATTCTGTGGGTAAAGCAAAATAGTTTGTAATTTTGCGATAGAATTACGAAAACAATGTAAATGCGGTTTGTATGATAAGGGATTTTGGGGTAAAGAATTATCTCTCCATACGAGAAAGGCAGGAGCTTTGCTTCATAGCCAAGGGTCCTGCTTCTGAATTGGTGGCAGAGATTTCAAAGGGTGTGTTCTTGTATAAGTTGGGAATCCTTTATGGTTCCAATGCGTCAGGTAAATCCAATATGCTCATTGCTATAAACGAGATTTTCCGCATCTTGGTATTGCCAAAATCTGATGCAAAACAAAAGATTAAAGGTTTCCTCCCTTTTGCTCTGTCAAAGAACGAACCGACTGAAATGCACGTGTCTTTCTATGCCAACGGCATAAGGTATGACTATGATGTAAAGTTTAATGGTAGTTTTATAATAAGTGAGGTCTTGAATTATTACCCTAATGGCTCTAAGGCTTTATTCTATGAACGTTCTTTTGTGGGCGACAACCTCCAAGCGGACATCAAGTTTGGTCCAAGCCTAAAATTGCTTGTCAAGACACAGGATAGTATTCGCGAGAATACGTTGAATAACCACAGCGTTCTGTCCGTTTGTAGAAAGGCGGCTCTGAAAGAGGACATAGAACCATTTACTACATTATATAGTTACGTAATGAGTAATTACCATGATGTGGATGGGGATATGGATATGGAAAAAGGTATTGTGGATGTTCTTACGGATGCCTATAAAGACAACAGAAAACGTAAATTTTTCACACAGATGCTTCAAAAGGCAGACTTGAACATCATGGACTATCGCCCTGTTATCGAAGACCGCGTTATTCCACAAGAGTATCGGGAACGTATATCAAAAGAGAATATACCTGATCGCATGAAAGAAATGCTGCTTAAACCGACCTATGATACCATTTCTTTCTTAAACCATTCTGATAATGGAAATTTTGAGATTCCGATGGAATTACAATCTAAGGGTACGCAGAAATATATCCGCATACTGGATGCTCTATACGATATGATAACCAGTAGCCATATATATTACTTGGATGAATTGGGTGAAGACCTGCACTATGATCTACTGTTTTACTATCTAAATGTTTTTATCTTCAATTCTGATAAATCGCAGTTGATTATCACAAGTCAAGAAACAACGCTTCTTTCACAAGACTTAATAAACGAGAACAGAGGAATGGTTTGGCTCGTTGAGAAGAACCACGATACGGCTTCTTCCGAGTATTCACGTGGGGACTCTTTCGGATTGCACAAGAATCTGTCGCTTTACAATTCTTATCGGATTGGGCGCTTGGGAGCAAAACCAGAATTGGGCAGTATTTTCATTGACTTAGGCGAGTAGCATTATGAGAAAACTGAAACATTCTGTCCTTATATTGGGCGAAGGACCGACAGAGTATTATTATTTCAACTCTTTGCGTGATGTTGTCAAGGGATTTGCCATAAAGCCTGATTATCCCAAGCATACAAGTATGAAGGAACTGGGGAAGAAAATAGAGGATGGCATTGCTGATGGCTATGACCGTATTTTCTGTGCCATCGATATGGACACCAAAGACAAGAAACCAGAGCGCACCCAATATGCCCGCCTGAAAAAGAAATATGCCAAACCGGTCAACAACCCCAAAAAAGGTATCCATTGTGAAGTGCATTTCTTTGAAACGCACCGTTGTACGGAGTTGTTCTTCTTATACTATTTCCGCTACACCGCACGTGTGTACAATGGCCAGCCAGAACTTCTGCTTGACCTAAACAAACAATGCGGATATGAAAAGACAATTGAATTCTTCCGCAAAAGCAAGGGTTTACACGCTTATTTCGAGAAAAAAGGAGGGAAACTTGATACTGCTATCCGTAATGCCAATCACTCTATGGAAGAGAAGCAAATTAGCGGCAGGGAATACACCTACTCCGAACTTGGACGCTTGGTAAAGAGTTTGGAAGAGTTTTCAAAGTAAGAAATGCATCACATACCCTCTTCGGCAACAAGCAGGAGAGAGGCATTGTCCTTTCTGCGTACTTCGGACGTATGCAATACGCCCGAAGTACCATCGCTGAACCGCATTTGCAAACAAGGTTTAATTATCAAGTCTCTCGTGCCACTGCAAAAACAGTCGGATGGTGCGACCGTTTTTGCAGTGCGGGCTGGGGTAATGTAATCCGCTTAAACGGGCTTATTCCTGCCTGTCGTTGGTGTCGCTGCCGAAGTTGGCGGATGCGATTTCCCTTGCCGTGAGTTCTGCGGGCGGTATGTATTCGGGCGCGGCTGCCTTGTGCTTGCGTTCCTGCTTTTTGGCAAGGCGGCTGACGCTGAGTATCATGCCTATGTAGGCGCAGTTGACGAGGGTTGACGTGCCGCCGCTTGAAATCAGCGGAAGCGGCTGCCCGGTTACAAACGGCCCTGTGGCAACGAACATGTTTGCCAACGCCTGCACCACGATGAGCAGCGCAAGCCCCATTGCGAGAAATGGCGGGAAGCTGCTTTCCCTGAAGCTGCGGGCGATGTAGCCCACGCGCAGCAGCAGCAGCATATAAAGCAGCACAACGCCCGCAGCCCCCACAAAGCCGAGCTCCTCGACTATTATGGCGTATATGAAGTCGCTGTAGGCATGGGGGATGAAGTCGCGCTGCACCGAGTTGCCCGGCCCTTTGCCTATGATGTTGCTTGTGGCTATGGCTATGTTGGAGTGGCCTTTCTGTGCATCGGTGTCTATGTCGAAATCCTTGGGCGACAGTTTTTTCGTCTTTCCGTCTATAACGCTTTCAATGCGGTTTTTCCATGTAGGCACGCGCTTCCCGAATTTCACCTTTGCGATGCCTGCGGCCTGTTCCTTGCTTATGGCAAGCAGCGAGCCTATGAGTATGGAGGCTGTTATCGCCAGCACGCCGAACATTTTGCCCATGGTGATGACGGATATGCGCCCTATGAACATCATGAGTGTTATGATAATAAACAGCAGGATGGCTGTTGAGAGGTTTTCGGGTGCAATCAGGCCGCAGACCACCACTGTGGGGACGAAAATGAGCTTGAAAGTTCCCGGGGCCGCGCCCTTTTCGGTCTGGTTCCACGACAGGACGAGGGCTGTGTAGATAATCATCGTGCCCTTGGCTATCTCGGAGGGTTGCAGGGGTATTCCGAAGAAGTTGAACCACCTTGAGGCGCCGTTGAGCGTTATGCCGAAGCCCATGAGCAGCAGGACGAGCAGCACAATGGAGAACAGCGCGGCAAACGGCAGCACTATCCTGAAAGCCCTGCATGGCAGGCGGTGGACTATAAGCACCACCACCAGCCCCATGAGCAGGAATGCGGCGTGGTGGGCAATGGGGCCGATAAAGCTGCCGCTTTCATAGGTGAGGCGGCTGAGTGCGCTGAACACCTCGACCACGGATATTATGCTGAGCGCGAAAAACACGAACCATATAACGCGGTCGCCCAAAAACAGTCCTGAAAGTTTCTTCATTGTAATGTTGTCCCCCCTTGTGTGGTTATTTGTTTCAGAGCGCCCTGACGGCTTTCTTGAAGAGTTCGCCGCGCTCCTCCATGTTGTGGAAAAGGTCGAAGCTCGCGCAGCAGGGGCTTAGCAGCACGGTGTCGCCTGGCTGTGCCAGCCTGTAGCATTCGCTTACGCAGGTGTTCATGTCGTGGGTGTCGACAACAGGCACGCCGAGAACGTCGAACTCGTTGTGGAGCTTGGCGTTGTCAGCTCCGAGATACACGAGCGCACGGCACTTTTTCCTGACCATATCCTTTATGGGGGTGTAGTCGTTGCCCTTGTCCTTGCCGCCGAGTATTAGCACCACGGGCGTTGTCATGCTTTCGAGCGCGTACCAGCAGGCATCCACGTTGGTGGCCTTGGAGTCATTTATATATTGTACGCCGCGCACCTTGGCAACCTTTTCCAAGCGGTGTTCCACGCCGGGGAAGTCTGACAGGCTCTTGCGCAGGTCATCGTTGCTAACCCCCGCGAGTTTGGCGGTGATGCCCGCCGCAAGGGAGTTGTAGAGATTGTGCGTGCCTGTGAGCGACAGCGACTCAAGCTCCATGTTGAACGGCGTGGGCTGCTCGATCACGTATTCGCCCTTTTCGGCGTATGCTATCGCTCCGTCTTTCTTTATGGCGGAGAATGGGCACAGGCGGCTCTTGATGTCGTATTTCTTCAGTTCCCCGGCAATCACGGGAGAGTCCATCCAATATACAAAGGCATCGTCTTCGGTCTGGTTCTGTATCACGCGCATCTTGGCGTCGGCGTAGTTTTGGAAATTGAAGCCGTAGCGGTCGAGGTGGTCGGGAGTGATGTTGAGCAGCACCGCAACGTTGGCGCGGAAGTCATACATATTGTCAAGCTGGAACGATGAGAGCTCTATGACGTAATACTCGAAGTTTTCCTCAGCCACCTGGAGCGCGAGGCTGCGCCCTATGTTGCCGGCAAGCCCCACGTTGTAGCCCGCCGACTTGAGTATGTGGTAAACAAGCGACGTGGTGGTGGTTTTGCCGTTGCTGCCTGTGATGCAAATCATCTTGGCGTTGGTGTAGCGCCCTGCAAGCTCTATTTCGGAGATTATGTTTATGCCCTTGGCTTCGATTTTCCTTACAATGGGGGCTTCTTTGGGTATTCCCGGACTTTTCACAACTTCTGCAGAGGAAAGTATAAGCTCCTCGTTGTGTTTGCCCTCATCGTATCTCAATCCGTAGTGTTTGAGCATTTCCTTGTATTTGGGCTTTATTGTCCCGGAGTCGGAAACATAGACATCGTAACCCTTTTCCTGCGCCAGCACGGCGGCACCCACGCCGCTTTCGCCGGCACCCAACACGGACATAAGTTTTTTAGCAGCCATATATTTGTTTGTTATAAGTCGTTTTATCTTATTTTGAGAGTGATGATTGTCAGCGCGGCGAGGAGCAGCGTTGCAATCCAGAACCTCACCGTTATTTTGCTTTCGTGGCTCGGGGCCTTGGGCCAGCCTTTCAGCAGGTAGCTGCATGAGGAGTCGAGCTGCGAGGGCAGCACGCGGAAGTTGTCGTGAATGGGTGTGCGCTTGAACAGACGCTGCTTTACGCCGCGCCGCTTGCCCAATTTGAAATATTCCACTTGCAGTATCACGCTAAGGCTCTCAACGAGAAAGACTCCGCAGAGAATGGGGAGCAGCAGCTCCTTGTGGATTATTATTGCGAACACGCCGATAATCCCGCCTATGGTGAGGCTGCCGGTGTCGCCCATGAAAATCTGGGCGGGGTAGGCGTTGTACCAAAGGAAGCCTATAAGCGCGCCGACAAATGCCGATGCGAAAATAACGAGTTCCTGCGACCCGGGCACGTACATTATGTTAAGATACGAGGCAAACTGTATGTGGCTCGAGACGTATGCCAGCAGTCCGAGGGCTACACCTATTATGGCGGAATTGCCCGCCGCCATTCCGTCCATGCCGTCATTGAGGTTTGCGCCGTTCGACACCGCCGTTATCACAAGCACGGTTACGATGACGAAGAGAATCCACCCTGCCGCGCCCTTGTATTTCCCGCAGAACGACATGAGGTTTGTGTAGCTTAGGTTGTTGTTCTTGAAAAACGGTATGGTGGTTATGGTTGACTTCACCGGCTCGCTTTTGTGCACAATGACTTCCGTGTTATTGGCACTGCGCTGCGTGGTGATGTTCTCGCGGATTACGGCATCGGGGCTGAGGTAGAGCGTAAGTCCCACAGCAAGCCCCAGAACCACCTGCCCGAGTATCTTGGCCTTGGCGTGAAGTCCGTCTTTGTTGTGCTTGAATATCTTTATGTAGTCATCGGCAAAGCCGAGAACGCCAAACCAAACCGTTGTGAGGAGCATCAGAAGCATATATATGTTTCTTAGTCTTCCGAGAAGCAGGCACGGCACGAGAATGGAAACTATTATGATTATCCCGCCCATTGACGGCACGCCCTGCTTCTGCACCCCGAACGGGTCGATGCTTGCATCGCGCTGGGTTTCGCTTATGTTCTTGCGGCGCATATAGCTTATGAAGTGCTGCCCGAACCATGCGGAAACAAGCAAGGCTATTATAAATGCCAGCAGAGAGCGGAAGGAAATGTATGACCACATTCCCGAGCCGGGGACGCCGAATTCCGACAGAAATCTGAACAGATAGTATAGCATATTTCGTTACTTGGGGGTTATGGAAACTTTTGCCGCACGGGTTATTTTTCGGTCTCAAACACTTTTCTGACCTCCTCGCGGTCATCAAAATGGTGTTTCACGCCTTTTATCTCCTGATAATCCTCGTGCCCCTTGCCGGCGATAAGGATTACATCGCCCTTTTCGGCAATCATGCAGGCTGCCTTTATGGCCTCGTGCCTGTCGGCAACGGTCAGTACCTTGCCCTTTTGGGAGGGCGAAAGTCCGGCAAGCATATCGTTGATTATCTCTTGCGGGTCTTCAAAGCGCGGATTGTCGCTCGTTATCACCACGCGGTCGCTGCGGTTTGCCGCCTCGCACGCCATTATGGGGCGTTTGCCTTTGTCGCGGTTTCCGCCTGCGCCGCAAACAGTGATTACCTTGCTTGCGGTGCTGTGGCTTTCTTTCAGCACTTCGTGGATTGCCGCCAATACATTTATCAGCGCGTCAGGCGTATGGGCGTAGTCAACTATTGCCGTATATCCGCGAGGGGAACGGAAAGTTTCAAACCTCCCGGCAACGCTGTGGAGCTTGCTCAGGACGGTGAGTATTTCCATGGGATGCCGCCCAAGCATTCTTGCCGCCCCGTAAACGGCAAGCAAGTTTGAGACGTTGAATTTGCCGACAAACGAGACGCTTATTTCGTGTCCGTCAATTTCGAGCAGCATGCCCTCGAACGACATTTCCATAATCTTTGCGCGGAAGTCGGCCATGCTGCGCACGGAGTAAGTCTTTATCGTGGCGGCGGTGTTCTGCACCATTACCATGCCGTTTTTGTCATCGGCGTTGGTAATGGCAAAGGCTTTCTTGGGCAGACTGTCGAAAAAGGCTTTCTTCGCGTTGCGGTAGTTCTCGAAAGTCTTGTGGTAGTCCAAATGGTCGCGTGTGAGGTTTGTGAAAATGCCGCCCGCAAATGTAAGTCCGCCTATTCGCTTTTGTGCTATGCTGTGGCTGCTGCATTCCATAAAGGCGTATTGGCAGCCGCGCTCCACCATTTGCGAAAGAAGCCTGTTGAGCGTAACAGGGTCGGGGGTTGTCTGGTGGGCGGGAATGGCCTCACCCTCGATATAGTTGCACACGGTGGAACACAGTCCGCACTTGTAGCCCATTTCCCTGAACATATTGTAGAGCAGGGTTGCTATGGTGGTCTTGCCGTTTGTGCCGGTAACTCCTACAAGCTTCAGGTGTCTGGTTGGGTCGCCGTAGAATTGGGTGCAGATTGGCCCTGCCGCATCTTCGGAACTTTCAACCTTTACAAAGGTTACTCCTTCCGGGCATTCGGCGGGAAACTCTTCGCACACCACGGCAGCAGCACCGTTTTCTATTGCGGCGGGAATGAATTTGTGTCCGTCAACCTGCGTGCCGCGCTCAGCTATGAACAGGCTGCCTTTGGTTATTTGGCGCGAGTCTGTCTGAACGTCAGAAATTTCAATGTCGCAAGTGCCTTTTATTTCCTTAGGCTCTACCTTTTGCAATACATCCTGTAGTTTCATATCCTAATTCTTTTTGCTGTTTTCCTTTGTGGTTTCGGTGGCGGCGGGCTTGGGCAGCTTGCCGCTGTCGCCCGCGTTTTCGGGTTGCGGAATCTCGGTTTGCGGCAGTGTTGCCGCCTTTTCACGAGTTTCGTCGCCGTGTTTGAGTGATATGTGTATGCGCATCCCTTTTCTGATGCGTGTGCCGGCGGGCAGACTTTGTTCCGCCACCTTGCCCTTGCCTTCAACCGAAACTTTCATTCCGAGGCTTTCGAGCAGGAAAAGCGCGTCGCGCAGCCCCATGTTTTTCACGTCGGGAACAACGCTTTTGTCCATTCTGCTGCCCGAAAGGATTATTTCGTTTGTGTCGGGACGCACGACTCCCCATGTCTTGTTGCCGAGATTGTTTGAAGAATACGGCACATGGAGTTCGCTCAGCACGTTTTTTGCCGCAGTCATGTCGCCGTTGTGCACGAAAGGCAGGGGCGAATGGAGCGCGTCGCGGGCGGACGACAAGTCGGTGTTTCTTTCCCGCGCCATTACGCCTTCCGCAATCCTGCGGAACACAGGCCCGCAATGTCCGCCGCCTGAAGCGGGGTAGGGTTTCTGAATGCAGACAATGCAGCTGTATTTGGGGGCGTTTGCAGGAAAATACCCCACAAAGCTCACGAGATAGTTTGACGTTCTTCCGCTTTTTGTCCATATTTGCGCCGTGCCGGTTTTCCCCGACACTGGGAAGAACTTTGACGAGGCTTTGTGTCCCGAGCCTTTCGGCTGTGTTACAAGGCTGAGGCAATATTGAATGTCTTTCAGTGCGGCTGCCGAGCACATGCGCTCGCGCACCACCTCGACAGGGTATTCCTTTATAAGTTCGCCGTTGCGCTTCTTGGCTTTCACAAATCGCGGACGCAGCATTTTCCCGCCGTTGGCTATGCCGTTGTAGAAGGCGAGTGTGCGTATTGGCGGAATTTGCGTCTCGTAGCCTATGCTCATCCACGCCAGGGCTGTTTTTGACCAGTTGCTGCGGTCTTTCTTGGGGCGGCGTATGTTCGGCTTCGCCCACCCGGGAATGTCAATGGGGTAGGGGTCGGCGATGCCTATGCGGTAAAGGCCGTTGACAAACTTTTCGGGCTGGTTGAAATAGTATTTGTCAATAAGTTCGCTTACGCCCACGTTGGAGGAATGCTTTATGCACTCCGCCGCGCTGATTACCCCATAGCCGCCCTTTGTGTTCCACGAAGCGTCCCTCATTTCGCGTCCGTGCATATTCACTCTTCCGCACCCTGTGTTCACCATGTCATCGGGTTGGATGTAGCCGTCGTCAAAAGCCACCATGAAAGATGCCGTCTTAAACACCGAGCCGGGTTCCAGAAGATTGCTCACGGCATAGTTTTTCGTTTCGCGGTAGTTGCCGTCCTTGCAGCGTTCCATATTGACGATGGCCTTAACATCACCGGTCTTTACTTCCATCAGCACCGCCATGCCGATAGGCGCGTCAATGCTTTTAAGCTGGTCAACGAGCGACTTTTCTGCAAGATCCTGCATCCTCACGTCTATTGTTGACACAATGTCGCAGCCATCCTCCTGCGGGCGGTCGATGATGTTTATGTACTTGTTGAGCACCTTTTGACGGTGGCTCACCCCCGGCTTTCCGCGAAGCACGGAGTCGAATGCAAGCTCCAGTCCGTAGCGTGCCGAGTCCTTGCGGGCGTACAGTGCGCCTATGGTGCGGCATGCCAGCGAGCCGAACGGGTTTGTGCGCTGCTCGAACTTGTTGGTGTAAAAGCCGCCACGGTAAGACGGCTGGTTGAAGATGGGCAGCTTGCGCACTTCCTTGTATTTGGCGTAGGATACCCGCTTGGGGTATATCGGCCAGTTGTGCCTTTGGTTTTCCCAGCCTTTTATGAGGTTTTTGCGAAATTCTCTCGCCGACATATCGGGGAATATCTTGTGCAGACCGTCGCACACGCTGTCCAACTTTTCATGGAACACGGAATCCCTGCGGTGCTGTTCCTTTATGCGGCGCAGACTGTCCTTTTCCACCACCACATAGTCCATAAGCAGCTTGAACTCCGGGAGCGAAGAGGCGAGAACTTCCCCGTCCGAGGAATAAATCGTTCCGCGCACAGGCTCAATCTCTACATTGCGCTTTACGAAACGCTTGCCCACCTCTTCCCAGTAGCTGCGTTCCACGAACATCAGTTTCGCGGTCATGCCAAGTATGGCAAGCCCTGAAAGCACCAGCACCGCCGCCACGCAGAAATACCGCGTCATCACCTTTTTTTCCGGGAATTTGCTTTTCATTCTGTCGTGTCCACTTTTATTATGTATGGCGATGTTGTGGCTGTCTGGAGCGTTGTGTCGCCGATAGATTTCAGATGTTCCTCAATGTGGCTCTGGCGGCTTTTTTCGAGAAGCTCGCCCGAGCGTATGAGCGCGTTGTATTTTATGTCCTCAACTTCGCCCTTGAGCTTGTTCAGCTCCAGCAGTTCCTGCTGGCTCGAATATCCGTTGCCTATGTACAAAAGCATGCAGAAGGCCACAAGGGATATGAAGCCTATGTTTTTCCTCAGGATTTCGGCAGTGAGGAAGTTCCCGAACATAAAGCTCGTGAATGTCCGTTCGCGCCGCTTTTTTGTGCGTGCATCTCCCTTTGTCCCGGAAGTTTTGTCCCCGGGGCGGGTGTCCGCGCCTTGCGGTGCGTTCTGCTTTACAGTTTTATCAGACTTGCCGGACATGGGTCGTTACAGTTTTTCTGCCACACGCAGTTTCGCGCTGCGGCTGCGCGGGTTTTCGGCTATTTCTCCGGCGGTGGGGACAATCACCTTGTTGTTCACGGTGCGCAGCGGCACTATGCGGTTGCCATAGAAGTCCTGCTCCACCTTTCCCTCCGCGTTTCCGCTTTTCATGAAATTTTTCACCATGCGGTCCTCAAGCGAGTGGTATGTGAGCACAACGAGCCTTCCGCCTTTTGCAAGGAGCGATATTGCCGATTCGAGCATTTCGCGCAGTGCCGCCATTTCGTCGTTTATCTCTATGCGCAAAGCCTGAAAGGCGCACGCAAGGTCCTTTTTCTCCTTGTCCCTGCCCATGAACGGCTCGAGGGCCTTCACAAATTCCGCAGTTGTCTCTATGGGTTTTGCCGCCCGGGCTTTCACTATGGCTGCGGCTATGCGGCGTGAGTTGCGCAGATCGCCGTAATTGTACAGCACAGAGGCGATTCGCTCCTCTTCGGCGGTGTTGAGGAATTGCGCAGCCGTGAGCTTGGCGCGCCTGTTCATCCTCATGTCGAGCGGCGCGTCGGCGCGGAACGTGAACCCTCTTTCTGCGGTGTCGAAGTGGTGGCTCGAAACTCCGAGGTCTGCAATTATGCCGTCGAGCTTCACAATGCCGTAGTAGTTCATCCAGTTCTCCAGATACCTGAAGTTTGAAAGAATGAACGTGAACCTGTTGTCGCGGGGCGCGTTGGCAATGGCGTCGCTGTCCTGGTCGAAGCCGAACAGGCGGGCTCCGGGCTTCATGCGCCTCAGTATCTCACGCGAGTGTCCGCCGCCGCCAAAGGTAACGTCAACGTAGTTGCCGCCGCCTATGTTCATCGCGTCAACGCTCTGCGCGAGCATCACGGGTATATGGTATATTGGACTGTCCTCGTTCATTGCCGTGCTGCCATTAGTGTTTCGAGTTCTTTCGCGAAGTCTTCGGCTGGAATGCGCTGTTGTTCCAGAAGTTGGGGCGACCATATCTCCACTGTGTCGTCCATGCCGAGGAAAACCACGTCCTGCCTTATTTCCGCCTTTGCGGCGTAGCGTTTTGGGATGAGAAACCTCCCCCCTCCGTCAAGCGTTACGGTTTCCACGCCGCACACAAATTCGCGCATTATCATCTGCTGGCGCGCGTTCCAGCGGCTCAGCCCGGCACGCAGGGTGTCGAGCTGCTCGTTCCACACGCTCCGGGGGTAGAGCACAAGGCACGGCTGGAAGGCGTCGTGCGAAAGCACGAGCTGCTCCTCTCCCTCTGCCGCAAGAACCTTGCGGAATGCGGCGGGGAAAAACACCCTTCCTTTGGTGTCGGCCTTAGCTTCTATGGTGCCTGTGAAACGCATTGTATTCCAATTGTTAAGATACTGTATGTTTACAATAGTCCTACTTTAATTCGCCAAAGTTAGCAACTTTTCACCACTTTGCCCCACTTGTCCCCACTTTTTGTGAAAATAAATTTCAACAAAAACTTTTTCTTAGCGTGCAAACCGCCTAAAATGCAGTGTTCTATAAAGGGAAACAAATGCCGGTTGCAGGTGGTGGGGAATTTACAAACTGCGGTTTGCAGACGTTGGAGGATTGTTGCGGCGATTTGCGGTGCGGCTCATGCGGTGGGGTAAAGGGCGTATGCCATACGCCCCTACAATTCGCGCAAAACAGAAAATAATCACTCTTTCCCCAACACCCTGAAAACTACATGAGACGTGGGAAAAACTACATAGGAC
>DKDC01000033.1:78164-89517 GCA_002451695.1 Prevotellaceae bacterium UBA6858 | reverse complement strand
TCAGACCTTTTTTCGCCTGTTTCAAGCGTTTGAAAAACAACAACTTATGCGGATAATGGTTTTGTGCGATAAATAATTGGCAGACAGCCCGTTGGGCGAAATCTTTGAAAAAGTCCGTCTCGGGGAGGGCTTCTGGTTTTCCCATAGCAAGTTCCTTACATTGTATGCGCATTCTCCGGAATTTGCAATGTGTGCGCTTTTTGCCGGCGCAATGAAAAATAATTGTTAACTTTGAGGTCGCAATCAAAATGTTTAACAAAATAATAATCAAGAAACAGACACAAAAATCGCAGGGGAGAGGTGGCAACGGCTGCCGCGCATCCCAAGACAGTCGTTAGGAGAGGGGCTGTCCATTCTGTAGGATAAGATATATGGGCTTTCGGCTCGTGTTTCCTTTACTTTGAATACCGCCAATATTCGCTACACGGAAACATGCAGACTCGGGGTTCACGCTTCACGGCGTGAACCGTCCGTCGCTTGTTGTGTAGCAGGTCGCTTGGCGGTAACCTAAAGTAGAGACAAGCATACGGATGGTTGCACGCCTTTCTTGTTTCGGAACAACAAAAACCAAAAACAAAAAATCATGAAGCAGATTATCATTACAGTGTTTTGCGCGTTCGCAACATTGTGCGGCTATGCGCAGGAAAAATCAGGGCATCTCCTGTTCAAGGGAGTGCCAATCGACGGAACGGTAAATTCATTCGTGCAAAAAATGAAGCAGAAAGGGTTTACGACATTAACAAATGACGGACAGACGGCTATGATGAAAGGCACGTTTGCGGGATATAAAAATTGTGATTTGCACATTCTTAGAGCAACAGAAAAGGATTTGGTATATCGTGTCGGGGTGTTTTTTGAGCCGGACAAGACATGGGAATTCTTGGCTTTAAAATATTTCTCATTAAAGCAGATGCTGACTAAAAAATATGGGAAGCCAAGCTATTGCGTGGAAGAATTCAATGATACATACCAACCAAAGGATGACATGATGAAAATGTTCTATGTAGAGCAAGACAAATGCGATTACGGAACTGATTTCGAAACCGATGAGGGTACTATAACTTTGAAAATTGTTCATGCTAAGGCAGATTATGAGCATTTTTGCAGTGTTATGTTGGTATATAATGACAAAAAGAACAACTTGGTGGAAAAGGAAAGCGCAAGCGACGACCTATAACTAAAACAATAAAACCATGAAGAAGTGCATGTTGATTGCTTTGCTGCTCCCGATGCTTGTGGCGTGCGGCAATAAGGAGGCGGAAAAGAGGGACGCCGCGATTGTTGCGGCAATTTCGGCAAACGCCGAGGTGTACAAGCTGTTCCCCACACAGAACCTTTGGACGTTCATCAAGCTCGACACGCGGAGCGGAAAGATGTGGCAGGTGCAGTATGACGTTAAGGAAAACAACCGTGGGGAGGCTGTTCTGAACGGCACGCCGCTTGCCGAAAAGGGAAAGGCAGGGAGGTTCACGCTCTGCCCGACGCAGAACTTCTGGACTTTCATCCTGCTCGACACAACCGACGGGCGCACGTGGCAGGTGCAGTGGTCGCAGGACAAGGCCAATCGCGGGATAGCCCCGATAGGGCAGTGATGCAATCAAGTCCTTTGGCACGGCAGCAATAATGCAAATCCCACGGCAGGAGAGCCACCGTGGGATTTGCATTTCTGAGGGAATGATTATTGTTTTTGCTTTTGAAAGGTGTCAATAATATAAAAGTATAAAACCAACAAAGCTGATATTGCCATGGCTTATAATGGAACGGATAGTGAAACAGAACGATTATTATGACTCTCATCATCCCAAGTGATTTTAAAGTCGATTGTTTTAGGATGTCCTGTATATAATACGAGTTGCTCCTCTCGGTGTGATTGAGGATTTATGACATCGTATGGACCAAATTTAGGGTGATTTATTCGCGACATTTTTTCTTTAGGGGACTGTATTTCTATCCTAACGTTTTTAGCATTAGCCTTCCCTGCATTAAAGAATCGAATTCTGACATTTCCTCTGTAGTCTCGAATGACATTTGCTTTCATTTCTGCCATTTTTTCTTTGGCTTCTTCTTTCTCATATTGTTTAATTTGCAATTCGTTGAGTTTAATCTCTTGTTGTTTCAATTTTTTATCATGTCTCATATAAGCCCAAAAGCCTCCCAATGCAACCAATGCCGATAGGAAAATATCCGCCCAGTTTTTTAGGAAAGATAAAATGGTATCCATCTGCTTCTGATTTCTATAAATTTATTTCCTCGAAAAGCCTTTTTTAAGTCCGTTATGAATATGCATAACGACATCTTTCTCTATTTGCTTTTTAATTTCATCAAAGGCTTCAATGTTGAATTCTTTTAATTCTTCAATACCACCAAAATACTCTCTATTGCAGAACGTACATTTGACATACGACCAGTCGTCATTAAATTCAAATTTGTCATCACTACCACATGTGGCACAACGTAATTTCATTGAATATTTTGTTTGTATAGCCATATTGTTATAATTTTTTTATTGTAAATCCATATTTAATCGAATAATGGAAGCGATATGTCTGTGAATAGCCCCTTCACTTTCTTTTGGTACACACAAATATTTTCCTTAATAGGGTTATAAAAGACATCCTCGAAAGAATACAATGTGTTTGTATTCAAGTGTAAATACATTGTTCTAAGATGCGATAAGGTGGTCAAGTAAATACAAAGCTCCTTTGTGGTTGGGAATTTTCTCATTTTTTCCAATAGATTATATACGTCTCTACTTCCTATTTGTGGCAATTCCGATAATACAATGATGCCGTTTTTTATCTCACGCGTATCAGAGTGTCGGATTATATCCCCCAACAATCTTCTGACACATTCCAAAGAATCGTTTTTGTAGTCAATCTCCACAAAAGCTTCTTCCCCTTTTTCAGAATACACATATCCGTCAAATGCCAATGAGTTGTTTCTGTTGGTGTTGGCTGCAAAACCAAACAAGTCGTGAAGGTATAGGCTCGTAACGGCTTTTATTTGCAAATTCGTAAGATTCCCAAATGCAGAAGTATTTGTGTTATAATCTTCAATAGACAAATTATGGTGAGTACAATGTTTGACGCATAATCCGCATTCAACACAGTATGTTCCCTTTTCTGCTATGATAAAACGTTTATCAAAGCTTTTTTCCGATGGACCGCTTCCGCCGATAGCACCTGTAGGGCAGATAGTGGTTTCTGATGAAAGGTTGAAAAACGTTCGTTCTATACTGGCAAGGTTTATAAATGAACATTTTTTTGTTGTGCATTTGGCACACACTTTTATATCTGATATAGTTATTTTCATCCTTAGTCTGTTAAGATTCCATGTTTTGTCAAAATATGCTCAAAATCAATGGCCTTTTGTTCCAGCACACTGTGAGTTGCCATTTGGGACAAACTAAGCAAATCACAAGCAATCACCCTTATTTGAAATTTGTCATACGCCTGGTCAATTAAGCATCTAACTTCTGTATCATTATCAGGATGTTCATATCCGATGAGCAAAGAGGCATATTTTATGTCATTAGGCTTGCTTTCTTCAAAAGCCAAAATCTTGTTCTCTATTGCTTGTCTGACACCTTTGGCATTGTATGCATGGGTTTCATTATAGGATTTGATTTCGACAGGTATGGTATGTCCTTTATAAATACAATACGCATCGTATCTGCTTATCTCTCCTTTACATTCAAGGCCTATAATATTAAGTAGCGCATGTACAAAAGGGTAAAAATCTCTCTTGTCTGTGTATCGGTACTTTTCACAAAGATGTAAAGCAATGCTTTCCTTGTCAATATGACTAATAGCCATATTGGAAATGTATTCGCGCACGGGTTTCATCATCTGCGACTCTTGAACGAATTGAGTTTGTGCTTTCTTATAGATAGCTTTCAGCCGCAAATCCCTTATAGATATTTGGCTATTTATAACTTTGAGCCTGTCGTATTCTTTATCAGGATGCTTTCTTATATCCTCAATGTTACTTCCCATAAACCATTCAACATTGGTTTCAGGAAGCATTTGATATGGAGAGAACAACTTGTTGCTATCAGACAACGAATTATCAATACCACTCCTGAAAAGAATAGCATTATAAGTTGCAACACACATCTCCTTTTGTTCAGCAATGTTGTTGATTTTACGAAATTGATAAGCAGTCCAAAATTGAGAAGTTGAATATCTATGCTTGATAGTATCTACATATTTTCGACCGTATTCGGTACATACATAATAGTTGATGTCGTTTATTCTTTTTTGTTTTGGCTCTATAATACCGCAGACACGTAAGATTTGGTTAACACTTCTCGTCAGATTACTTACCTGCCTGATAGGCTGATTCCTTTGGGTTTTAGGATAATGTGGATGTTTTTCTCCAAAAACTTTCCTTTCTCGTCTATTAATACGTGCATCTACGATGAATTGATTAATGTCCTTAATGTCGTAAGTTGTCAACAATGGCATTTCGTCAGAAGAAAGACGATAATCTAATTGTGAAAGTGCATAGCAAATGCCAAAGCCCAGGTAGCAATTAAAATCAATAGCACAATTATGTTCATATGTTTCTGTAGCTGTTGTGATATTTACGAATAGCTCTCTTAAAATACCATAATTGGGTTCATTGTTTAATACTTGACTTATGACCAATTTCCCTAGTCGGGTAATAGCATAAACTTCTGAACCGTAGTCTGCTGAAACAAGACCTAATACTCTAAGGATTTGCATTCTTGCCTTGGCATTCTGCAAGGGTGAGTTTCTACTTTCATCGCCTTTAGCATTGATAATCTTGTGCGCTTCTTCACCTACGCTGTTCCCACTTGTTATAATAAGAGCATTTACACCTATTTCGGCCACACTCTTTTTGGTGTAATACCCTTGCGAATCCGCATAATCTTTTGCCATTTCCATTTCATGGAGTAGACGAATATTGGAAATTATGTTGCCCTGGTTTTGCAACTTCAAATAATCTTGACCTATCATAATTTATATTTCCGCTAAACGTTTATTTGCAATATCGCACCATTTTTTTTCTATCTCAATACAAGTCCATTGTATATTGTGACCAGTCTTGTTTAATTTTTCGCAGCACACGCCAAGGGTTCCTGCCCCACTAAAAGGGTCAAGTATACTTCCGGAAAAAATATTACCATTCATAGGGCAAAATGCTTTTATTATTTCCGTTATAAGTGCCTCTGGCTTTTGTGAGGGGTGCTCGGTGCGTTCTTTTGAAAAGGCTTTTCCTGACAAGGTGGGAAAGTCCCAGACGTCTCCCCTCATTGCTCCTTTTTCAGAAGGTGTCCAAATTTTTTCGTTTCCATCCTTGTCTTTGTATTTTATGGCAGACTTGAGCCGTTTTGTACTTTTATAAGGAACACGCACTTGGTCTGTATTGTATGTCCATATTTTAGAATCTTTTGAAAACCATAAAAAAGGCTCATAGTGAGTGGCGGGTTCTTTGGTACTTCTGGAAAATCCATTTTCATAGTGCCATATATTCATCCTCCTATAATACAATCCCACTTGATACATATAAACATGTATGTAGCAAATGTAATTGTGTATCCCAAACCATATAATACTGCCTGTATCAGATAGTAATTGCTTGAGTAAATCAATCCTGTTAAACATACTTTCGAGAAACACATTGAGAGGTAACTTGTCGCTTGTGTTTCCGAAGTTTTTTCCGACATTATACGGTGGATCTGTAAGGATTAAATCATATTTAACCCCATCTTCAACCATTTTTTGTAAGATAGTGTCGCAATCACAATTTATGATCCCTTTATACATTTCCAAGGTCATTATTTCTTTCTGAATATCAAAACATATTGGTGGTGGATGTTTTCAACATAAGAAAATGGGTAGCCATAAGGATGAAGTGACTTGTGATTTTGTATAAGCACTTTTGTTCCTTGCAGTGAAAGTGTGCCTCCTTCTGGAAGTACAGCTTTATTCAATCGAAGAATTAAGTCCGTATGAAAACTAATAAAATCCCCTTTGTCTCTGAAGTCAGAAACAATTATAGCCATATACTTGCCTTTTCTCAAGATTCTACCACATTGTAAAAATATCTTTTCGCACAATATCGTGAGAAAATATTCATAATTCTCAATATTCCCCAAATCATTTGCATTATTAGAGTATTGCGTGTCGAGATTGTATAGTACACGATTCTGTTTTACTTTCTGATCTTGTTTATGTAATATCCCCCAATATGGTGGACTAGTGACGATAAAATCCATACTATTGTTTGCCAGTTGTGGTAGGATGCTACATGAATTTCCATTAATGAACCTGTGGCGTTTACTTGCTCCTTTGCCTATTTCGCTTTCAAGACGCTCTATTGAAAGTTCGTGGTATTTCTCTGACAACTCAATGCTCGTACATGTCCGACCTAATAGTTCACACGCTTTTGCAGTTGAACCGACTCCGCCAAATGGGTCTAAAACGGACATTCCTGCTTTTGTGAAAAATTTCACAAGGCTTTCAATATCTTGAAAGGAGAAAGGTGCTGGATGCTGTTTTTCTATTTGTGCATGAGGATGGGAAGCGCCCAATCCTTTTTGAAACATATAACTTTTTGTTTCTGGTATCCACTCCTTTCCTGTCAAATCATTTAGTTTATTTCGTTTATCAATTACGCCGTTCAACATTTCATGGTATGTCTTGGTATTCATGAAATCTTGAATATCTGCCTCGTTATATAAGGCAACGTCATTAGCTTCCACCTTCTTTATATAACCTTTTTCTACACACCTTTCTAAGTTATGACGCGAAAAGCCAAGTATTTTTAGTGCTTCACTTCCTCTTATCATGAACGGTTGACCGAATACGCCATAATCTGAAACAACAGAGATGCTATTATTGGTGTTATATGCTTTCATTTTATGTCTTTTATAGGCATCAGGGGTACTAACGTCTAATATTCTTGAAATATTTCCCAATGTTCCTAAATTTTATTTTGAGGTGCTTGTACGCCAACAAATACACTCATAGGGTTGATGTTCAAATGTTCGAAAAGCCATTTGTAGGTCTTTCCTTTTTTCAAGCAGAATAATTTTTAGTCTATTGGGATTTTCCATGTAACTTTTATTTTGTCTGTAAATATAGTGATATTTGTTCAATTAAAAACGAAACGGAGTGTGAAATGGCAGATAAGAGCACATTTTTTCCATTCTTCGGAAAGATTAAAGATGCTGGCTGTTATGTTTTTATCTTTTTTAGTTCGAATAAGCTGTCTATTATGTTATTGTTTTGCTAATTATATTTATATAAAGGCAGTAGTACAGTCAATCTTTTTGATGCGGTGAAAACAATACAAATTCCACGGCAGTTTTAACGCCGTGGAATTCGCATTTGCTGGATTGGCGAGGGAATTATTCGTTGTCTAACGAGCGGCAGAGCTTGAGGTTTGCCTCGCGCACGCGCTTCTCCTCAATCTTAATGACCTTGCGGTCGTATGTCATGAGGCCGTTGACCTCAATCTCGCAGTCGGTGGTCTGGGTGTAAACGCCGGCAGCGACACCTTTCTTGACCATTTCGAGAAGTCCGTCGGCTATCTCCACGTAGCGGTCGGTTACTTCCTTTTCGTTCTTGTACTGCACGTAGCCCCAGTTGTCGCTGTCCTGCCATACGTGTCCCTTGAGCGGAAGTCCGAGACCGCCGAACTCGCCCATGACCTCCACGCGGTCGGGGTCGGTGAGGTACATTTCGGGAGCGGGGTATTTGTGAAGGTCGAGTATGTCGCCCACGCCCTTGAAGTGGTTGCCGCCCGAAGCTGAGTTAATGAGGCGCGTGGGGTCGAGCTGCCTGGTGTAGTCTGTGATGTCGGCGGTCTTGAACTGCCCCCAGCCCTCGTTGAACGGTGTCCAAACCACGATGCAGGGGTGGTTCTTGAAATTGTCTATGATGTCTTTCCACTCGGCGCGGAAGTCGCTCTCGCTTTCGGCGTTGCGCGTCATCTCGTCGCTTGCGAACCAGTGGGTCATGTCCCATTTGTTGTGTTCGTAGTTAATCTGTCCGCTCGGCATGTCCTGCCAAACCAGCATTCCCGCCTTGTCGCAGTATTCGTACCATAGGTCCGGCTCCACCTTCATGTGCTTGCGGATCATGTTGAACCCCCACTCCTTGGTTTTGTCGATGTCGTAAACCATCGCCTCGTAGGTTGGCGCGGTGTAGATGCCGTCCGGCCAGTATCCTTGGTCGAGCGGGCCCATTTGGAACAGGGGCTTGTTGTTGAGCATCATCACCAAGTGTCCGCTCTTGCTCTTTCCCTGCGAAATCTTGCGCATTGCGGCGTAGCTGCTAACGGCGTCAACCGTCTTGCCGCCAGAGACAACTTTTATGTCGAGGCTGTAAAGGTTGGGCTGGTCGGGACTCCAGAGTTTTGCGTTTGGTATGCTCAGGCTTATGTTCTCTCCGCTTTCGCCTTTTGCCGTTGCAACGGCGGTTTTGCCGAACTTGGCAGTTACCACAACCTTGTCGCCGCTGTTTGCGCCGCTGACGAATGGTTTCACGTTCAATGTGCCTGCGTCTATGTCGGGATTGATTTCCATGCTCTCAAGATGTTTTGCGCTTACAGGCTCAAGCCAAACAGTTTGCCAAATGCCCGACGCGGGGGTGTACCATATTCCCGAAGCCTTGCTTCTTTGTTTTCCTACGGGCTGGTATCCGTCAGACGTGGGGTCGAACACTTTTACGGAAAGCTTGTTGCTGCCCGGTTTCAGTGCGCTTGTGATGTCGAGGCTGAAAGGCGCGAAGCCTCCCGTGTGGCTGCCCACGCTCACGCCGTTCACGAACACTTCCGCCTTCCAGTCAACGCCGCCGAAGTTGAGCTTGACGTTCTTTCCTTTCCATGCGGAGGGAATTGTGAATGTGCGGTTGTACCACAGGATGTTGTCTTTTGTAAGCGTTTTTCCAACGCCTGAGAGCGAGGACTCTATGGGGTAGGGGACGAGGATTTTGCCGTCGAACGATGCGGGTTCGCCGCTTTGCAGGTCTTTTATAGCGTAATTCCACTGTCCGTTGAGGTTGACCCATTGCGCACGCTTGAGCTGCGGGCGCGGATATACGTTCCACGGCAGTTTGGGGCTGACCTTTTCCGCCCACGGTGTCTTGATTTTGTCGCCCACGGGCTTCCATTGCGCGCCGGTCTGTTGCGGGGCTGCAAGCAGTGCAACTGCGGCAGCGGCTAATAAGTTTCTTACTTTCATCGATATTTTTAAGTTATTGTTGTTTTGTGAATGCTGTGTTTACCAGCGGCCTCCGCCGCTGCCTTTCAGAGTGGCTGTAACCGTTGTGGAGGACGAGCCGCTTGTCATGGTGTAGCTGCTGCCCGATGTCAGTCCCGCGCACGAGATAAGCACGGAACTTCCGCCGCCTGAGCCGCCCGGGCGGAAGCCCCCCTGTCCGCCAGGCCCGAAACCGCCTCCCTGGCTGCCCGATGATGAGGAATAGTTTGACGGCACGGTGAACGTGGCGAGCGTGGTGCTGCCGTTTTTAAGCGTGATTTCGGAGTTTGCGCTTACCGACATACTGCCGCTCACATAAGGCTGGGTGGATTCCGAAGTGCTTGGCACGGAGTTTCCGCCACCCACGGCGAGCAGCGTGCCGCCTGTGAAGACAACTGTGTAGCCGCCCTCTTCGTTTGCGTCTATGCCGCATTCGGGAGATCTTGTGCCGAACGCCTTTATCACGCCGCCGCTTATATACATATTGCCGTTGGAGTCGAGACCGTCGTTGTCCGATGACACCACTGTTATGTCGCCGCCCTTTATGTACATGTGGCTCGAGGAGTTTATGGCATCGTCGTATGCGCTGACAATAACCGTCCCGCTGTTTATGGTCAGCAGGGCTTTGCTCTCTATGCCCTCCGCGCCGTTGCCAGTGGTCGATACGCTGATTGTGTCGCCGTTTATCTCGATGTCGCCCTCTGTTCTGATGCCTTTTGGCGATGACTTGCAGTTGCTGGCGAGCCTGTCTGTGTTGCCGGTGTAGTTGGGATATTCCGTGCCGTTTGTGTATGCGAACATTCCGCCTGTTGTGCTGATTTTCACGCATCCCCCGTTCATCTTCAAAGTGCCGTTGCCGTTGATGCCCTTTCCGCCGCTGCCGGAGTTTGCGAGGGTGAATTTGCCGCCGTCAATCACAATGTCGCCGTCCGCGCTGATGCAACTGGAGGACTTGGTCTTGGATTCGTCCGCGTCCCATTTGCCGCCGCCCGAGGCTGCGATGTCCAGCGTGCCGTCCGTCACATTTATGCCACCCTCTGCTTTCAGCCCTTTTGCGGCGGTGCCTGTGATTTTCATGCCAATCGTTCCGCCGCTTATGGTTATAGAGCCGGTGTCCTCCTCGTCCCTGTCGGTTTCGTCCTTATAGGAAACCTGCACGCCATCGTCCTGCACGCCCGAAATGTTCAACGAGCCGCTTTCCATCAAGAAGTACTGGCTGCAGTTTATGCCGTCCTTAGCCGCCGAAAGCACGTTTACAGTGCAGTTTTTCAGCTCCACATATTCCTTGGCGTATATTCCGTGGGCGGCGTTGCCATACACGTTGAGCGCGCCCTTGCCTTTCAGTTCCAGATGCCCCTTGCACACGATGCAGCCTTTTTGCGTGCCGGAGGCTGCGTCGGAAAGAATGTTCTCTGTGTTCTTCTTCACGCTGAGGTTTATCCGCTTGCCGTTTTGTATGTTGAGCGGCGCACCCGAGGGGTTGTTGAGCGTCAGCCCTGCAAGCTCTATCGTGGCCTTGTATGAGCCTTCCGTGGAAAATTCGCCGTTTGTGGATGCCCCGGACAGCGTATATGTGATTTCCCCGCACGTGTCGTCGCCGGTTTCCTGGCTCTGCAAAATGCTCGCGTGGGCGTTTGTAACGGTGGGCGTTACGTAGTTTGCGATGTTGCCCGCCACGGTAACTTTCGCCACCGTGTCGCCGTATGCCACAATCACGTTGTTGTCCGCCACATCGGAATTGTCCACGTACATAAGGGTGATTTCTTCCAGACTGAACGTTTTCCCCATTATCGTAACTGCATTGCCGTCAAGGTAGGGCATGATGCCGGTGCGGGAGGCTGGGAATGCGTAGGTTATGTTGCCTGTAACAACATTGAGCGTCTGCGCCTCCATGCCTGTGATGAATGCGGTTGCTGCCAGCAAGGAAAGGAACAGTTTTTTCATCTTGCGGTGATTTTTGAAAATCCGTTGTTGCGGTGTGCGGAAAGCCGCAGCCTGTCGGGAAAATGGCTGCAATTGCCTTTTGACATCCGCTTGGTAGCAAATTTAGCGAATTTCCCGAAACCGTGGTTTGGCGTGTGCCGAAAATTACATCGGAAATAAAAAAAACTATGTCCTATG
>DKDC01000033.1:65317-78107 GCA_002451695.1 Prevotellaceae bacterium UBA6858 | reverse complement strand
ACATCAGACCTTTTTTCGCGCCTTTGCAACAAACTGAAATCCAGATGCTTGCAAGAAAAATCGAAATTTGGATAAAAATCTGTGTTTCAGATGCTTGCGCAAAAACGCCGCCACTTGCGCGAAACCTGCCCCTGTGCGGGGGAAGCCGCATCCGGCCTTGTTGGAGGCGTGCGCAGGTGTCTGGCTTTTCCAAGAGTTTGCAGCACAAAAAATCCGGGTATGCCCTGCAAAAGAGCATACCCGGAATATGTTTCCTGCTTCAGAAACGGTTTTTAAGCCTTCTGAATGCGGTTGTAGCCGTACTGTGCGATGTCGCCAAGCTCTTCCTCGATGCGGATGAGCTGGTTGTACTTTGCCATACGGTCGGTGCGGCTCATGGAGCCGGTCTTAATCTGGCCGCTGTTGGTTGCAACTGCGATGTCGGCAATTGTGGTGTCCTCGGTTTCGCCGCTGCGGTGTGAGGTAACGGTTGTGTAGCCGTGGCGGTGGGCCATTTCGATAGCCTCAAGGGTTTCGGTGAGCGAGCCAATCTGGTTAACCTTGATGAGGATGGAGTTTGCCGCGCCCATCTTGATGCCCTTCTGGAGGAACTTGACGTTGGTAACGAAGAGGTCATCGCCCACAAGCTGGCAACGGTCGCCGATGGCTGCGGTGAGCTTGACCCAGTTGTCCCAGTCGTTCTCGTCGAGACCGTCCTCGATTGAGTCGATAGGATATTTGGTGATGAGTTCCTCGAGATACTTGATCTGCTCCTCGGCTGTAAGTTTCTTGCCGTTGGGGTCTTTGGGCATTCCGCTCTTGAGCTGGCGGTAGTCGTAGAACCACTCGCCGTTTTCGCAGGTCGCGAACTCCGAAGCTGCGCAGTCCATTGCAATCTTAACGTCCTTGCCCGGTTCGTAGCCGGCGTCCTTTATGGCCTGGCAGATGCTTTCGAGAGCGTCCTCAATGCCGTTGAGCGCGGGAGCGAAACCGCCTTCGTCGCCCACGGCTGTGGAAAGACCGCGCTTCTTGAGCAGTTTTGCGAGAGCGTGGAACACTTCCGCGCCCATGCGGATGGCCTCACGCTCGGAGGGTGCGCCCACCGGACGGATCATGAACTCCTGGAACGCGATGGGAGCGTCGGAGTGTGCGCCGCCGTTGATAATGTTCATCATGGGAACGGGGAGCACGTATGTGTTTGCTCCGCCTATGTAGCGGTAGAGGGGGATGTTGAGTGCTTTGGCAGCCGTCTGTGCGGCAGCGAGAGACACGCCGAGGATGGCGTTTGCGCCGAGCTTGCTCTTGGTGGGGGTGCCGTCGAGCGCAAGCATCTTGTAGTCGATTGCACGCTGGTTGAGCACGCAGTCGCCTTTGAGTGCGGGGGCGATTATGTTGTTTACATTGTCAACAGCCTTGGTAACGCCCTTGCCGCCGAAGCGGTTCTTGTCGCCGTCGCGAAGCTCGAGAGCCTCGTTCTCGCCTGTTGATGCGCCTGAGGGAACGCTTGCGCGGCCCATCACGCCGTTTTCCAATGTTACTTCAACCTCTACGGTTGGATTGCCTCTTGAATCGAGGATTTCTCTTGCATGAATTTTCTCAATCTTCATAATAATATGATTTTGACTTTATTTCCGACACAAAAATAATTCTTTTTTCGTAATGTCCGCGCAGTGCGCAAAAGTATTTTTCCCGGTCTTGAAACGATATTCCGCAAAATAATTGCTTGCCGCCACGATTGCCGCGCATTTTGAAACAGCAGTTGGCAACATGGCATTATTCACGGCGCGTCTCAGCCCATTTTGGTGATGAGCGGGATGATGTTGGCGGTGAAGAGCCTCACCGAAATGGCAAGCAGGATTATGCCGAAAAACTTGCGCATCAGGTATATGGCGGCGGGGCTTATCTTGCGCTCCACCCAGTCTATGGCGCGGATTACGGTGTAAACCATGAGGCAGTTGAGCACCAAGGCGATGATTATGTTCGTCGAGGCGTATTCGGCCTTAAGCGACAGGAGCGTTGTGAACGAACCCGCACCTGCGATTAGCGGGAACACCACCGGGACGAGCGTGGCCTCCTTGATGGGTCCCATGTTCTTGAAGATGGTTATGTCGAGTATCATTTCGAGAGACATTAGGAACAGCACCAGTGCGCCGGCAATTGCGAACGATTGTATGTCAACGCTGAAAAGTTTGAGCATCGCGTCGCCGGCAAGGAAGAAGCCGAACAGGAGCGCGAAGGAAATGGACGAGGCTTTCCACGCGCTCACGGGCCGCCCCTGGTTCTTGAGGCTTATTATTACCGGCGTTGAGCCGAAGATGTCGATAACGGCGAACAGCACAATGAACGCGCTGACAATTTCCTGGAAGTTCAGGCGCGAAAGGATGTAGTCTAATGAAAAGAGCGATGATACCATATATTACCATTTAACTGTGTCGAAAATCTTGTCGGCAGCACCTGCGTTAGAGTTTATGTAGCCGCCCGCCGCCTTTCCTGCCTTGCTGCGGTTTTCCTCGTTGGCGAGCAGGTCCATTGCCATTGCGAACGTGTGGGGCGAGGTTATCTCGAAACACCCGCCGAGTTGAAGCAGCATTTCCGCCTCGCGGAACTTTCGGTGGTTCGGGCCTATTATCACGGGGATGCCGTAAACCGCAGCTTCCGGCACATTGTGTATTCCCACGCCGAAACCGCCTCCGACGTAGGCCATGTTGCCGTAGCGGTAAATTGACGAGAGCATTCCGTATGTGTCAACTATCAGGCAGTCGTATGCGCCCATGTCTTTTCCTGCGGCTTGGGTAATGCGCACGGCGGGACGCTCCATAGCTCCGAGTATGCGGCTTATGTGGCTTTCGTTCACCACGTGGGGCGCAAGGATGAGCTTCATGTTTTTGTGGGTGTTGAAGTAGGGGATTATTATGTCCTCGTCGGGCTCCCACGAACTCCCGGCCACAAGCACGTTGGCGGCATCTTGGGCAAAGGCTTTGGCAACTTCCACCTCCTTTGCCGCCTTGCGTATGTCGGTTACGCGGTCAAAGCGCGTGTCGCCCGAAACTGTTACGTTCTCTATGCCGATGCTTTCAAGCAGGCGGCGCGAGTCGTCGTTCTGCACAAAGAACCTCGTGAAGTTGTTCAGCACCTTGGCGTACTGCCGTCCGCAGGGGCGGAAAAATATCTGCTCCTTGCGGAAAATCGCCGAGACGCTGTAAACCTCGCATCCCGAGCGGTGAAGCTCGTCTATGAAGTTTTTCCAGAATTCGTATTTAATGAAAAACGCCTTTTCGGGACGCACCATCCGCACAAAGCGGCGGGCGTTGCGGCAAGTGTCGAAAGGCATGTAGCAAACGATGTCCGCGCCGTTGTAGTTCTTTCTCACCTCATAGCCCGAGGGCGAGAAGAATGTGAGCAGTATCTTGTATTCGGGATGACGCTCGCGGACGCGTTCCATGAGCGGCCTGCCCTGCTCGAACTCGCCGAGCGACGAGGCGTGAAACCACACGTAGCGGTCGTTGGTGCGTATGGCGCGCGCCAGAATGCCGAAAGTTTCGGCGTGTCCGTCAAGCAGGAGCCTTGCCTTGGAGTTGAACAGGGAGGCAACCTTGACGCAGAGAATGTAGATGTAAATCCCCAGCGAATACATCATTCCCCGGCTTGGTTTTCCTTGTGTCCCAGCACGCTTATTGCGCGGTCCATACGCCTGAGTGTCTCCTCTTTGCCGAGGAACGCCGATATGTCGAACACGTGCGGGCCTATTCCCTCGCCAACTATGGTAAGGCGGAAGGCGTTAAGCACATTGCCCGTGCCGTATCCCTTGGCGGCTATCCACTCCATGACGTGCTTGTCCTGGTTCTCTATGGAGAAGTCGTCGAGCGAGGCGAGCAGTCCGCGCAGTTCCGCCATTACTTCGGGCGAATCCTGTTTCCAGCGTTTCTTCACCGTTTTCGCGTCGTATTCCCCGGGAGCCACGAAGAAGAACTTGCACAGGGGCCAAAGCTCCTTTACGAAGTTAACGCGCCCTTTCATCATCTCCACCACTCCGGTTACGCGCTCCATTGTCTCGTTTATGCCGTTGGCCTTCAGAATTTCGTCAAATGCCGGAGCAAGTTCTGCGGAGGGTGTGCGGAGTATGTATTCGTGGTTGAACCACTGGGCTTTCACAAAGTCGAACTTCGCCCCGCTGCGGCTGCAATGCTCGAGCTTGAACTTGTCCACGATTTCGCCAAGCGTCATTATCTCCTCGTCGTTTCCGGGGTTCCAGCCCAAAAGCGCAAGGAAGTTAATAACCGCCTGGGGCATATACCCGCTCTCGCGGTAGCCCGACGAGATTTCGCCGCTCTTGGGGTCGTGCCATTCAAGCGGGAATACGGGGAAGCCCAATCGGTCGCCGTCGCGCTTCGAGAGCTTGCCCTTGCCGTCGGGCTTGAGCAGGAGCGGCAGGTGTGCGAACCTCGGCATGGTGTCCTGCCAGCCGAGCGCACGGTAAAGCAGCACATGGAGCGGGGCTGACGGAAGCCATTCCTCGCCGCGTATGACATGGGTGATTTTCATCAGGTGGTCGTCAACCACGTTGGCAAGGTGGTAGGTGGGCAGCTGGTCCGCCGACTTGTACAGCACTTTGTCGTCGAGCACAGAGGAGTTTATCACAACCTCCCCGCGTATCATGTCGTGGACGTGTATGTCTTCGCCGCCCTCCACTTTGAGGCGCACAACATACTGCGCACCGCTGTCCGTGAGGGCTTTCACCTCTTCGGGCGCAAGCGTGAGCGAGTTGCGCATGGAGCTGCGAGTGGTTGCATCATATTGGAAATTCGGCGTTTTCTCCCTTGCCGTCTGAAGTTCTTCCGGGGTGTCGAACGCTATGTACGCCTTTCCCTCGTCAAGCAGCCGGTCGGCGTATTTTTTGTATATCTCCCTGCGTTCCGACTGACGGTAAGGTCCGTATTCTCCGCCGAAGCTCACGCCCTCGTCAAACTTTATGCCGAGCCACTTGAACGATTCGAGAATGTATTCCTCCGCCCCGGGAACGAAGCGGTTTGAGTCGGTGTCCTCTATTCTGAAGATGAGTTTTCCGCTGTGCTGGCGGGCGAACAGGTAGTTATATAATGCCGTGCGCACTCCGCCTATGTGCAAGGGCCCTGTGGGGCTTGGCGCAAAACGCACGCGAACCATATTGCTTTCCATTGGTTTATCTGCTTGTAATTGACGTGCAAAGTTACGCAAATTCGCGCAACCTGCAAAAGGGCGTGCCTTGCAGTGTGTTTTGCCTAAAAAGGCGGGCGGTTGTGCTGTACAGACTGCCGGCATACGTCATGCGTTTTCCGATACGGAAGGTGAAACAGTGCCGTTTGTCTCGTTTTCCCCGAAAAACACATCAGATGCAGGAAAAACTACATAGGACATGGAAAAAATTATATCAGACATAATTCAAACTACATCAGACCTTTTTTCGCCTGCTTGCAACATATTGGAAAACAAATGCTTATGAAATATTTCAAAAAGAAGGCAAAATCTTGCAAATCAGGAGATTAAACAAAACGGATGCTTTTGCGCCTTGCGGCTGGCGCAAACAGAAATCCCGCAACGCCGGCGGAACGGCACAGGCTGCGGGATTGTTTGTCTTGCGTGCGGCGGTCTTGGGTTTTTGACCGCCTTTCGTGCAAAAGGGGCTTGTTGTTAAAGCTCCCTTATGTATATGTCGCGGAAATATGTGCGGCTGCCGTGGGCCTGCAGCTCTATCTGCTCCACCGGGAATATTTTCTGGTTGCGATCCCAGTAGTTTTCGAGCGTTACGTTGTCAACAACCTTTACGCCGTTGAGTATAACCGTAACTTTCTCCCCACGCATTATTATGTGGAAGCTGTTCCATTCGCCGAGTTTGTTGTCTGCTACCTGCGAGGGCTTGCTCTCGTTCTTCTGGTTGTTGTAGAGACCGCCCGAACCCACTTGTGCGCCAACGTTCACGCGTGCCGTGTCCCAAATCTGCACCTGCGGCGTGCCGCGAAGGTAGATGCCGGCATCGGGCTCCGCACCCTCGGGGTCGAGTTTCCAGTCAACGTACATTTCGAAGTCGCCGTATTTTTTCACGGTGCACAGGTTTTCGAAGCCGTGTCCCACATAGACTATCTGGCCGTCAATCACATTCCAGTCGCGGCGCATTATTTCGTCAGCCTTTACCTGCTTCTGCGCCTCCTCGGCGGGCGACATCTTGGCGCGTGCTATCGGGTTTTCCACAAGCCCTTTCCAGCCGTCGAGGTTCTTGCCGTTGAAGGCTTTTACAAGCCCGCTGCCGGAAACGGAGTTGAGGTACTGGTTCGCCTGCTTGCTCTTTCCGAGAATAATCCCCGCCTTGGTTATTGCCTGTTTTGTGCCTGTGCCGGCGTAGTCCTTGTTTGCAAGGGCAATCTTCAGCACGGCTTTTGCCGCCTCGGTTTTCACGGCGGCGTTGTCAAGCCATTCGGCTGCGAACACAAGTCCCTGGAACGCCCCGGTGGCGGCAACTTTTTTGAGTATCTGCTTGCGCTGCTTGTCGGTCTGCGCCAGCCCCATTGCGTTGCGGAGCATAATCACGCGGTTTTCGGGCGTGTATTCCGCGCCGTTGGCGGTCTTTATGAAACTGTTGAGCGCGGCGGGCGTGGAAAGCTTGGAGTAATCCTGCGCCACCTGCACGAATTTCACGGGGGCGGTGTCTTGCGCCGCTGCTGCAAGCGACAATGCGGCGAACGAAGCGATTATTAATGTTTTCTTCATGTTTGGTGATTGGTGTTACAAAAGTTTTTTGAGTATGCTCTGTATGTAATTTTCCATTACTTCATATCCAGCCGAAGTTGGGTGCACGCCGTCTCTCGTGTATTTGGGGCTGAGCGCGCGGTCTTCGCCGCTGACGAGCAGGGGATAGTAGTCGGCGTAAACAATATGGTTTTTCTTGGCGTAAGCCTTGAGCCGGGCGTTGAGCGAAGCCACCTTCTCGGGAACGTTCTTGATGTTTTTGTCCCAGGGTATGCACGCCGCCGGAAGCACGCTCGCAATGATTGGCTTTATCTTGTTTGCCTTCAGAAGCTCCACGATTGAGATTATGTTGCCCATGGTTATGTCCTCGTCGTATGGGTTTGTGTTTTCGGCGATGTCGTTAATCGCCCCGCCTATAACGACGTATTTCGGCTTCAGGTTTATCACGTCCTCCCGCAGGCGCACAATGTATTTGTACGTGGTCTGGCCCGAGATGCCGCGCCCTATGTATCCGTTTTTCTTGAAGAAGTCCTGGCGGTATTTCGCCCAGTTGTCGGTTATCGAGTTTCCGAAGAACACGACGCGGCGTTGCTCCTGCGGAAGTTGCTTTACGGTTTCGTTGTCGGCTGCATAGCGTCCGAACTGCGCCCAGTCGCCCTTTTGCGCCCATATTCCCGTGAATGCGGAGGCGAAAAGCAGCGTTGCGGCAATCTTGTTTATGGTATTCATTTTGGCCAATGGTTTTGTTCTTCGCAAAGTTAAGCGTTTTTTATGAACAATAAACATTGTGAGGCTGCATTTTTGGATGCGGTGAATGAATAAAATAGTATTTTTGCCCAAATGAAGATTGGGAAGATAGATTTGGGCGACCGCCCCGTCATGCTTGCGCCGATGGAGGACGTTACCGACGCTCCGTTCAGGGCTTTGTGCCGCCGGATGGGTGCGGCAATGGTTTATTCGGAGTTTGTGTCGAGCGACGCGCTTGTCAGAATGGTGAACAAGAGCCTCGCAAAGCTCGAAGTTGACGGCGGGGAGCGTCCGGTGGCGATGCAGATATACGGCAAACTGCCCGAAGCCATGGCCGACGCGGCGAGGATTGTCGTGGAACAGGCGCATCCCGACGTGCTCGACATGAACTTCGGCTGCCCGGTCAGGAAGGTCGCCGGAAAAGGCGCGGGGGCGGGTCTGCTGCGCAACGTGCCGCTGATGCTCGAAATCGCAAGGGCGGTTGTAGATGCCGTGGACATACCTGTTACCGCCAAGACCCGCCTGGGCTGGGATCACGACAATATAATAATCGGGCAGCTTGCCGAGCAGTTGCAGGACTGCGGCATTCAGGCGCTCACCATCCACGGCCGCACACGTTCGCAGGTGTATAACGGCGAGGCGGACTGGGAGCCAATACGCCGCGTAAAGGCAAACCCGCGCATCCACATCCCGATAATAGGCAACGGCGACGTAACTTCGGGTGAGGTTGCAAGGCGGCGTTTCGAGGAGACTGGCGTTGACGGGATAATGGTGGGGCGCGCCACATTCGGCAGGCCGTGGATTTTCGCCGAGATAAACCGTTCGCTCGGCAAGGAGGCGTCCGGCCCGCCCGGCCCGCCCGGCAATGTGATAAAATCCCCCCACGAGCCGCTCTCGCTCGACTGGAAGCTCGATGTGCTTATGGACGAGGTGCGCCGCAGCGTGGAGAGAAACGGAACGGTCGGCGGACTGATACATATGCGCCGCCACATAGCCGCCTCCCCGCTTTTCAAGGGCATACGCGACTTCAGGGCGACGCGCATAGCGATGCTTCGCTCGGAGAACATCGACGAGATGCTCGGGCTGATGGAGGGTACGCGCCCTTTGCTTGAACAAGGAAACGAGAATATTAACCCTTAAACATTCATAGGAGTCATGAAAAATCTTAGAATCGAATCGGCAATCCTCGCAGTGGGTCTTGCACTGCTCGGCGTTTTCATTTACAACGGCATCAACAGCCTTGCAAAGCGCGACAGGTTTGTGAGCGTGCGCGGACTGGCGGAGAAGGAGGTGAAAGCCGACCGCGTTATCTGGCCTCTCACCTACAAGACGGTGGGCAACGATCTCGGCGCGGTTTACCGCGACATCTCAACGGCAAACAGGAAGATAGCCGCGTTCCTCACGCGCAATGGCATAAAGGCTTCGGACATCACCACCGGCGCACCGCAGGTAACCGACCTTTGGACAAACGAGTACAACGACAACCGCAACAGGGAGCGTTACAATGCGACATCCGTAACCACCGTGTCGTCCTCCGACGTTGACAGGGTGAGGGCGTTGATGACGCGCACGGGGGAGCTGCTGTCGGAGGGAATAGCAATCGCCCCCAACGACTACAGTTCGCAGATACAGTTCGACTTCACGAGCCTCAACAAGATTAAGCCGCAGATGATAGAGCAGGCCACCAAGAACGCACGCGAGGCGGCGGAGAAGTTCGCAAAGGACAGCGGAAGCAAGCTCGGAAAGATAAAGTCGGCGCAGCAGGGGCTTTTCTCCATAGACAGCCGCGACTCTAACACTCCCTACATAAAGGAGGTGAGGGTCGTTACAACCGTGGACTACTATCTCGACAACTGACAGCGCAAAAACAAGCTTTGATGCAGTTTGAAGCAAGTCTGACGTGGAAAAAATCACGTCAGACTTTTTTGTTTCATGAATGCTGTTTTTATCCGTTATTCCATTAGTCCCGAAAAGCCCGCCCCATTGCGAATAAAGCCAAGTGCTTGAAAACCAGAGCTAAATCATTATTTTTGGATGTATTTATAAGGCATTGGCTTTCAGATGCTTGCAACGGTGAAAATTATGTCTGATGTAGTTTGAATTATGTCTGATATAATTTTTCCTGCATAGGACATAGTTTTTCCTACGTCAAATGTAATTTTCGGCGTGTTTTGGAAAAGCAAGCGATTTTGGTTTTGCGTAAATTATATTAACGATCTACGTTGTATATTGATTGCATACGGTATATATGTAGGGGCGTATTGCATACGCCCTGTACGCCACCGCATGAACCGCACCGCAAATCGCCGCCATAACACCGCAAACCCGCGCAATTCAGGGCGTATGCCATACGCCCCTACGGCGGCGCAATTTTCTGATTAATAATTGCTCATGCGCTTGCTGCGGTGTTGGTATGCCGGGGCTTCGCAAAGAGAATCGTACTCGTTGAGGGGGAACTGCTAACACTGTTATTTCATGAATGAAATGGAGACTATGTGCGGGTATTCGGGGTTGTAGTTATGGAGGTAAATGGTTGTGTCGTGCAATTCCGCTTCCTTTATCATGGAAAGTTCATCAATTATTCTGTGCATGGGTTCGTTAAGCCCTGTGTTCTTGTAGCAAAACTCAATTTTGCCTCCGTACATATTTGCCAAGGCATTTATCAGCGTGGGTTCTATTTTGCGGTTTGCCACGCGGCACGAAATAACGAAGTCCGTAATGCGCGGAGTTTTCCCGCTGGTGCTTGCCAAAAGAAAACCGACTATTCCGTAGTCTCCGAACTTGTCCGCCGCTTTCAGCACATACCCTTGTGAGGAATCGTCGTTGAAAGCCATATTGCAAACTTCTTCATACGAGAGCCGTCTGCCGGAAGAATTGAGCTGGTTTGTCCGTTGGAGCAGCTCGTGGCAGCGACCGATGTTTTGGGCGGTTGGGTGCGACACTTTTAATTCTATTTTGCAATGTGCGATGAAGTCATTGTAATCCCCATCCCAAGCATCCTCTTCTTTTTGTATCGACTCGAGCATTCTGTATGTACCCCGCCTTTTGCGCGCATCATCGGTTACGATGACATCGAAACGTTTCCCTTTTGACAAGGCGGTGATTTCTTCGGGCGCGACCGTGGTGACAGACGGCAGACGCAGGTTTATCTCGTGCCTTTCAACGGGATTGTCATCGACAAAAACCACTGTGTCGGGATTTATGTTCATTTGCTGTATGGTTTTTGCCAGATTGACGCTTTTCGGTTCCCAGTTTATTTTCGGAAAAACGAAAAACTCGTCCAACTTCATGGACTGTAGCTTTGCCCATGCCTGTTCAAAGTTGTTCTTGGACGCAATGCTGTTCACTATGCCCTTGGAATCCAATTCCCTTATCAGTTCCGCGAAATCTTGCCGTAGCGTGATGCCGGAATTTTCAACAAGAGTTCCGTCCCACAAGGTATTGTCGAGATCCCAGACAACCAGTTTTGCCTTTTTGCCCTCGTTGGCGTTTTTTGTTCTGAGAATAAGTTTTTCAAAGACTAACCTTACGTTTTCCTCCGCGTCTGCCGGGTGGATGTTCAGGAATGTGAGATTTTTCATGTCCGCGTATGGCGGAATGTCTATGGCAAACGTGTTCCGGCTTGGGCTTATTACCGCTTTCTGGCGGAACAACAGTTTGTTCGGACTTATCAAGTCTATGAGCAATGAAACTGGCTTTTCGATGCCAGAGATGCTTGCAGTCAATACCAACGGCACATCAAGCCGCCCTTTGCCAAGTCTTGAAAGAAACTTTTGCCTTGCGCTGAACCAGCCGTCGTAAAGAAAAGCCCTGACCTTTGGCGCAGGAAAAAGCCTTGCCGCAAAATCGACCATCACACCTAATATTGTTATGGCTTTGTAAATCCTAAAATACGTGGAACTGCTTGTTGGCTTCCCCGAAACCAGGCATTCTATTTTCGACCACGGAAGAAAGTTTACTTCCACGGCAGCCGGTTTGCCGGATGTGGGAGTTATGCCGTTTGCTATGCGCACGCAGTGTCCGTCGCGGCGTGGTGAAAAACGCTGGCATGAGACATAGCATCGCGGTGCCGAGCACTCAATGCAATGTTCTGTCCAAACCACGGGGATGATGCCGTTTTCCTTATCGTGCGTATGCGCCTTTAAGGATTTGACGAACCTCAACGGTTGCCGTGAAGAGAATACGAAATCAAACATTCTTGTAATGATTGAAGATGTCCATTGAAGTTTTTGTCTCTATCTTGTTTTCGCTACGCAGCTGTGCGACTTTTTGGCACACGGCGGCAAACTTGCCAATTTCATAGTCCCACGGGTCTCTTACGCCGCCGTCCGGAACTATGCTGTGCATCATTAAAATCAAAGATTTGCCCTTTTTGACGGCTGTGTTGATTAGTGCAAAAATTTCTGAAGGCGATATTGACGACAGCACAGGCACGCTGTACAGGAAACCGTCTTTTACTTCGTCAATAAGGGTGTCCCGGTAGGCTTGGGCGTATATGAATGGGGCTGGCACTACGCGGGACAGCTTTCTGAGCAATGTTTTTGTTTGGGGGAAGGACTTGTATCGTAAGGATGTGCGCACGTATGCAATGTTGCTGGCTTTGAGCTGCGGCGCAATCTTCATGTATTCTTCCCGGGTAAGTCCCGAACCCGGGCTGGCAAAGCCGTTTGCGCCTTTGTACAAGGCTTGTGTGTCAAGCATACCGAAGAGTTCTTCTATGCCTTGTACGATGTCGGTAATCGTATTCCTGTGGTATGCGCCATGTCCGGCTATTTCTATCAGCGGGTCATGGAAAAGCTCACGAAGTTGGGGCAGGGTGAGCGGAGACGCTTGGGTTAGCTTAATGGGGGGGGGTAGAACTGCTTATAAATCTGGTTGTTATATTTATGGTGGCTGGGATGGACAATTTCTTTAATATAGGGTACGCCATTGTGTAGTTGTCCTCTCTTCCGTCATCGAAGCTGAAATTGATTAGGGGTATGTTTTTGTTAATCATAAGTATATTATCTTCTGATGCAAAGTTATAAATAAAATGCCAACCAATAGTGTACGTTGCGGCAATTCTGTTGTGCGGATGCGAAAGGTGTGGAAATGACTTGTAATATGCCACTTGGTATATGGCGTTCGTGCTATTACGTGGAGGGATAGGAATTTCCTACGTTTTGCAAGCCGTAAGATTTTGCAGGTGTGCGCTTGGGCGGATTTCGTTTCGTCCGCCCCGAAAAGGCGCGTTTTGCCGCGTAAAAGCCAAGTGCCTGACTGCCAAGGTTGAACACTCATTTCGGACGCTTTTGCAAGACGTTGTTTTTCAGATGTTTGAAAACGGCAAAAAAAGGTCTGATGT
>DKDC01000033.1:59023-65265 GCA_002451695.1 Prevotellaceae bacterium UBA6858 | reverse complement strand
ATAGGACATAGTTTTTCTTACGTCAAATGTGGTTTTCAGGGAGTTTTGAAAAAAGTTGTCAGTTTAAGTTTCGCGCCAATTGTAGGGGCGTATTGCATACGCTCTGTACGCCAACGCATGAACCGCACCGCAACCCGCCGCCGCGACATTGCAAACCGGCGCAAATCAGGGCGTATGCCATACGCCCCTACAGTGGCGCAAATTGTTGGTTATTCGTTGTTTGTACGTTTGAAACAAATGATGTAAACGTCCTGTATGTTGCCGCATGAACCACACCGCAACCCGCCAATCCAAGTGCGCTGCAATATTTCAAAAAACGCAAAAAAAACTCGCCGGAACCATTGCGGCTCCGGCGAGGTCTTCTCAACAATTATATTATAAAGTTATGTTCCGGCTTATGCCTCCTTGGCGTTTGCGGGGATTTCCTCTGCCTTGGCGTTTGCCGTGCTGCGGCGTGTGCGCTTCATCACATAGTATGCAATGGGCGATGCCACGTAGAGCGAGGAGAGCGTTCCGAACACCACACCAAGTATCATGGCGAATGCAAAGGAGCGTATGCTCTCGCCGCCGAAGATGAAGATGCAGAGCAGAACGACGAGCGTTGTGCCGCCGGTGTTGATTGTACGGCTGAGGGTGCTGTTGAGCGCGTCGTTGTATATGCGGCGGTTGTCGCGCTTGGGATAGAGGTGGAAGTATTCGCGCACACGGTCGAAAATCACCACCTTGTCGTTTATGGAGTAACCGATTGCCGTAAGCACGGCACCGATGAACGTCTGGTCAACCTCGAGCGAGAACGGAACCCAGCCCCAGCAGAGCGAGTACATGCCGATGATGAGCAGGGTGTCAACCGTGAGGGCCACGGTGCTGCCCACAGAGTATGCCACGTTGTGGAAACGTGCGAGGATGTAGAGGAAGATTGCCACGAGCGCGAGTATCACGCTGATGATTGCTCCGTTTGTAACGTCTTTTGCCACCGAGGGACCCACTTTCTGCGAACTGATGATTGAGCCGCCGGCGCGGTTGTCGCGGTCGATGAAGCGTTCGAGCGTTACGTAGTCGGCGAGCAGTTTGCCTTTCTTCAGTGCCTGGTAAACGAACTTCTCAGACTGCATATCGGCATCGCTGGAGTTGTCGTTTATGTTATAGTTGGTTGACACGCGGAGGGTCTTGCCGTCTGTTCCGAGGGCGATGGCAGAAACGTTTGCCTGGTCGCCAACTTCCTGCTGCAGCAGGGTGCGAACCTCTTCGGGGGTTACTTTCTGCTCAAACTGCACAACGTAGTTGCGGCCGCCGGTGAAGTCGATGCCTTTGCTGAGGCCGCGCACGCCGAATGAAACCACCATCACCGCAATCAGTGCGCCGCAAACCACGAGCAGCTTCTTCGACGCGCCGAGAATGTTGTAGTGCGGGTCGCGCATGATGTTCTCCGAAATCTTCGTGGTGAACGTGATGTGAAGCCACTTGTCCTTGTTCATGAAATGCTCGTAGGCAATGCGTGTAAGCCATACGGCGGTGAAGAACGATGCGAGAAGGCCGATGATGAGCGTTGTGGCAAATCCGCGAATAGGTCCTGTGCCGAAGTTGAAGAGTATTATCGCCGTGATGATTGACGTGAGGTTGGAGTCGAAGATTGCCGAGAATGCGTGCTTGTAGCCGTCGGCAAGGGCGTTCTTCACAAGTTTGCCGCTTCGCAGCTCCTCCTTTGTGCGCTCATATATAAGCACGTTTGCATCGACCGCCATACCGAGCGAAAGCACCATACCGGCGATTCCCGACATTGTGAGGGCCGCCTGAAACGAGGTGAGCACTCCGAACGTGAAGAAGAAGTTGAGCAACAACGCGCAGTTTGCAACCATACCGGGGATCATTCCGTAGATTGCGCACATGTAAATCATGAGGATTATGAATGCAATCACGCAGGCGGTGAAGCCCTGCACGATTGACTCCTGCCCGAGCGAAGGACCTACGATGTCCTCCTGCACAATGTGGGCGGGGGCTGGCATCTTACCCGACTGAAGCACGTTTGCAAGGTCTTTGGTGTCCTCTGCGGTGAAGTGTCCGGTGATTTGCGACTGTCCGCCGGTGATTTCGTTATCCACATTGGGCGCACTGTAAACGAAGCCGTCAAGCACGATTGCTATTGCGTGGTCCTTGTTCTTCTTTGTAATGGCTGCCCAGCGGCGTGCGCCGTCGGTGTTCATCGACATACTTACGCAGGGACGGTGGAACTGGTCGTAGTCGTCCTTTGCAGTTGTGATTACGTCGCCCTCAAGCGGTGCGCGTCCGTTGCGTTCGGTAACTTTCAGGGCGTAGAGTTCAAACACGTCCTGCTTTGTGCTTACGTCCGAGGGTTTCACGCCCCAGCACAGCTTGAGGTCTTTGGGCAGAAGTTTTTGCGCGTCAGCCGATGTGAGCATCTTCATTACATCTGCTGTGTCGCGTGCGAGCACATATCCCACCACGCAGCCTCTTCCGCCCTGTGCGGGCGACATTGACGCGAGGAGTGGGTGCTGCTTTTTGAGGTCGGCATCAGCCTTTGCGTCTTCTTTTGCCTTGCCTTTGCCGGCTTCGATTTTCTTGAGCGCGGCAGCGGCGTTTACGCTTGCGTCTTTTTCAGCCTTTGCGGTGTCGGCTTTCACCTCTTCCGCTGCGGACTCTGCTTTTGCCGTGTCTGTTTTTGCAATTGCGCTTCCGGCTGCGGCGAGCTTTGCGTCAATCTGCGAGAGGTAGGGGATGATCACGCTTCCGTCGTATGTTTCCCAGAACTCGAGGTTAGCGCTTCCCTGAAGAAGCTTCCTCACTCGGTCAGGCTCCTTTATGCCCGGCATTTCAACAAGTATGCGCCCCATCTGCCCCTGAAGGGTCTGGATGTTGGGCTGAGCCACGCCGAAGCGGTCGATACGTGTGCGGAGCACTTTGTAAGAGTTGTCGATTGCTGCGGAGACTTCCTTGCGCAACACCTTTTCTATTTGCGCGTCGGTGCTGTTTGTCGCCACCTGCCCTTTGAGCTGCTGCGTGGCGAATACCTCGGCAAGATGATTTTTGCCCGCAACGGACTGGTAGTTCTTCACGAACAACGTGATGAAGTCGTCCTGGCTGCTTTGAGACTGCTCCGAAGCCTGTTTCACGGCTTTGAGGAATGTCGGGTCGGTGGAGTTGTCGGCAAGAGACTTGACCACATCGGGCACCGATACTTCGAGAATGACGTTCATGCCGCCTTTGAGGTCGAGGCCGAGACCTATCTGCATCTCCTGGCACTGTTTGAACGTGTACGCGCCGAGCCACACTTTCTCGTTCTTTATAGAATCAAGATATTGTGCGCCGGCTACCTCTCCCATTTTCTCAGCCTTGCTTGTGAAGTGGCTGGTGACAAATGAGAACGAGAGGTAGTAAATGCAGATTAGTGTTAGTAATACTGCAATCGCCTTTATGAATCCTTTGTTTTGCATTTGGTTTATTATTATTTTTATTTTTTCTTTTGGCAGTAGGGTTGCAAATATACATTTTTTTTAATACTTGAAAGCCTGTGAGGGTGTATTATTTGGCTTTTAGCTTAAAGAATGCCGTAATGGGGTGGTGGTCGGAGCCTTTTGCGTGGCTGTTTACTTTTGCGGCGTAGGGTTTCCAGTGGCGCGAGCACATCATGTGGTCTATCCTCACGTGCATGCCGTTGCTGGTGTATGTGAAGCCCGGCCCGAGGCCTGTTGCCGCGTATGCGTCGGTGAGGCGGCGGGCGATTTCGCGGCGCGAGTAGGATATGGGGGTGTCGTTGAAGTCGCCGCACAGTATCATGGGCGTGTCTTTGTGTGCGTTGATGAACGCCGCCACGCTGTCAACCTGCGAGCCGCGCTTCTCGGCAGCGTCCGCAACCTTGCGCAGCACCGACAGCAATGCCGTTGCGGGGTTTTTGCCCCCCGCCTCCTTTTTGCCTTTGACGAGGGCGGAGTAGTTGTCAAGCTCCTCGGGGGTGAGGTTGTCGCTTTGCAGGTGGTTGCTCACCACAATTATTGTGTCGCCGCCGTTGTGCTGCAGGTAGAACGCCACCGTGGAGTTGAAACTTCCGGGAAAGGCCAGTTGCTCCGCCTTTATTATCCTTAGCTTGGAGAAGCACCTCATGGTGGTCGGCGCGGAGTCTTTCCCCAGCACGTCCATATACCTGTATATATTGCGCAGCTTTTTCTCGAGCTTTTCCCAGTCGGCCCAGTAGTCGCCCTCCTGTATGCACACTATGTCGGCGTTGGAGTTTATTATGTTTGATATTATCTGCTTCTTCTCCTCGCTGTCCTCGTTTGCCGTGCCGTCAAAATTCTGCGCGTTGTACGACATCACTTTCAGGCTTCCTGCGGGCGGGCTTTGGGGTATGTTCACGGGGCAGTAGGCGCGCAGGTCGCTTATGCAGAACAGCAGCCCGAAGAGGGGCACGAGGGCGAGGCGCGGCTTGAACGCGAGCCAAAGGATGAGCGACACTGCACTCGCGGCGGCGAACACGGGGAACGCCATGCCCAGCACGTCGTACCAGCCGAAGCCCTGCGGCGGGATGTGTGCGCTGTACGCGCTCGCCCACATTGCCAGTATCGCCGCAACGGTTATTGCCATGGCGATGCAGGTGGTTGTCTTTTTTATCCTTGCCAACATTATTTTTCCCCGGAGTCGAAGAGCTTGCGTTTTTCCTCCTCCGTAAGGCTTTCGTAGCCGGAGGTTCTTATTTTTTCGAGTATCCTGTCTGTCTCGCGCTGCTTCTCCTCGCGGCGTGCGTTGTAGTCGTGGTCGGCCTTGTGTCCGCCGAATGCGCCGCCGTCTGACATTTTTTTGCGTACCCTCCTGAATATGTTGCCGCGCGGCGGCGTGTAGCTTTCCCAGCCCCCGAAACTCCTTTGCCTGCGGCGTTCACGACGGATGAAGAACCATGCGAACGCCATGCCGCCAAGATGTGCGAAGTGTGCCACGTTTCCGTTTGTGGAGAACGAGGAGAACAATTCTATGGCAATGCACATTATGACGAAGTATTTGGCCTTAAGCGGTATGGGTATCGGAAAGAGCACCATCACTTCGTTGGGGTATGTCATGCCGAACGCAAGCATCACGCCGTAGCACGCTCCCGAAGCCCCAATCGTGGTCCACAGGTTGAGGTATTGGCTCATGGGTATCGCCCCCCCGCCGGTGTCCACCAACGAGTAGTTGTGAAGCCCCTCCACATAGTATTGCCCCAACTGCCAGACCTCCTGCGTCAGCCCCGCGCCTATGCCGCACACGAAGTAGAACAGCAGGTATTTCCTCTCTCCCCAAGTCTGCTCTATTATCCTTCCGAACATCCACAGCGAGAACATATTGAAGAAAATATGCTCCACGTTGGCGTGCATGAACATATAGGTTACGAGCTGGTAGGGGCGGAAGTCGGGGGCCATGAAAAAGTGAAGCCCGAGCATGGAGTCGAGATCTATGCCGCGTGTCTCGAACACGTATTTCGCCAGAAAGACTATCAGGTTTATGATAATCAGGTTTTTTGTTATGGGTGGTGTCTTGAACATACTGCCTTCATATAATTTGTGGCAAAGTTATGAAATTATCGGCACACGGCATCGCTGTATGCGGGATTGCAAGGTGCGTGAATGACTTTCGCAGGGCGGTTTTGGGGCGTTTGCGGATAAATTTCAGCCAGAAATGTGAAAAACCGGCATTTTATTTTGCTAATTTAACAAACTATATTTATATTTGCCCTCGCGGCACACGTAAGGATTTGAACGATAACAATAAACATAGAGGAATAACTTTATAAATAAATTGAATATGAACAAGACAGATTTGGTAAATGCAATCGCTGAAGGCGCTGCCCTCAGCAAGGTTGATGCAAAAAAGGCTCTCGATGCTACTCTCGGAGCTATTGAAAATGCGGTTAAGGCCGGCGACAAGGTGGCCCTTGTCGGTTTCGGCACATTCGAGGTTTCCACCCGTGCGGCTCGTGAGGGCTTCAATCCTGCAACAAAGGAGAAGGTGCAGATTCCCGAGAAGAAGGTGGTTAAGTTCAAGGCCGGCGCTGCCCTGAACGAGGCTGTAAAGTAAAACGTGCGGAAATAAGTTTTTCTTCAACTGTACGCGGGGGCTTTTTGCTCCCGCGCATTTTTTTATGCGCAATCAATTAGTGATTGGCACCACTGCGATTATCGCAAAACCATAATAGCTCACCCCTTTTCCCACTCCCATAAAAACTGCATCGGATGTAAGAAAAACTATGTCCGATGCAG
>DKDC01000033.1:49527-58975 GCA_002451695.1 Prevotellaceae bacterium UBA6858 | reverse complement strand
TACATCAGACCTTTTTCCGGCAATCGCAAACCCTTGATATTCACAGCCCTGCAAAACTTGTAAAAGATTTGGCAAGCGGTTGGCTGTCAGGCTGTTGCGGAAAGCCGTGAAAATTGCCATGGGGATGCGCGGGCATAAAAAAAACATTGTGGCAGGACGGTTAGCCGTCCTGCCACGACACCTTATTATATATAATGTATGTCTGTGCGCCGTTTACTTGTTTGCGCGCTTTCGTGCCAGATGGTCGAGCAGCACCTTGCGCATCCTCATGCTTTTCGGCGTAACCTCCACGTATTCGTCCTCCTTTATGTATTCCAAAGCCTCCTCAAGCGAGAACACCACGGGCGGCACGATGCGCGCCTTGTCGTCCGCGCCGCTCGCGCGCATATTGGTAAGCTGTTTAGCCTTGGTTACGTTCACCACAAGGTCGTTGTCGTGCACGTGTTCCCCCACAACCTCGCCGGCGTAAACCTCCTCGCCGGGGTTGATGAAGAACTTGCCGCGATCTTGCAGGTGGTCTATCGCATAGGCGAACGCGGTGCCTGTTTCCAAAGCCACCATCGAGCCGTTTATGCGCCTTGTTATCTCGCCCTTGTAGGGCTGGTATTCCTTGAAGCGGTGTGCCATGATAGCCTCGCCCTGGCTTCCCGTAAGCACATTTGTGCGCAGGCCTATTATGCCGCGTGAGGGGATGTCGAACTCGATGTTCACGCGGTCGCCCTGCGTCTCCATGGCCGTCATCTCGCCCTTTCGGCGCGTTACCATGTCGATCATCTTGCTCGAATATTCCTCTGGCACGTTTATGGTGAGGTCTTCGAATGGCTCGCACTTCACGCCGTCGATGTTTTTGTATATAACCTGCGGCTGGCCTACCTGCAGTTCGTAGCCTTCGCGGCGCATCGTCTCGATTAGCACGGACAGGTGCAGCACGCCGCGTCCCGACACAATCCACTTGTCGGCAGCCACGGGCTCGACTTTCAGGGCGAGGTTTTTCTCAAGCTCCTTTTGCAGGCGGTCCTGTATGTGGCGCGAGGTGCAGTATTTGCCCTCCTTGCCGAAGAACGGCGAGTCGTTTATTGTGAAGAGCATCGACATCGTGGGCTCGTCGATGGCAATCGGCGGCAGCGGCTCGGGGTTCTCGAAGTCGCAGATGGTGTCGCCGATTTCGAAGTTCTCAAGACCTATTATTGCGCAGATGTCGCCGCTCGACACGGAGTCGGTCTTGGCGTGTCCCATGCCCTCGAACGTGTGAAGTTCCTTGATTCTCGTCTTTTCGAGCGTGCCATCGCGGTGGGCTATGGTAACGTCCATTCCCTCGCGTATCGTGCCTCTGTGCACGCGTCCCACGGCTATCCGGCCTGTATATTTTGAATAGTCGAGCGATGTGATGAGCATCTGGGGCGTACCTTCGAGCTGCTTGGGTGCGGGGATGGTTTTCAGTATGGTGTCGAGCAGGTAAGTTATGTCGCTTGTGGGCTTGTTGTAGTCAGGCCCCATCCAGCCTTGCTTTGCCGAACCGTAAACCACGGGGAAGTCGAGCTGGTCCTCGGTGGCGTTTAGGGCGCACATAAGGTCGAACGACATTTCGTAAACCTCTTCGGGGCGGCAGTTGGGCTTGTCAACCTTGTTCACGACGACTATGGGCTTCAGTCCGATGCTCAGCGCCTTTTCTAGCACGAACCTCGTCTGCGGCATGGGGCCTTCGAAAGCGTCCACCAGCAGGATGCAGCCGTCCGCCATGTTGAGCACTCTCTCCACCTCGCCGCCAAAGTCGCTGTGGCCCGGGGTGTCGATTATGTTTATCTTTACGCCCTTGTAGCGTATGGAGACGTTTTTTGAAAGAATGGTGATGCCGCGCTCGCGCTCAAGGTCGTTGCTGTCGAGGATTTGCGTGCCTGTGTCCTGGTTTGCGCGGAACAGGTTGCCCGCCATGAGCATTTTGTCAACCAGAGTGGTTTTGCCGTGATCGACGTGCGCGATGATTGCAATGTTGCGAATGTCTTGCATTAAAATTATAACCTTAAAAACTGCTGCAAAGTTAGCCAAATTATGCGTATCGGGGTAGAACATAGGCATATTCGTTGGAAAATTGTGGGCGGGAGTGATAAAAATGCGCAGTTGGGTTTGCCGTTTAATCGGGAATGGCTAAATTTGCACCCGCTTCCGCATCGTGCGGGGCAGAAACAACAAATAACAAATCAAAAACTTCTATGTATTTAGATCAAGCTAAAAAGAAGGAGATCTTTGGACAGTACGGAAAGTCCAATACTGACACCGGCTCACCCGAAGCGCAGGTGGCATTATTCTCATACCGTATTTCCCATTTGACGGAACACATGAAGGCCAACCGTAAAGATCATACAACAGAAAGGTCTTTGGTGCGCCTTGTAGGCAAACGCCGCGCATTGCTCAACTACCTCAAGCGTTGCGACATTGAGCGTTACCGTGCAATTGTGAAGGCTCTCGGTCTCCGCAAGTAAGCCAACCGCCGCCCGAGGGACGGCAAAAAAGCAAAATCCGCCCGCGTGCAGTTTTCCTGTGTGCGGGCGGATTGTTTTTTGTGGCGGTTTGGCGTTGCGGTTAGCTGAATTTTTAGTTACTTTGTAGCTTGAAAGCATAAAAAGTTCACATCATGAAAGTCAAAGGCAAGCGGGCGTCCGTAAGGCTCGGCAAAAAGGAAATTTACGGCAAGTTATCGGAACTTTTCACCGGTAATGCCGACAAGTCGTACAGCTCACGCGAGATTTTCGAAGAGCTTGGCATAACGTCCCATATGCAACGTATGCTGTGCTGCGACATACTTGACGACCTCGTTGATGCCGACGAACTCACGGTGCGCGACGACCAGTACAGCCTGAGCCGCAAGAACCAGGTTGTGGAGGGCAAATTCGTGAGAAAGGCTAACGGCCACAACAGCGTGGTGCCCGACGACGGCGGAAAGTCAATACTCGTAACCGAGCGCAACAGCATGGGTGCGATGAACGGCGACCGTGTGCGCGCCACAATCCTCGCACGCCGTGAGAAGCACGCCCGCGAGGCGCAGGTGATTGCCATTCTCGAACGCGGGCGCGAGACTTTCGTGGGGAAACTGCACGTGGAGAAAAACTACGGCTTCCTCGAAACGGCTGGCAGGATTTACTCAAACGACATATTCATCCCCAAGAACTGTCTCAAGGGCGGGAAGAACGGCGACAAGGCTGTGGTGAAAATCACGCAGTGGCCCGAAGCGGGGAAAAACCCTGTGGGAAAGGTCATCGACATCCTTGGTTCGGAGGGCGAGAACAATGCGGAGATGAACGCAATTCTCGCCGAATACAACCTGCCCTACACCTATCCGCAAAACGTAGTAGATGCCGCCGAAAAGATACCGGCGGAAATAACCCCAGAGGAGATTGCAAGGCGTGAGGATTTCCGCAACGTTACCACGTTCACAATCGACCCGCGAGACGCAAAGGACTTCGACGACGCGCTATCCATCCGCCCCACAAAGGACGGGAACTGGGAGGTTGGCGTTCACATTGCCGACGTGTCCCACTACGTGAAGGAGGGCGACGTGATAGACCGCGAGGCGGTGAGGCGCGCTACGAGCATCTACCTTGTTGACCGCACAATCCCCATGCTGCCCGAAAGGCTGTGCAACTTCCTGTGCTCCCTGCGCCAGGACGAGGAGAAACTTGCGTACAGCGCGATTTTCAAGATGAACAACAGGGCAGAAGTCCTTTCGTGGCATCTTGCCCACACAGTGATAAAGAGCAACCGCAGGTTCACATACGAGGAAGTGCAATATATATTGGAGGAGAACGGCGAGGCATCGCCCGAAGACCTCGCGCTGCCCGGAAACCACCCGCAGCCGGTGAATGCGGAAAAGCCAGTGGGCGAGTTTGCCGAAGAGCTTATCACGCTCAACCGCCTTGCAAAGCAACTGCGCAAAAGGCGGTTCGACAACGGCTCGATAGGTTTCGACCGCCCCGAGGTGCGTTTTGAGATTGACGAGAAGGGACACCCCATATCCACATACGTGAAGATTGAGGAGGATGCCAACAAGCTCGTGGAGGAGTTCATGCTCCTTGCAAACAAGAGCGTTGCCGAGAGCGTGGGCATTGTGCCTAAGGGCAAAAAGGCCAAGGTGCTGCCCTACCGCATACACGATGTTCCCGAGCAGACGAAGCTCGAAAACCTGAGGGCCTTCATATCGCGTTTCGGCTACAAGCTCAAGACCGAGGGTTCGAAGGCTGACGTGGGCAGGAGCATAAACCGCCTTTTGGACGAATCGAAGGGCAAGAAGGAGCAGCAGCTTATAGAGACCGTTGCGCTGCGTGCCATGCAGAAGGCGCGTTACAGCATCCACAACATAGGCCACTACGGTTTGATGTTCAGATACTACACGCATTTCACGTCCCCCATACGCCGCTATCCCGACACAATGGTTCACCGCTTGCTCACACGCTATGCCGAGGGCGGGCGTTCCGCCTCCGCAACCAAATATGAGGAACTGTGCGAGCATTCAAGCGCAATGGAACAGCTTGCCGACGCTGCGGAGCGTGCGAGCATAAAGTACAAGCAGGTGGAGTTCATGGCCGACAGGCTGGGACAGGAGTTCGACGGCACGGTGAGCGGCGTTACCGAGTTCGGGCTTTATGTGGAGGTTGACGAAAGCAAGTGCGAGGGAATGGTGCCGCTGCGCGACCTCGTTGACGACTACTACGAGTTTGACGAGAAGAACTACCGCCTTGTGGGTCGCCGCCGCCACCGCAGCTATTCCATTGGCGACAAGGTGAGGATTAAGGTTGCGCGTGCCAACCTTGACCGCCGCCTGCTCGATTTCACCCTTGTTACGGAGCATGGCGTGAAAGCCGAAAACACAGGCGGTGTGGCGGATGCGCCCAAGGGAAAACATTCTGCGGGCAGGAAACGCAAGGGGCGTAAACATTGATTTCAATTTTTCATGTGCAAAGTTTTTTGATGGGTGTCGGGTGCGTGTGCATACGGCACCCGTTTTTTTTGCACGACCGCAGTTGTATGAAACCGCAAATGTCGCCAAAATTGCGTAAGGTGTTGACTTACAGAAAAATAATCGCACGAAAGGAATCCTTTGTAACGATTTGTTTTTCAGGGGTTTGAAAATGGCGAAAAAAGGTCTGATGTAGTTTTAATTACATCAGACATAATTTTTCCTACATAGGACATAGTTTTTCCCATGTCCCATGTAGTTTAACCTGTATCTGATATGGTCTCCTTGAATAAACTGGGAAAAATGCGGTATTGCGATTTTGCATCCGCAGCGTCAGCGGCGCAGCACCACATTTGCCGCATAGGCTTTGCTACGCGCTTCCTGAAGGCTGTCAAAAAGCACAGCCTTGTCGGGGGAATACGCGCCACGGCGCAGCATGAACACATTTGTCGTTACGATTGTCCGTCCGCTTACGCTTGTCTTTGAACTGAAAACGCCTATTTCGTTGTCAACAAACACATCCTTTGGCAAAGACTCTATTGAAATGCTGTCGGGCAGAGTTAATGTAATGCGCTCGACATTCTTCATTCCGCGCCCGAACCACACATCCTGTTCGCGGTTTTCTGATATGCTTTCCTTTGCAAAATTCTTATGCAGCAGGTTGGGCTTTACGAAAAGCCGGCTTCCCGTAGTTCTGGCAACCTGCGCACGCGCCGCCACCGTTATCTCCGTGCGCGGCATCACACTGTCGTGCACTTGGCATTTTGCCTCTTTCACCTCGGCGAACGGCATCTCATACAACGCCCCAGCCAAGTCTTGCTGCTCGCGTCCGCCCTCGTAAGCCCATCCTGCCATTTGGGCATAGCTGTGCATATAATAATTGTCGTTTATCCAAACATCCGCCATGCCGCTTCCGGGAAGCAAATTCAGACTCACCTCCGTAGAGCGCAGGCTCAGACTGTCGGGATAATCGGGCAGCGTTACCACCTTGCCGCCGGCGGCAGTGATTTCCACGGCATCGTGTCCGGCAATGCCCTCATGGGTGTAGCCCAACGGTATTCGGGGATTGGTGCATTCCATCCACACGGCGCGGTCGCCAACAGGCACCTTCAGCACAACATGATTGAGCTGCTGAAAGTTCGGCACAGGCAAAAGTTTGTCATACGTAGTGCTTACAAGGGTGTAGGTGGAGGAAATCCCCGCCTCGGCAAGCATCGCCTTCATGTAGTTTACAAGAGCCTTGCAGTCGCCAAAACCGTTTTTCCAAACAAAAGCGGCAGACAGCGGGCGGTATCCGCCTATGCCCAACTGTATGCTTACGTAGCGCGTGGACTGGCGCAGGAAATCATAAAGCACCTTGATCTTGCTCCATTCGCTTTTGCATGAGTCCGTGAGGGAGTGAACCTTTGCCTTGGCTTCATCGGGCAGCACATCCAAGCCGTCGCACAGCCCATGCACCCACTTCCCGAAAGTTTCCCACGACTCAAGGCTTGCCTTTGTGCCGTAATAGTCCAATGTTCCCGGGGCGAAATAAACTTTCGGCACAAGCTTGTTCAAAGGCTTTGCATGGCTTTCCCTTGAAAGCGGCGGAATATTGCTAACCTTGAATGCAATCATTTTCCTGCCTTGTGGGGTTGTGGAAATTTCAGGGGCGGGCAACGCGCCTTCAACTGCATAGTTCACGGTAAATGATGAGGGGTATGCTATTTCGTAACAAGCCTCTTTTACGCCCGCATCATACGCCGCAACCGGGGCAAACGGGGGATAGCCCAAGGTGTTGCCGTTATGCCGTATGGTAACATCGGTCGTTACAACTGCGGGATAGGACGGCAGGTCTATGTTCAGAAAAACCTTTTCCACGTCATCGGCAAGATGTTCCGAGTAGCGTGTGCGCTCCAGGTCGCCGCCTTTGTATTTTTTCATAAGCGTGCCGTCGAGGCTTTGCACCGCACAGGAAAATTTGCTCACGCTCTCGTCCATTCCCAAAACGCCATAGTAATTGGCAAGGAACGACTGCGCCTCCTTGTAAATGACCACCTCGTCGTGGATTGTAACAACAAAATCGCTTTGCGACAACACCTCCACTTTTGTTAGCCGCTTGCGGTACTCGGCATCAGGCTCGGCCCACGCCGCAACGGCAAGCAGCGGCAACACGACTGTCAAAAACCAACGCCTCATTGTTTCTTCTTCAGCACTATCATGTCGTTGCCGCGCTCTGCCAGCGTGGTGAACATATTCCTTACGTTCTGGTATTGCCCGCTGCCGTAGAAGGTGGCGTTAAGTCTGAACACCATTGAAATGCTTATCTCGTTGTCCGCAGAAGTGCATTCTCTTTTGAAAGAGATGCTGTTGTCGGGTGTTGAGGCGGACACGTTTTGCGGAAGTTCTTCGACTTCCCATCCCTCGGGTATCGCAATCGAATAATTGGAAACCTCAGCCTGCCGGCAGGGAAACTCCACGGGCAAAAAGCGCTTGGCGTCCGTAAACGGGTTGCTGCTTACCAGCCGCCTTACAATGGGGTTTATGTAAATGCGTTCCGCGTTCACTTCGCCTTTCCTTGTGAATTTGTATTTTTCAGACGCTTCGTTTGCAAATTCGCCCACGCGTTCGGCAGAGTAATCCGATACAGCCACGTTTTCCTCTTTCTCAATATTGCTGACGAACTGCTTCTCGTCCTTGGCGTCCGAGTAGCTGTTCCTGAACTCATAGGCTGCCTGTCCGCTGTTCCGCACGAGGCATTCCCCGCTCATCACGCCGTCGGCGGATATGGCGGCGTTCACAGTGTTGCTTATGGTGGAAAGGGCCACTTCCTGCATATTGATCCATTTCTCTCCGTCGTCCCTGTTCACAATCCTTGCGCGCATGGGGTAGAGCCTGGTCGAAAAGGCGTTCACAAAGCCTTTCTCCCCCGACGCATCGGCAAAAACAAGATTTTCGTCCGACAGGTATATCGCCACAATGAACGTGTTTATTTTGTCAACGCTCGGATATGTAAGCGGCAGCAGTCCGCTGTCGCGCCGGCGCATTACCACGGGGCTTGCCTTCACACCCACGTCATGAAGCATATTGATGAGAACCAGGTTCAAATCCGCGTTGCTCCCCGTCCCCGCCTTTACGGTTTTCGACATCGGCTTGGGGTATAGCGCATATCCCTTGTTCCACTTCAGATGGCTTTGCAGCAGTTTTATTGTGTTTATCACGCGCAAGCCTATGTCTGATATAGTGTCTGTCCCGAGCGATTTAAGCTCCTCCGCATACGGACTCGCCTTGCCCATCATGCCGCCGAAGGAATTGTCGGAAAGCAGGATGTCGTCAATTTTCTCCCAAGTGTTCCCGTAATTCTTGTAGTCGGAACCGGGAAGCTGCATACCAAGCAGTTCGGCGGAAACCTTTGCCACATAGTCGTTGGAACACCACACGTAGTCATCGCTTTTCGACGCGGGAATGTCGTTGCCCGCCATTGCGTATGTCTTGCTGCGCCCGCCGCCCATGTCGGTATAGTCAACGAGACCGTCCCCGTCAACCGTCTTCAGCCAATCATACCCTCGCAACTCGTAGTGAAACTGGAACATTTCGGGTATGACTGCCGTATAACGCGCATAGGCCACAGGTATCTCCTGCTGGGCATACCAGTCGTCCATGTTCGCATAAAACTCGCTGACCACGCTGTACTCATACTCTATTATGCTTCCCACATTAGCCTTGGGGATTGAGAACTTCACGCGGTCGCGGTTGTCGTCAATCTTTTCCCTGAACACAAGGTCGCTCTTCATCCTCGTCCTGACCAGTTCGCCTCCCTCCTTGTTGAAAGACGCAGCCTCGAGGTCCTCAATCGTCTCGCGCAAATGCCTCCCGGAATTATTGTACAGAACCACGCAGACATTGGCTAAATCCTTGCCGTCCTCCTTGAGTATCTTGATGCGCACATGATTGGTCGTGATGTTCACAATCTTGCCGCCGGACGTCCTGAATTTCACATCGCGCAAATTCAGAAGCATCACCGCTTTCGCGTCAGGGTCTTTGTCATAGACCGTCATGTCGCGCTCCTCGGGGGTAATGTCGCCAAACTTGTACTGTGCGAGTTTTTCCGCCCGCAAAACGATGCACGACAAAACAGATAGCAATAATGGGAAAACTGTCCTTTTCATTTGTGTGTGATATTTGATGTTATCGCAAAACCAATATGTTAATTGTATGTTACTGTTTGCAAATATAGCAAATAATCCGATACACATTAATAGCATACAAAATTATTTACCTTAGTTCTAATTGTGAAACCTTAAAAGGAGGGATTGTTTTGCGCCCTATATTACATATACGGCCGGCTTCTTGCCGAAAAAAGCGGCGAATATCGCCAAAACTGCGCAACGCTTTAGTTTCCAAAGAAATAACCATATAAGAGAAGTCCGCTGTAACGGATTGTTTTTCAGAGACTTGAAAGAGGCGAAAAAAGGTCTGATGTAATTTGAATTACATCAGACATAATTTTTCCTACGT
>DKDC01000033.1:44113-49494 GCA_002451695.1 Prevotellaceae bacterium UBA6858 | reverse complement strand
GTCCTATGTAGTTTTTTCTACATCAAATGCAGGTTTTTGCGGTATTGGTTTTGCGCCATTTGTAGGGGCGTATGGCATACGCCCCTACGGCGGTGCAAATTGTTGGTTGTGCGTTATATGCGTCGTAAATATCACGTCTTTTGCTGCCAATTTGATCCGTGTTGCTTATTGTGCGCTACTGCCCCAATCCTCTATAAAATGGCGATTCCCTGCCCGAAATCACTTCGCGCAGGGAATCTTCGTGTAAAATTGAATTGCTTTATATCTTGTCTGTTCTTTTATTTCCGCCAAAACCTGTCCGTTATGTCCTCGTTTGTGCCGTCGGGCATTATGCGGTAGAGGCGTTGGTTGGTCGTGGGCTTGTTGAGCGGACCTTTTTCGGGGATATATGGGCCGAGCTTGACAAAGTCGAAAGCCGCCCGGTCGAAGTCCTTGGGGAAATCGGGCTTGCCCGAATACCACGCCGTGAGGAACTGCCCGGAATAGCTTTGGCGCACGTGGCGTGCCAGTGCCGCCACTTCTTGCGGAGCGTTGTCGCCGCCCATGAAGCATACGCAGGTAACTTCTCCCGCAAACCCCGAAACCATTCTGTCAAGGGCTTCAGCCGTAAGCTCGTCGCCTTTGTCCTCCCAGAGATATGGACTGTGGCAGCCTTTGCAGCGGTTGGGGCAGAGCGAAAGGTTTATCGCCAAAGTGGTCTCATCGGGAATTTCCTGAAAAACTATGTCGTAGCCTACGTATTTCAGCATCCCTCTCAACTGTTCGCCTGTGCCGCGCCTGTTGGTGCCTCAACGCTGTCCTTGTCGCGTGAGGGGTTGTCGTAGTAGCGGCGTGCCGCCTCTTTCTGCCTGTCCATGGAGAAGTTGGAAACGCGCTTCAGGTAGCCGATGACGCGGGTCAGATAGTCGATGTTCTTGCTGTGGCATACGGGGCATTCTTTGAGATAACGCTTGTCGATATGTCCGCAGTCGTTGCACACGGTGTTGGGCACGTTGAACGTGAAATAGTTGCACCCTTCCTTTGCGGCAACCCTCAGAAGCTGGCGGTACTGCTTTTCGCTAAGATGCTCGTCAAGGTTCATGTGGAGTGCCGAGCCGCCGGTGAGGTGCTCTATGAACTTATGACCGTGCAGGCGGAATTTCTCGAGTATGTGGGTGGCAGTGTCCTCAACAACGTAGAAGTAGCTGTTGTAGCAGTCGCGCGGCACATAGTAGCCGTCCTCCCTGTCCCAGCGTGCGTGTTTCACGCCCACGTTCTCGGCGGGTATCATCTCGCAGTTGAACATCACGTCCTTGGAGCGGTATTTCTTGTTGTAGTATTCCACCGTGCCGAGCACGCCTTGCACGAATTTCAGGTATTCGGGATTGTCGGAAATCGTGTAGCCGAGGGATTCGGCAGCCTCCACAAGCCCGTTCACGCCTATTGTGAGATACTGGCGGGATATGTTGATGTATCCGGCATCGAAGAGCGGCAGCATTCCCTTTGACGCAAGGTCTTTCAGGTTTTCGTTGTAGGCAATCTGCACCTTGTGCATTATGTCAACAACCTCGGCGATGTAGTCGAGATACGGCTTGCCCTGGCGCGTAGCCTCCTGCACGCAGCGGTTGAGGTTTATGGTCAGCACGCTCTTCGATCCGGTGGAAACGCCGCCGGCACCGAGGGTGTAGCTGAAGCCGTTGTTCTGGATTTCGTTGCGCAGACGGCAGCACGAAGCCAGTGAGTCGGCGTTGTCGCTCATGTAGGTGAAGAACGAGTGCCCTTCGGCGTACATCTGTGCCGTGAAGTCGGCATACTCCTTGTCAACCACGTCTCCGTCTTTCGACAATAACGCCATTGTCTCGACAGGGAAGGTAAGCACAGTCTTTGTGCGTTCGGCGTTGAACCAGCGCATGAAACGTTTTTGCAGCCAGTTGAGCGCGTCCCAGTTGGGCTTCGAGCCGTCGGGGAAGCGGAAGTCGCCGAAGATGCTCTCGAAATAGTTGTGGTCGTAATAGGATATGTTCCAGAACACGGCTTGGAAATTCCTTGCCCCGGTGGGCTGGTTTATGGAGTAAACAACCTGTTCGAAGCAGTCGGTGATTATCTTGTCGAGAGTGCGGTGGCGTTTTGAAAGATCCACAACGTCGTCGGCGTGCTTATAGTAGTCCTCGCCGTATTCCTGACCTATGAAATACGACATATACATAAGGAACTCCGGGGTGGCGCACGCGCCGCTGAGCATGCTCGAAACGATGAACACCATGTTTATGAACCCGCCGCAGAACGACTTCAGGTTTGTCGGGGCTGTGGAGTTGCCGCCAATGCTCTTGGTGCCGCTGATCAGCCATGGGTACATGGTGATGCTCGCGCAGTAGTTGGCAAGGCTTGTCTCGTCGTTCTTGTATATGAAATGGTGTTCGAGAAGATAGAGATAGCGGTCTGCAAGTTCCTTGCCGTACATCTCCTTAATCTTGTCGCACAGCAGGCGGCGGTTGAGGCGTATGAAGTTCGACTTTGGCAGTTCGCCGATGAGCGTGGCTATGTTCTTGTTCTCCACATTGGCGTTTGCGTCATATTTTGAGCCGGTGGCGGGGTTCGACGCCTTGCAGTAGTCGATGAGGAACTTGAGCTTGTTGCGTATTTCGCGGTCCTCGAAATGTTTCTGGCGGTAAAGCATGAACGACTTTGCGGCCTTGTAGTGGTTTTCGCGCATGAGGGCAACCTCAACTTGGTTCTGAATGTCCTCTACGCTCATGCCGTTGCAAAAGCGCAGGTTCTCCATCACGCGCTGTATGTCTTCGGCGTGCACGTGTTCGCTAACCGATTCGAATGCTTTGAGAATGGCACTCTTAATCTTTTCAAGAGAGAAACGCTCTGTGGTTCCGTCTCGTTTTGTTATCAAGAAATTGTCGTAGCACATATTCTTTATGGGTTTAGAGTCGTTTTTGTCAAGGCTGCATTCAATGTGGCGGAAGCCGCGCCAAGGGGATTTCCGCAGGAACAAGACCGCGCCGCACGTATGTGGCAGATGTTTAACGGCTTGCTTGTTTGCGTTTGTTTTATGTCCCTATCCGATTACAAAGGTATGATTTTCGGACAACATACAACCCGCAAAACGGCAAAATTATTTCCCAAAACGGAAAACTTTTCTGCTAAGGAAAATCCGAAAGTTTTCCAAAATGGGAAACTTTTACTTTAATAACAAAACGGAAATGTTCTGTTTTACAAAATATTCTGTTTGCGTTTCGGCAAACTGGGGAAGTGATGGAAAGTGCGCGGTGTTCGAAAAAAGGCAAAAAATTCCCGCAGCCTTTCGGACTGCGGGAATTTTTTCAATATGCTCGATTCTTATTATATCAAAGTTTCGGGCCTGCGGCAACAAGAGCCTTGCCGGCTTCGTTGCCTTCGTATTTCTTGAAGTTCTTGATGAAGCGTGCGGCGAGATCCTTGGCTTTCTCCTCCCATTCGGCAGCGGTCTTGTAGGTGTCGCGCGGGTCAAGAATGCCCGGGTCAACGCCTTCGAGCTGTGTGGGGACAACGAAGTCGAAATAGGGAATGGTCTTCGTGGGAGCTGCGTCGATTGAGTGGTCGAGGATAGCGTCGATAATGCCGCGTGTGTCGCGGATAGAGATACGCTTGCCTGTTCCGTTCCAGCCTGTGTTCACGAGGTATGCCTTCGCGCCGCTCTTCTCCATGTGTGCAACGAGTTCCTCTGCGTACTTTGTGGGGTGCAGTTCGAGGAATGCCTGGCCGAAGCAAGCGGAGAATGTCGGGGTGGGCTCGGTGATGCCGCGCTCTGTACCTGCGAGCTTGGCCGTGAAGCCGGAGAGGAAGTAATACTTTGTCTGTTCCGGCGTGAGGATCGACACGGGGGGGAGAACGCCGAATGCGTCTGCGCTCAGGAAGATAACCTGTTTTGCTGCGGGTCCGTGTGAAATGGGGCGCACGATGTTCTTGATGTGGTAGATAGGATATGAAACGCGGGTGTTCTCGGTTACGCTCTTGTCTGCGAAGTCAATCTTGCCCTCTGCGTCAACAGTAACGTTTTCGAGAAGCGCGTCGCGGTGGATAGCGTTGTAGATGTCGGGTTCCGCGTCCTTGTCAAGGTTGATGACCTTTGCATAGCAGCCGCCTTCGAGGTTGAACACGCCGTTGTCGTCCCATCCGTGTTCGTCGTCGCCGATGAGCTTGCGCTTCGGGTCGGTCGAGAGGGTGGTCTTGCCCGTGCCTGAAAGGCCGAAGAAGATTGCGGTGTTCTCGCCGTTCATGTCGGTGTTTGCGGAGCAGTGCATAGAGGCGATGCCCTTGAGGGGGAGGAAGTAGTTCTGCATTGAGAACATGCCTTTCTTCATTTCGCCGCCGTACCATGTGTTGAGGATGATCTGCTCCTTCGACGTTACGTTGAAGAGCACTGCGGTCTCGGAGTGGAGGCCCAGCTCTTTCCAGTTCTCAACCTTGGCCTTGGATGCGTTGTAAACAACGAAGTCGGGCTCCTGCTCGAAGTCTGCCTCGCTCTGCGGGCGGATGAACATGTTGGTTACGAAGTGTGCCTGCCATGCCACCTCAACGATGAAGCGCACCTTCATGCGGGTGTCCTTGTTTGCGCCGCAGAAACCGTCAACCACGTAAAGCTTCTTGTTCGAAAGCTCCTTCTTTGCAAGCTCCTTGAGGGTGTTCCAGGTAGCCTCGCTTGCGCGGTGGTTGTCGTTATGATATTCTTCAGAATCCCACCATACGGTGTCGTGGGAGTTAGCATCGTCAACGATGAACTTGTCCTTGGGCGAGCGGCCTGTGTAGATGCCGGTCATCACGTTCACTGCGCCGAGTTCAGTTTCCTGACCTTTGTCGTAGCCTGTAAGTTCGGGTTTTGTCTCTTCATTGAACAATACCTCATAGGAAGGATTGTACAGAACCTCGGTGGTGCCGGTGATTCCGTATTTCGCTTCCAAATCTGACTTCTGAAATCTTGCCATAGTGTTTGAAATTTATGAATTATACGAATTTTCTTTCTCGTTAATTGGGGCAAAGCCCCAGTAGCTCAACCTACGACACAAAATTACCCATTTTCCCTGTAATGCCGCGCCAAAGACAATAATTAATTTCCTGTGTAAAGAAAACTGCCGCATAAAAACGTGAATGCAGCTTGGCATATTTTACTTTTGACAGTTTTGGTTTGCAACCCGACAACAGTTATGCGCTTATATATAATGAATGGTAATAAACAAATGGGTTGCACCGCCGTAGGTGCGTATTGCATACGCCCGAATTGCGCCGACTTGCAATGTTGCGGCGGTGTTTGCCAATGCGTTTCAAGCGATGGCGTACGGGGCGTATGCAATACGCCCCGTACAAATAGTGCAAAACCAATACCGTTAAAGCTATATTTGATGTAGGAAAAACTA
>DKDC01000033.1:7067-44066 GCA_002451695.1 Prevotellaceae bacterium UBA6858 | reverse complement strand
TACATCAGACCTTTTTTCACCCACTTGCAACGTGCGGAAAACCAAACGGTTATAGTGAACGGCTATGAATGGGCGATTTGCTTGTAGGTCAATGCGCTGCGCAAATTCTGCAGGTTCGGAGGATGTGAAGTCAGTCTTCGGGACACACGCAACACTCGCCGTGGTGTTCAAGCTCGAGGGTTACGTGGGTTATTCCGTCTGCCGCCATTTTCTCGCGTATCAGGTGTTTCACCTTCTCCATGTTGTCGTTGCTGTCAACCACCACGTGGGCTGTGAGCGCGGCTTCGGTGGTGCTTATCGCCCACACGTGCACGTGGTGAACGTCCTCGACGTGCGGCTGCGACTTCATGTCGCCCTTAACCTTGGCTATGTCGATGTTCTCTGGGATGCCGTCGAGCGACAGGCGCAGGCTTTGCGACAGCAAGTGCCATGTGGAGACGAGTATCACGACCACAATCACAAGACTTATTATTGGGTCTGTCACATTCCAGCCGGTGAATGAGATTACAATGCCCGACACCAGCACGCCGACCGACACCAGCGTGTCGGCAAGCATATGCAGGAACGCGCCCTCGGCGTTGAGATCGCCCTTTTTGTGGCGCATGAGCAGCCATGTGCTCAGTCCGTTCACAATTATTCCCATGCCCGCCGTCCACGATACGGCCGCGCCGTTCACCGGCTGCGGATCTGTGAATTTGTGGACGCTCTCCACGGTTATCGCCCCCACGGCTATCAGCAAAATAATGGCATTGAGCAGGGAGATGAGTATTGTGCCTTTTTTGTAGCCGTATGTGAAGCCCGCCTTGGCGGGGACTTTGGCAAGCTCGAAGGCGAAGAGCGCGAGCAGAAGGCTGAACACGTCGCTGAGGTTGTGGCCCGCGTCAGACACAAGTCCGAGGGAGTTCTGGCTGAAGCCGATCCCCGCCTCGACAATGACAAAGAGCAGGTTGAGGGCGATTGCGAACACGTAAACGCCGTTGAGAGACGTGAGTTTTTCCGAATGGTGATGGTGGTGTTTGTGATGATGGTGTTCCATAATCTTTGCTTATTTTGCGTTGTCCTCCACAAGGAGGTTGCTTATCTGCATGAGCAGGTATTTTTTCCACTCCATAATCATTGCGCGGTATTCGTCCTCGTCCATGCTGAACCACGAGACGAAAAGGTTTTTGACTATGAAAGGGAAGGATATGCTGCCGTAGAAGGCGGTGAACAGCATGTACATCGGCACTTCCCTTAGCCTCCCCTCCTGCATCTCGTTGTTGAGCACGTCGCGCACGAGCGAGAAAACCTTGTCGTAGTGCATCTCCCGCGCCGTGGCTATGAAGTGTTCCACGTCGCGCTGTATCTCGGATATTATAAAGCCGGGAATTGACGGGTTCTCGAGGAAACGCCCGAAATATTCGTCTATAACAAGCGACAGACGCTCCATAAGAGGTTTGTCGCTCGCCATAATCTCGCGCAGGCGCGGCATGAGCGTCTCGACAATCGACGAGAACACCGCGCGGAACATTACGTCCTTGTTTGCGAAGTAGTAGTGGAGCGTGGAGCGGTTTACGCCCGCCATTTCGGCAATGTCGCACATGGTGGTGTCCTCGAAGCCTTTCTCTATGAAAAGCCTCCGCGCCGCGTCAATCATGAGCATTTCCTGCCCGCCGTATGTCTTTGCGCTCATCTCGACTGCCTTATGTTGTCTATGAAAAGCAGCAGCCGGTTTACGATATTCACATCGCTCACCGAACTGTCAAAGTCGAGCGAGAGTATGTTCATCTTGGGGAACATGGCTTTCATTTTCTTCTCGACGCCTTTTTCGATAATGTGGTTGGCTATGCATCCGAACGGCTGCAGGCTCACCACATGGTTTATGCCGTGTGCGGCGTACGTGGCGATTTCCCCGGGAATGAGCCAGCCCTCGCCGAACTGCGCGTTGAGCGATATGATTTTCTCCGCCCGCCGCGCCTTTTCGCGTATGTCGTCAAAGGGGGTGTAGTGCTTGAAGCCCGAAGCTGCGCGGTCGAATGCGGCGATGCGCTTCTGCACCTTGCGGTAAAGCCAGTTCACGACGGTGTCTGGCATGCTCTTTCGCTGGAGCATGGTGCGGTTCTTGGTTTCGCGGTTCACGAAGCTCTGCGTGAAGAAGTCGGTGATTAGCGGCGGCACAACCTCAAGCCCTTGCCCTATGAGCCAGTCGGTAACATTCTTCTGGGCGTAGGGGTTGAACTCGAGGAATATCTCGCCCACGATGCCAACTTTGGCGGTCTGCCTTTCGGCGCACGCGGCGTTGAACTCCATTGCCGCCTCGCGCACAAGCCCCGGGAGGGCGTTTGCGTCGTTTCTCTCTATAACGGGTTTTGCAAGCTCAAGAAATTTGTCCTTGAGCCTGGCGGCGATGCCTTTTTCCGTCTCGCGTGCAACGGTTGCGTAGTACATTTTTGCTATCACATCGCTGTAGAGCATGGTGGAGAGTGCCACGGGAAGCAGCTTGAGCCAAGGTATCCTGAACCCCGGCTGGTAGTTGTCAATTCCGCTCCCGAACGAAAGCGACACGACCGGGGTGTTGCGGTATCCGTTTGAAAGCAGGGCGCGCTTTATGAGCGCTATGTAGTTGCTGGCGCGGCATTGTCCGCCGGTCTGTGTTATGGCAACCGCCGTCTCGTCGGGATTGAACCTTCCGCTTTTGAAAGCCTTTACCACATCGCCCACGATGAGCGTTGCGGGGTAGCAGACCTCGTTGTTGGAGTATCTCAGACCGAGTTCGTCCGAGGCGGTGTCGCTCATGGGAAGGTTCACAACGTTGAAGCCCGCCACTTTCATCGCCGCCGGGATGAGCGGCGAGAGGAAAGGTGTGAAAAACGGCGCGATAATGGTGCGGCTGCGCTCGGCCTTGGTGAACGCCGGTGTGGTTTCGAAAGGCACGGCGTTTGCCTCCGCCTTGTTGTGGCTTATCTTGAGGCTTTCCACGAGCGAGCGCACGCGGAGCTTGACAGACCCAACGTTGTCTATGTCGTCTATTTTAAGGAGCGTGAGGTTCTTGTGGTGTCTTTCGAGCGTGGCCCGGACTTCGTTGGTCAGGAAGGCGTCGGGCCCGCAGCCGAAGGAGGTGAGCTGCATATACTGCACGTCCGCCCCTTGAAGCCCCGCCCATTTCGCGGCTTTGAGAATGCGGTTGGGATAAGCCCACTGCGAAAGGTATATTGTGTCGTCGATGGAAAGTTTCTCGTCATATACAATATCGTCCGTAATGACGTAAACGCCCATTGCCGCCGCCATTTCTGCAACGCGGTGCTGTATGAGCGGATCTGTGTGGTAAGGGCGGCCGGCAAGGAGTACTGTGAGGCGTTTCTCGCGGTGCGCCTCGCCAAGCACCTCATGGTTTATTTCCGCAAGGCGTTCGCGGTATTGTTTTTGTGCCTGCTCGGCGGCGGAGAAGGCGTTGCGGACGGTTTTTGCGGGGATGCCGAAGCGGGAGAGCCAGGTTTCCATTTGCCTAAGCAGCAGCTTGCGGTCCTTGAAAGTAACAACGGGGCTTTCAACCGGCACTTTGGGCGACTGCGAACTGTTTACGACTTCGGAATATCCAGACACGATAGGGCAGTTATAGCTGTTCTGCTGGCCTTTCTCCTTTTGCTCGAAAACAACAAAGGGCAGGAGAATCCTGTCAACGCCCTTGCGCTCGAGGTCTGCGATGTGGCTGTGCACGAGTTTGGCGGGAAAGCAGATGTTGTCGCTCATCACGCAATTTGCGCTGCGTTCGTAGCCGGCGTAGTTGCTTTCGGCGGAAAGCACGGTGCGTATGCCGCATGAATTGAGAAGCGTGTGCCAGAAAGGATAGTTCTCGTAAGTGTTCAGGCATCGCGGAATGCCCATCGTAAATATGGGATTGTCAATTTTGCATTCGCGGTTGAACAGAAGTTCGTATTTGAGCGGGTAAACGTTCTTGCCGGGCTTTGCCTTTGTTCCCTGGTTGGAGAACACGCGTTCGCAGCGGTTGCCCGAGTAATACCTGCGGTTTTCCGGGAAAAGGTAGTGCGTTACGGTGCATTGGTTTTCGCATCCCTTGCACTGCGTGCGCTGCGTTGTGTATTTGGCGCGGGAGAGCATCTGCTCCACGCCGCTCGTTCCGGCAGCCTTGTGCCCCATTGCGTAAAGCGCACAGCCCACCGCGCCCATTAGTTCGGGGCAGTCGCTGCGGTTCACGCGGGTGGAGGCCAGCTTCTCGAGGGCGCGCACTATGGAGTCGTTGCGCATTGTTCCGCCCTGCACCACCACGTATTTGCCAAGCTCGGAAGTGTTCTTCAACTGCAGCACCTTGTATAGGCAGTTCTTCACCACGCTGTACGAGAGTCCGGCGGCGATGTCGGCGACCGTAGCCCCCTCGCGCAGCACCTGCTTAACCTTTGAGTTCATGAACACGGTGCAGCGTGTGCCCAGGTCGCAGGGGGCTTTGGATGTGCAGGCGGCGCGGGCGAAGTCGCCCACGCTATAATCGAGCGAGCGTGCGAAGGTGCTGATGAACGAGCCGCAGCCCGACGAGCAGGCCTCGTTTATCTCTATGCGGTTAATGACTCCGTGGTCAACGAAGATGGCCTTCATGTCCTGCCCGCCTATGTCGAGGATGAACGACACTTCGGGACTGATGTCCTTTGCGGCGAGATAGTGGGCGATTGTCTCTATTATGCCGTTGTCCAAGCCGAACGCCGCCCTTATGAGGTCTTCGCCGTAGCCTGTGGAGCAGGAGCCGGCTATTGCGAGTTCCGTCCCAGCCTTTTCGCATTCCCGTTTCAGCAGTGCGAGGCCTTTTTCCACAGTTCCGATGGGGTCGCCGTCGTTGTTGTGGTAGTAGGAAAAGAGCAGTTCCCCGCCGGGCGACAGGGCGGCAACCTTTGTTGTGGTTGAGCCGGAGTCTATTCCTATGTAGGCCTCCTGCGTCCCTTTGTGGAGCGGCACGCGGCGCAGGGCGTTTCCGCCAAGGTTGGCACGCCAGCGTTCATAGTCCTCCTTCCCCTCGAATATGGGCGGAAGGCTGAGGTAGGAGTGCGTTTTCTGCGAAAGTGCCGGGGACGCAAGTTCCATGAAGTCTCTCACTGTGGTCAGAAGCCCGCCTTCGGCGAGCGCCGCGCCCCATGCGGGTATTATGCTGCCGTTTTCGGGGAGTATTATGTCGCTTCCGGAAAATCCGAGATAGTCGAGAAAAGCCTTTCTGAGTGCGGGGAGGAATGTGAGCGGTCCTCCGCAGAACATGAGGGGCGGCGTTATGCTGCATCCGTGTGCCAGCGTGGTTACGGTCTGCACGGCGACGGCGTGGAATATCGAGGCGGCGATGTCCTCACGCGGCACATTGCGCGCGATGAGGTTCTGAATGTCGGTTTTGCTGAACACGCCGCAGCGCGAGGCCATGGGATAGACCCGCGTGGAACGCTCCGCGAGGGCGTCGAGTTCGGCGTTGGTGGCGTGGAGCAGTATTGCCATCTGGTCGATGAACGCCCCCGTGCCGCCGGCGCAGTTGCCGTTCATGCGCAGGTCGGTTGCGCGTCCGTTGCCAAAGAACACGACTTTTGCGTCCTCGCCGCCGATGTCGATCATCGTGCTGGCCTCGGAATGGGCGTGGCGCACGTAGTTTGCGGCTGCCACCACCTCCTGCACAAAAGGCACGCCGCAACGCTCGGAAACTCCCATGCCCACGCTGCCGGTTATGCTCACGCGCAGCGGTGCAGTGCCTGCCACCCGCTCCAAGTCGCCGAAAAATCCGGCAAGGCAGTCCTTTACGCGGGCCTGGTGGCGCACGTAGTTGCTGTAAACCGCCTTGCCCGTTGCGTCGAGTGCCACGATTTTTGCGGTTGTTGAGCCTATGTCTATACCTACATTGTATGGTGTCATATATATTATTTTTCGCAAAAGCTGACACAGGTGTCAGACTGTTGCAAATGTATGAATTTATTTTATTTACACGGTTTTCTCCGTTGTTCTTTTTTGCCTTTTTACGCGTGTGCGGCGAAATCTGCCAACCGCGTTTTATATAAGGGTGGCATTGCGTTGCTTTCTGTGTGTCATTTGGCAAAAAACAGAAGGGAAAATAAAAAAAATCATCGAAAATTGAACTTTTCCCGAAAATCTTGCCTTGCGTTCAAAAAGTTTTTGCTACCTTTGTGCTGAATTTTTTCGAAAACACATAGGACGTCAATTCATGAACGTCTGACGCAGAAATTGAGAAAATCTGCAAGCGCAAGCCGACTTTCACAATTCCCGCAAAAAACAAGCGACACCCATATGCCGTCAGGATATGCTATGGGGATAATTGTTTCATTTTGAAACGAATGACATAATACAGTATAGCGATGAGGGGTCATCGCCATTTATGCTCTGACAGCCGCACGCCGTCAAAAAACGTTAGTATGCTTAGATTCTTAATATAGGCGGAAACGACTTCAGAGCCGTTCATGGGGGACAATTGCACAAACAGCACGGTTGTCCCCCATTTGTCGGATGGTTTGGTGTGTGCGCAATGATTGTTCTGCTATCGTTAAATTCATGCAGCATAAGAATTGGGTCGCCGCAGGGTGTACAGGTTTTATGCCATATGCCCCTGCATATATACAATAGGCGATAAGCAAACAGTTAATTCCACATGCTGTTACCGCAAAACCCAAGCCGCGAAAAATACATTTGACGCAGGAAAAACTATGTCCGATGTAGAAAAAATTATGTCTGAAATAATCCAGACTACATCAGACCTTTTTTATGCTTTTTCAAACGTCAGATTTACAGGAAGTTATGAAATCAGGTAAAATTCAAACAACGCAATGATAACCAATGTGTTGCGGATTTCGCAAAATAGTCCCGCCTGTGCGGTGTTTGGGGCGGGGGCAAAAGAAACCCCCGCCGCGCAACATACAAGCTGCGCGGCGGGGATTGCCTTATATTATATATGCGTGTTGTCAGAGGTTGAACGCCTCCTTGAGCTCGTTCATCGACTCGTCGCTCATGCCCTCGGGTTCGAAGCCCATGCTCTTTGCGTCCTGGTATATCTGGGCGGATTTCACGAGCACGTCTATTTCGTCGAAGGCTTCGAGCGGGTCGTTGCCTATGGCAACCACGCCGTGCTTCTCCCAAAGCACCACGTTGTGTTCCTGCAGTCCCTTTACGGTTTCCTCGGCGAGTTTTATGCTCGACGGCATTTCGTAGGGGATTATGCCGAGTCCCTTGGGGCAGAAGGCACGTGTCTCGGGTATCATCGACCACAGCAGGTGCGTGAGCACGCCCGGCTTGAGGTATTCCCTGTTGTGAGACATTGCCACAAGCTCAATGGGGTGGGTGTGTATGACGGCGCGGAACGTTGAGCCTTTTGCCATCAGGTCATCGTGTATTGCGAGGTGGGACGGAAGCTCGGAGGTGGGCTTCACGGGGTTGTCGGCTATCATTTCATAGCTTTCGCAGTCGGGCAGTATGCGTATTATCGAGCCGTTGTCCATAGGCCGGCGTGCAAGGTCGCGCATACGGCATCCTGTGCCCTTGCAATAGAATATTCCGCCCTTGATGTGGGGCAGCTTCATGCCTATGGCGGTTGCGGGGCCTATAGCGGGGAGCTTTGAGAGGGCTTCCGTGTCAACGAGTTCCGTGATGTTCACCGTGATGTTGCCGCCGTTGCGCTCGGCCCAGCCTTTTTGCCAGAGATAGCCGGCAACTTCGGCAGCTTTCAAGACCTCGGCTTTGGCGCGAGGGTAATCTTCGAGTAGAGATTTCATTTTGTGTTTTGTTTTTGTTCCGCCCGCCTGTTGGCGGCGGGCTTATTAAATCAAGGCGGACAGTTTTTTGTCTGTCCGCCTTGAGGGTTTTTGAATTTTTGCTATATCAGTTGCGGGAGGAAACACGACACAATCAGCACCACAATGCCGGCGAGAAGCACGGCAATGGTCTTGCCCGAACAGCCTTTCCATTCCTTGAGGATGATGCCCCACACGTTGGAGAACGTTACGTTGAGAGCCATGAGGATGCAGAACGACAGCGTCATGAGGGTGGGGGATGACGTGAGGAAGCCTTTGCCGAGCGACAGGCCGAAGAACTGCGAGTACCACAGCGCACCGGCGAGGGCGCAGAACAAAAGGTTGTTCGCCCACACAGAGCCGTTCCTGTAGTCGCCCCACGTGTGGTTTTTGCCGTTCTGGAAGAAGCAGTAAACGGCGTTGGTTATGAAACCGCCGAACGTTACGAGCAGTGTGGCGGGAAGCGTGTGGAACATGGGGTTGGTGAGGTCGCCGAAGTTGATTTCCTTGCCAAACTCAAGCCCCACGTTGAAGCATCCGCTCATAAAGCCCGCAAGCAGCGCGATGACTATGCCCTTGGGGAAATTGAAATCCTTGACTGCCGCCTTTTTCTCCTCTTCGGAGAGCGAGGCCGCCTTCATGGCTCCCGCCACACCGATTATGGCTATTCCCGCGAGGGTTGCCACAACGCCAATCACCACGGCTGCGGTGAGCGTTGAGAGCGCGTCGAGTTCGGGGAAGAACGTGTTGAGCAGCACAGGCCCCATGATTGTTCCCAGGGCGGCGCAGGTGCCGAGGGCGATTGACTGCCCGAGAGCCACGCCGAGGTAGCGCATGGACAGGCCGAACGTGAGTCCGCCGATGCCCCACAGCACGCCGAACACAACGGTCATTGCCAGCCTGAAGCTGTCAGCCCTGGCAAAAAGCTCGAAGAGCGAATGGTCGGCGGGTACTGCGAGCAGCGCGCCGAGAAGCGGGAACACAAGCCATGCGAACACGCCCTGCACTATCCAGTAGCTTTCCCAGCTCCAGTCCTTTATCTTGTTGATGGGAACATAGCAGCTGCTTTGGCAGAATGCCCCCACGGCAATTATCAATAATCCTAAAAGAATTTCCATCTCCGCGCGGTGTTATCAGTTACGCTTCGAGAGAACTTCCTGCTCGTATTTCTCAACCTCTGCAAGGTAGCCTTCTGCCACGGGAACGCCGTTCTTGAGGTTGAAGTAGTCGTAAACCGCTCCGACGGGAAGTGTCTTGGCTTCCTCAAGCAGTGCGAGGCGTTCGAAGAGCTTGCCTTCGTCCTCGTATTTGCGCAGCTGGCCGAGCGGCTCGAGGAACGCCTGGAGCAGAGACTTCTGGGCTGCGCGAACGCCGATGATGTATGCGCCGATGCGGTTGATTGAAGCGTCGAAATAGTCGAGGCCGATGTGGGCGCGGTCGAGTGCGTCTGCACGGACGAGCTCGGAGAACAGGTTGCGGGTGTTGTCGTCAAAGAGTGTAACGTGGTCGGAATCCCAGTGCATCGGGCGCGAAACGTGGAGCATGAGTTCGGGAACGAACAGGAGCAGTGAACTCACGGCGTCGCTTACGTTCTCGGTGGGCTCGTAGTGGCCGGTGTCGAGAGTGTAGATTACGTTGTTCTTTGAGCAGTAGCCTGCGTAGAAGTCGTGTGAGCCTACGGTGTAAGCCTCCAGTCCGATGCCGAAGAGCTTTGCCTCAAGGCAGGGCTTCATGTGGGGAAGGTTTTCTGCGAGGATCTCGTCAAGGCTGTCCTTTAGAATCTGGCGGTAGCGGAGCTTTTCAACGGTGTAGTCCTTGCTTCCGTCGTGAACCCAGATGTTCATGATACAGGGGTCTCCCTGGAATTTGCCCATTGCGTCGGCAATCTTGCGGCAACGCTTTGTGTGCTCAATCCAGAAGTCGCGGATGCCCTTGTCGGGGTTGGAGAGCGTAAGGTTTCCGCTCTTGGGGTGGGAGAAGCTTGTTGAGTTGAAGTCGAGCTTCATGTCCCTTTCCTTTGCCCATTCCATCCAGCCCTGGAAATGCTTCACTTCCACCTGGTCGCGGTCAACGAACTGTCCGCCGAACTCTCCGTATGTCTCGTGGAGGTTAAGGCGCATATGCCCTGCGAGAAGGCTTGTAACCTTGTCGATGTCCTGACGCAGCTCGTCAATGTTGCGTGCCTTGCCGGGGTAGTTGCCCGTGGTCTGGATGCCGCCTGACGCAGCTTCGTTGCGCTCGAAGCCCACAACATCGTCAGCCTGCCAGCAGTGCAGGGAGATGGGAGTTTTTTCAAGGGTTTCGATAGCCTTGTCGGTGTCTATGCCAAACTCTGCATAGCGTTCTTTCGCAAGTTCGTAAGCTTTCTTTATTTGTTCTTCTTTCATGGTTGTTTGTTTTTATTATTTGATATTACTGATTTATTTCTTTGTGAATTTGTAAGAGCCGGACTTGAGCTCGTAAACGGCTTTTCCGCCGGCGAATGATTTCTTTGCCACGCCCTTTTTGCCCTCAACAATATTCAGGTCGCCCTTTTTGTTTACGGGAAGCGTGAAAGTGGCGGTGGTGTTTGCGGGTATATTGAAGGAAATCTGCGTTCCCGAAGCCGTGGTCTCCCATTCGCTGGTTATTTGTCCGTAAACGGAGTTGAAGCCGCCCCGCACCTTGCCGAAATCGCGGTTAATCTCGGGTTGGAGAAGTATGTGCTTGTATGCCGGCTGAGCTTCGTCGCGCTGTATGCCGAGGTTGTGGGACATGATCCATTCCTCAACCGCGCCGTAGGCGTAGTGGTTGAACGAGTTCATGCTCACGTCGCCGAAGCCTTCCTTTATGGTGTAGGAGTTCCAGCGTTCCCACATTGTCGTCGCGCCCTGCTTCACGGGGAATAGCCACGAAGGATATTCCGTCTGGGTGTAGAGCGTGTAGGCAAGGTCGCTGTGTCCGTTGTTCGAAAGCACATTCAGGATGTAGGGCGTGCCGAGGAATCCTGTCTGCAAGCGGTTGCCGTCCTCCTTTATCTTGTTGCAGAGGTGGTCAACGGCTTTTTGCCTGATGTCTTGCGGCAGGTCTAGGAATTCGAGCGGCAGTATGTAGGAAGTCTGGGTGTTTATGCGGGTTTTCTTTCCGTCGTTCATCACCGTGTATCCCTCGCTGTCGAAGAAAGTCTTCACAAAGGCATCGCTCACGTTCTTGTAGAGTTTCTCGTAATGCTCCGCGTCAGGGTCGTGTCCGAGAACTTTTGCCATAACTGCCATAATCCTTGCGTCATACCCCATGTAGGCCGTTGAGATAAGGGAAATGTTTGTGGGAACAGGCGCAACCCAGTCGCCCCAATAAGTTGCATCGGGGGCGATGTAGTCCTTGGCTTTGCTTTCAAGATAGTTCATGAAATTCTTCATAGACTGGTAGTGTTCCCTGACGAACTCCTTGTCGCCGTATTGCTGGTACATCTGCCAGGGGATAATCACCGTAAAGTCGCTCCAGCCTGTGCCGCGTCCGGTTATAGCCTCGATGTTCGCGTTGTCCGCACCGTTTTTGGTGTTGCCGAAGCACGGATAATACCCGCCAGTGTCGCCGTTCGCGCTCTTCTGGTCGCGCACCGTGTAGAACCAGCGCTTGTAAAAAGGTTCGGTCATCATGTTATATGTTGCCGTGCGGCAGAACACGTTGGCGTCGCCGGTCCATCCCAGACGCTCGTCGCGCTGCGGACAATCGGTCGGCACGGCGAGGAAGTTGCTGCGCTGCCCCCATACAATGTTGTTGAACAGTTTGTTTATGTCTTTGTTGGAACTTTCGTAGAAGCTCATCTGGTCTCCTACCGACTCGAGTACGATTCCCTCGACATCAGACAGTGCAAGGGGCGTGTCGAGACCGTCAATCGAAACATAGCGGTAGCCGTGCTGCGTGAAGGGTGGCTCGAAAGTCTCGCCGGCGGCATCCCCTTTGAAAGTATAGTAGTCGGTGGATATTGCCGAGCGGTAGTTGTCCATATACATATTGCCCCGGTTGCGCTCGTAGTCCGCCTTTGTGAGCGGCGGGCGCGGGTTTTCGGGAATCTGGTCGGGGAACAGCATTTCGGCAAAGCGTATCACTATCTGCTGCCCTTTCTTTCCGCGAAGGTTCTCGAAGCGCGGCACGCCGGCAAAGTTCTGTCCCATGTCGTATATGTAGCGTCCGCCGATTTTCTTCATGGCCACGGCTTTCAGGGTTATGCTGTTCCTGATTTTCATCCCCACATATCCCTGTATCTCCACGTTCTCGCCTGGGGCTGCCATCATGTCCGCGTGCTGCCACTTGGAGTCGTCGAAGTTCTCGCCTTTCCAGCCGTCAATCTCCCGTCGTGCGTCATAAATAACGCCGTGATACAGGTTATCGACAAACAGCGGGCCGTTGTCGGAAACTTTCCAGTCGCGGTTTGTTACGAAACTCTCCGTAGTGCCGTCATCGTAGGTAACTTTCAGCATGGCCATTGCCGAGGGCTTGTAGCCGTACTGGTCGCTCCAGCCCGAGCCTGTCCAGCCCCAGTTGCCGCAGAACCATCCGTTGCCAAGCTCTATTGCCAGGGCGTTCTTGCCTTGCTGCAAAAGATAGCCCACGTCATAGGTGTCGTACATTATGCGGTGGCGGAAATCAGTCCAGCCCGGAGCCATGTAGGCATCGCCGGCTTTTTTGCCGTTGATGTAGAAGTTGTAGAAGCCGCGTGCCGTGGCGTAGAGCCTTGCCTCTTTTACTTTTTTGCTGATGTTTACAACGTTGCGCATCATCGGCGCGTTGATTTCCGAATTGAAAGTCCACGTGTTCACTTTGCCGTCCCCCTTGGCGTTGTATGTCTTGGGGTCGGAAGCCAGCAGCACGTCCCATTTTGTGTCGGAAACGGAAATGCCGGAGAATTGCGCGTCGAAGCCCTGTTGCTGCGCATAGCCTATGTCGTACAGGTGGGAGTCGCTGCGCCCTACGGTGTCGCGCATACAGTTCACGCCAAAGTTGGCCTTGCCGTCCTTGGTCTTCACCTGCTTTCCGTCAACCTGCAACGACAGGTTGTAGTCCCCGCCGCCGTGCACGGTCATCCTTACGTGGTGGCCGGTAAGTGCCTGTGAGGTTATTATGTCGGAAATGTCGATGTTCTGATACTCCACATTCTTTTTGTAGAGCACCGCCCCTGCAATCAGCTTTGCCGGCTTGCGGGTGTCTATTGTTATGTAGCAGTAGCTGTCAGTTCCCTTTGCGCCATATATAAAGGTGGATGGACCGGGCTTGCCAACGTTCTTCACATTGTATTCCAGCACAAAGTCGCTGCGGTAGGGCGAGACCTGTGTGCGCGGGGAGGAGATCCACTGCGCGTTGTCCCACTTGGAACCGAGCAGGCCCGTCTCAAACTCCGCTATGCTTGAGTTAAGCTCGTTTTTCTTCTCGTCGGTTACTATCACGCGCCAATAGTAGCGCGTGGCGGGCTTCAGGGCTTCGCCGGCGTATTTCACGCCTACGGAAATTCCTGAATTAACCACGCCGGAGTCGTAAACATATTTGCCGAGCGTCATGTTGTCTTCCGAGTCGGCAACCACAATCCTGTAGGTTTTCTGTTCCGCTCCATAGCGGTCGCTGGTCATTTTCCAGCCAAACTGCGGCTGCGCCACGTCAATGCCGATGGGCTCCCGCATATATTCCGTGGTAAGCCCGGATATTTGGGTGCGGTCTGCCGCAGCGAAGCCGCAAATGCAGCAGAGTGCGAGCAGCGGTGTGAACAGTTTTCTTTTCATACCCATTTCTGTCTTATTTTTGAGGGGTGTATGTTTTTGTGCCTATCGCCTTGGCAACAGCCTTGCGCATTTCCCAGCGGTCCTTGTAGAGTCCCACCGCCTGTGCCTGTATCATGGCGTTTCCGATAGCCGTTCCCTCCGAAGGTCCTGCAATCACGGGCATTCCTATGGTGTCGGCGGTGAGCTGGCTCATGAACTTGTTCACCGAGCCGCCGCCAATCACGTGGAGCTTGTCGATTGTGAACGATGCCATGCCCTGCAGCGAGGTTATCACGTCGCGGTATTTGTTTGCCAGACTGTGGTATATGCACGAGATCATCTGCGCGTCGTTTTCGGGGACTGCCATTCCGCGCTCCTTGCAGCTCTTCTTTATTTCCGCATCCATGTTTTCGGGGTTTGCAAAGCGCGGGTCGTCCGGGTCGATATATGAAGGAAAGTCCTTTTCCTGTATCGCCATAGCCTCAATCTGACCATAGTCGTAGTTCCTGCCTTCCTTGCTCCAGCACTTGCGGCTCTGCTCGAGCAGCCACATTCCCGTGATGTTTTTCAGGAAGCGCGTTGTGCCTTCTATTCCGCCCTCGTTGGTGTAGTTCTTCTCGCACGATTCCTCGGTGAGTATAGGTTTTGCTGTCTCAATGCCCATAAGGCTCCATGTGCCGCTGCTAAGGTATGCGAAATGCTCGTCGCTTGCCGGCACTGCCGCAATTGCGGCAGCCGTGTCGTGTCCCGCAACGGCAATCACGGGCATGGGCTCCACGCCAAGCTCCTCGGCTATTTCGGGCAGCAGCTTGCCAATCTCCGTACCCGGCTGCACAAGCGGCAGGAGCATCGAGGTGTCGATGCCGAGCTTTTCGAGCAGGGGCTTGTCCCAGTCGCGCGTTGTGGCGTTGAGCATCTGCGAGGTGGAAGCCACCGTGTATTCGGTGAACATTTTCCCGGTGCAGAAGTACGAAAGCAGGTCGGGGATGAACAGTATCTTGTCGGCGTTCATTCTCGGCGCGAAATTCTCCTCCTTGGCCTCGAAAATCTGGAACACGGAGTTGAAGTTGAGAATCTGTATGCCGGTGTGGGCGTACAGCTCCTTGCGCGGCACAATCTCGTATGTCTTTTCGGGAGTGCCCACGGTGTATTGGTCGCGGTATGCACGCGGCAGGCCGAGCAGCGTTCCGTCCTTTGCCATATACCCGAAGTCGCATCCCCATGTGTCAATGCCTATGGAGTCGAGCTTCACGCCAAGGTCGCGTGCCGCAGCGATTGATTTCTTCAGGTTGTCGAATATGGCGTAAACGTCCCAGTAGTATTTGCCGTGTATTCCCATTATGGCGTTGGGGAAACGGAAAATCTCCTTCATTTGGAACGAGTCTTCGGTAACGGTGGCGAGCATTCCGCGTCCGCTTGTCGCGCCTACGTCGAATGCCAGAAAGTTAAAGGTCTTCATATCTATTTTGTCTTTAGTTTATTTGTCAAGTATGCTTGTAAGGCGGCAAAGATTTTGCGGAGCCAATTCAACCCACAAAGTTAAAATATTCTTGTTTATATCCAATTGTTTGAGCACTAATTATTCAAAAAAAAAGACTTCACCCCGCATTTGGCATGGTTTTGACAGTATTTCAGCCGTTTTTCAACGCCCTGTACAGGGGTGGGAGAGCGTGCCGGCGCTGCGACACCTGTTTGCCCAAGTCCTGTGGCGCAGCAAGGCTTTCTGCCTCCGCCCACGGCGCAAACCGCAGTATCGAATGATTTCCCATTCCTCGGAAACTTGATGCAATATCTTGAATGACAATGAATTGCCGTGTACCTGCAAGAATCCTGCAACTATTTGTTTTTCTGTGTGTTGCAAGTGGGGAAAACTATATGGGACGTAGGCGGAACTACATCAGACATAATTTTTCCCATGTCCTATGTAGTTTTTATTGTTTCCAATATAATTTTGGGCGTATCCGTTTATGCGCTTGCCGCAAGTGCACATCAGGCCTTTCCCGGGACTGCAGAAAAACGCCGCCCGGAGAGCAGACGTTCTCCGGGCGGCGTGGGTGTTTCTGATTGGGGGTTATTTCAAATGCTTCAGCCATTCGGCGAGTTCCTCGCACATCAGCTTGTGGTATTTGAAGTCCTTCTTCACGCCGTATCCGTGCCCTCCGCTGGGGAATATGTGCATGGAGGCGTCTATGCCGTTTCTTTTCAGCGCCTGATAGTAGCGCACGGAATTTTCGGGATGCACCGCGCCGTCGTCATTGCTCAGGAAGAGGATTGCGGGGGCTTGTCCGGGCTTCACCTGCAACTCGTTGCTGTAAGCCTTGTCCGTTTCGGGCGTGGGGTTCGGGCCGAGCAGGTTCTTGCGCGAGTCGGCGTGGGTTATTGCCGGGTCCATTGAAATCACGGGGTACAGGAGTATCTGGAAGTCGGGTCGTGCGTCTCCTGTGGAGTGGGTTGCAACGGTGGAGCACAGGTGTCCGCCCGCGCTGTGTCCCATTATGCCCACCTTGTGGGTGTCGATGTTCCACTGTTTTGCGTTGCGGCGCACAATGCGCATGGCCTCGAAGGCGTCGCTCTCCGGCACTTGCGTAAATCCGTTGGGCATACGGTATGTAAGCACGAACACCGCCACGCCCTGTCCGTTGAAGAACGGCGCCCAGTCCTTGCCCTCGAATTCCGTGGCAAGTCCCCAGTAGCTTCCGCCGGGGAGTATTACCACCGCCCTGCCGTTTGCCTTGTCGGCAGCCGGGAGGTAGGCGAACATCTGCGGCTTGAAGTTGCGCGTTTTGTCGTCAAAGGGTTCGGTTATGTCCCTGCCGTTGGTGTTGGGAAGCCCTTGCGGCCAAACGTCAACGGTGAATGTTTTCTGTGCAAGGGCGGCGGTTGTCCCCACAAGCACAAAGAGCAGTGCCCCTAATAGTTTCTTCATGATTTTATGTCAGGCTTTGTTATTGTTTGTTCAGGTCGCCGAGCCATTTGAACAGGTCAACCATTTCCCCTTCGTGCCACTTGAAGTTGTTGTGGCAGCTGAAGCCGTGGTCGCCCGAGCGGTAGATGTGCAGCGATGCCGGTATGCCGGCCTTGTGGAGGGCCTGGTAGTAAGCCACGCTGTTTTCCACCGGCACAATGCGGTCGTCGTCGGTAACGAAGATGATTGCCGGCGACTGTCCGGGCTTCACCTGTTTCTCAAGGCTGAAGTAATACTCAATCTCAGGTGAGGGGTTTGTGCCTATGAGGTTGTCGTGGGTGCCCATGTGGGTGAATGTCTTGTCCATGGTGATAACCGGGTACATCAGTATCTGGAAATTAGGGCGTGCGTCGCCGGTGGCGTGGGTTGCGACTGTTGCGCAAAGGTGTCCGCCCGCGCTGTGTCCCATTACGCCAATCTTGTCGGGCGAGTAGCCCCACTTGGCGGCGTTCCTGCGCAATATGCGCATCGCCTCCATTGCGTCGCTGCCCGGAACGGCCGACTGTTTGTAGGGCAGACGGTATTTCAGTACGGCAATGGCTATTCCGTGGTCAAGGAAGTAGGGCGCCCAGTTGTGTCCCTCAGTGTCGTAGCATACGGTGCCGTAGCCCCCGCCGGGGATGCAGAGCACCGCCTGGCCTGTGGCCTTTGACTTTTCGGGAAGGTAAACTGTCATTTCCGGCTTGTAGTTACGCGCCTCATCGTTGTAGGGCTTTGTGAGGTCCAGGCCGTTTGTATTGGGGAGGCCGTCGGGCCAGATTTCCACTACAGTCCCTTTGGTTTGGGCAAAGCCCGTTGTTACTGCAAACATCAGCAGCGCAAACGCTGCGGCAATCTTTTTCATTCCTTTATTAATTTGGGTGAGTGAATTCTTTTATGTTGCAAATATAATTATTCTTTTTGTCAAATTCGTGAAAAACGGCATTTTTCGCGGGTAATGCGGCTGCGGGCGCAACGCATGGCAACAAAAAAGCCTTTGTGCAGAGTGCGCAAAGGCCTTGTGCCGTTTTCAGTTCCGCTTGTTGCCCGGAGCTTTGAGCACATCGCGCAGAATGGTGAGCGAGTCGGGGTTCTTCTGCACGAAAGTGTTTATGTGGCGCAGACGCTTCTCTTCGAAAATCTCGTCAACGTCAATCAGTATTCCCGTTTCCTCAACATTTCCGAACGTGTCGTTCACCGCCGTGCCGAACATCCTCATCGTGGGGCTGAGACCCATATAGGCGTTTACAAGCGGCGGAATGTTGAAGCCGAGCTTCCTCACTTCCGTGTTCAGTATCCTGTAATCCTCCTTGAAGTTCGAGCCGCGGAAAAGCTGTTGCAGGTAATTGCGGTCGGTGTCTATCTGTATCGGGTTCATCGCCGTTACGAGGTTGTCCTTGTCGCCGAAGTATTTTTGCAGGAAGAACAGTATCATGTCGCGGCCCTTTCTGTCGAACGACGGATACATTGTCATCTTGCCGAAGAAGTATTTCATCCCCTCCACAAGGAATGTGAGCGCGCCGAGGCCGTCCCAAAGATTGTCGAGGGTGAACAGCCCGCGCGAACCGGGGCGCGTGCTTTGGTACTCAACGGCGACAAACGAGCGCCCAAGCTCCACCGTGTATGGCATGTAGTTCTTTATGAAATTTTCGGAGAAGCGGAACATGTGGCTCGTTGCGAGCAGGGGCTGTCCGTCGTCTCCCATTTTGAAAAGCGAGCCGGGCAGGTAGCGGTAGCCGCCGAGTATCTCCTGCGTTTCGGGGTTCCACACAATCAGCTGGCGGTATGGCACGTCCATTGTGTCGAACTCGTCGAGGTCGCAGCTCTTGCCGGTGCCGCCGCCGGCGGCGCGGAACGCAATCTCGCGCAGACGGCCTATCTCGCGCACCACGTTGGGCGCGTTCTGGTAGGTTACGACATAAATCTCATTGGCGCGCTTGTTTGTATGACGCAAACAGCGGTCCGGGGTAAGCTCTTCGGCAAGAAGCTCACGCGGAACCGGATCAATTATTCTTTCTTCCATCTAATGGTTATGTATTCTTATATTAAATATGCCGCCCGCCTCACAGGCTGTAGCAGATGCTCTCGACATACGCCGCCCATTCCGCCGCCGTCTTCGACTTGTCGAACGTCTGCCATGGGATTGGCTTGCCCACTTTCAGCACAAAGTCCTTGTGGCGGTTGAGATAGGTTTCATCGGCAAGGAAAAGCATTGCGAAGTTCACCGGCGAGCGGAAAATCTCGCACAGGCGGGCGATGCGGTAAAAGCGGTCGGAGTTCCTGCCGCTGAAGTGCATCGGCACTATGTCCCTCTTCGCCGCCACGCTCCGCACAATGAACGTCTTTTTCCACGCGAGGTCGTGTATCACTCCGCCGTGGCGGCGCGAGCAAAGTCCGGCGGGGAACATGAATATGTTGTCATCGCTTTCAAAGCCCTCCTTGACGAGCTGCGGAAGGTTGCGGCTCTGCCCCCCGGTCTTGTTTATGGGTATGCAGAGCGGCTTCAGCCCCGGCAGGAACAGCAGGAAGTCGTTCACAAGATACTTGAGCTTCTCCCCGTAATGCTCCGCGAGCACCGCGCCTATGCCTATGCCGTCAGGACCTCCCAGCGGATGGTTGCATACAAATGTGTAAGGCCCGTTTTCCGCCGGCGGGAAATTCTCCCCGCCCTCAATAGTTATGCGCATGTCAAGATATTTGCGCGTGGCGTCGAGCCATTTCGCCCCCTTGATGTCCTTCACGCTTTCCAGATATTCGTTTATCTCGTCCTCGTGCAGGATTTTGCGGAGCCAGTTCAGCACGCATTTTGGCACAAAACGGACTTTGCCGCCCATTTTGGACTGAAGAACCTTTCTTACGTCAATCGGCTTTGTATTTTCGTCGGAGTTAGGCATGATTCTTTTTATTGCGCGACAAAATTAGCAAGTTTTTCAATAATCATTGGGCTTTTTCGCGCATTTTTAACTGTTATGTGCCGTTTCGTCAACTTGCGGGCAACTATTATTGCCGTTTGGTGTGTGCGCCACGATAAAAAAGCGTAACTTAGCGTCAGCAAAACAATTCGGTATGAAAGAAGACAGCAGCATAGCACGCCGCGTGGAAAAACTGCGCGGGTACATGAGGCAGAACGGCCTCGATGCGTTCATCGTTCCCTCAAACGACCCGCACATGAGCGAGTACACTCCGGCCCACTGGCAGTGCCGGCAATGGATTTCGGGCTTCAACGGTTCGGCGGGGACGGCTGTAGTAACCACCGGCAGCGCGGCTTTGTGGACTGACTCGCGCTATTTCCTCGCCGCCGCTCAGCAGCTCGAAGGCACGCCCTTTGCCCTGATGAAGGACGGGCTTCCCGAAACGCCGACTGTAGGGCGGTGGCTCGCCGCCACGCTCGGACGGGGCGGCAAGGTGGGGATTGACGGCAGCATAGCCACTCCCGCAATGCGCGGTGCGCTCGAAAGCGCACTTTCCCCCAAGGGTATTTCCGTTGTCCTTTGCGGCGACCCGTTCGGGGAGGTGTGGGAAAACCGCCCTGCGCTTCCCGAAGACAAAATAAGGATACATCCGCTGGAATATGCTGGGGAAAGCTGCCGCAGCAAGATACAAAGGCTTCTCGCCAAGGCGCGGGAGGCGGGCTGCGACGCAATGCTCGTCACCGCCCTCGACGAGATTGCGTGGACGCTCAACCTGCGCGGCGGCGATGTGGAGTGCAACCCGGTGTTCGTATCATATCTTCTGCTCTCCAACAAACAGTCGGTGCTTTTTGTCAGTCCCGAAAAACTTTCCCCCGAGGTCATGGAATACCTTGCTGCGGAAGGGGTGGAGACACAGCCGTACGGAAGCGTGGGCGAAACCGTCAGGGAACTCCGCGCCCGCCGCACAATGGTTTCAGACAAGGCGAACTGCGCCGTGCTATCGCTCTACGCTGACGGCGGATGCGTTGCCGCCCCCTCGGTTGCCTGCGAACTGAAAGCCATAAAGAACAAGGCGGAGATTGACGGCTTCCGCCACGCCATGCTGCGCGACGGCGTGGCGGTGGCAACGTTCCTCAGCCGTCTGGACAAGGAGGTGGAAAAAGGCATAACCGAAATTGGCGTGGACAGGCTGCTCACCTCGCTGCGGGCGGGGCAGGAGCTTTATCAGGGGCTGAGCTTCGCCACCATAGCAGCCTATGGGACGCATGGCGCGATAGTGCATTACGAGGCCGATGAGGCTTCGGATGTGAAGCTTGAACGGCGCAGTTTCATTTTGATCGACTCCGGGGCGCAATACAGCGACGGCACGACCGACATAACGCGCACCATAGCCCTCGGCGCTCCCACGGAGGAGGAGAAGAAAGTTTACACCCTTGTGCTGAAAGGGCACATAGCCCTGTCGGAATGCGTGTTCCCCGACGGTGCAAGCGGAACGCAGATCGACTGCGCGGCACGCTATGCAATGTGGAAGCATCTTATGAACTACGGACACGGCACAGGACACGGCGTAGGCTCGTACCTGAACGTGCACGAAGGCCCTCACCAGATACGCATGAACTATATGCCGGCCCCGCTCCGCGCAGGAATGACGGTTACAGACGAACCGGGGATATACTGCGAGGGAAAGTTCGGCGTGCGCACCGAAAACACGCTGCTCATAGTGCCGGCGGGAGAGTCGCGGTTCGGCAAGTTCCTGAAGTTCGAGCCGCTCACGCTTTGCCCAATCGACACAAAGCCGATAGACCTCGGGCTTATGACCGCCGGCGAGCTGGAATGGCTCAACAGCTACCACGCAACGGTTAGGGAACGCCTCACGCCGCTTATAAAGGACACTTCCGTAAGGCAGTGGCTCGCCGAAGCCACAAAGCCCGTCGCAAAATAAATTCGGCGGGATGCTGTGGGAAAGGCGTAACGTGTTGGATTGCAAACGATTGCGTTGATTTTGGGACTGTAACGTAAGTTTCTGTAATTCTTGCACTTGCAAGCGTTGAAAAAAGGTCTGATGTAGTTTGGATTATGTCTGATGTAGGAAAAATTACATCAGACATAATTTTTCCCATGTCCCATGCTGTTTTCCCGGCTTGTGTTTTGCGCCAATTGTATGAACGATGCGATTTGATGATTGTTCGTAATTGTATATATGTAGGGGCGTATGGCATACGCCCTGTACACAGCCGCGTGAGCCGCACCGCAATCCGCCGCCACAAAATTGCAAAACGGCGCAATTCAGGGCGTATGCAATACGCCCCTACGGAGGTGAAGTTTATAAATCTGTCGGGATTGCTGCTGAAGATGCAAATGTAATAAAATGCAAACCGAAGCTGCCAAAACAAAGTTGGACGTGTAAAAAAGTTTGCATTTGGCGATTTTCGCTGAAATTTTAACAAAATGTCGTTTTGTCTTTTTTAAGCTTCCTGTTTACGTTTGAAAAAAGGAATGGAGTGCGAAAAATTGGGAAAAACGGCTCAAATTCGTGCCGTTTTGTTAAAAAAGAGAGAAAAACACTCGTTTGTCGCGTAAAAAATATCATAATGTAGTGTTTTTGTTGTTAACGGAAATTCCTACTTTTGCAAAAATGTATGAAGTAGCCAATGGTGAAATTGCAATTGCTTACATATTATATATAATGTATATATGCCGTGTCGCAGCCGTGAACCGGCTGTAAAAAGATTATGGCGAACTAAGGAGATTATACATATAACAACAATACAAAAACTAAGTTTAATCTAAAAAGTAAGATTATGGGTAAAAAATTGATGATGCTTTTATTGGGAGCCTTCACGTGTCTCCTTGTAAACGCACAAGTCAAGACCGTAACCGGACGCGTTACCTCCGCAGACAACGGCGAGCCGTTGATCGGCGTGAGCGTCAGTGTGCCCGGGACGACAGTCGGCGTGAACACCGACGGAGACGGTCGCTTCACGCTTTCAAACCTCCCCGCGTCTGCAAAGCAGATACGCTTCTCGTTCATCGGAATGGAGGCACAGACGCTCCCGGTGAAGGGCGTGATGAATGTCGCTCTCAAATCCAACGACAAGGTGCTCGGCGGCGTGGTTGTAACCGCGCTCGGCATCAAGCGTTCCGAAAAGTCGCTGGGCTATTCGGCAACGGCGGTTAAAACGGATGAGATAACCGAAACCCGCAACGCCAACATCATGCAGGGCCTGCAGGGAAAGATTGCCGGTGTGTCCATCTCCAACAACAGCGACCCGGGATCGACCAACTCGGTCATCATCCGTGGTTTCCAGTCGTTGGCAGGCAGCAACCAGCCGCTGTATGTGATTGACGGTGTGCCTATGAGCAATGAGGCAATCCAGAGTGAGGATGAGCTTAACCACAACTGGGACTTCGGTAGCGGCGCGAATGCCATCAACCCTGACGACGTTGAAGAGATGACTGTCCTCAAGGGTGCTGCGGCTACCGCCCTCTACGGCTCGCGTGCGGCAAACGGCGTTATCATGATTACCACCAAGAAGGGTAAGAAGCGCGACAAGGGTGTCGGCATTACATATAATGGCGGTATCCAGTTCTCCAATGTGTCTCGTCTTGTTGAGATGCAGAACCGTTTCGGCCAGGGCGCTAGCGGCGAGCACGTTGAGATAGAGAACGGTTCATGGGGCCCGCGCTTCGACGGTCTCGAGAGGGTTTACGGATATGTTTACGACAACTCGCAGCGCGTCAAGAGCTACAAGCCTATCAAGAACAACATCCGCGACTACTTCGACACTGGCGTGATGTTCAACAACAGCGTTTCGTTTGACGGCGCAACCGACAAGAGCAATTTCTTCGTTTCGCTCTCAAACATCAACAACAACGGTGTTTATCCCACACGCGCTGACGCTTACAACAAATACACGTTCACCTCGAACGGCAGCTACCGTGTGAACAACAAGCTCACATTCTCGTCATCGTTGAGCTATTCTTACCAGAAGAACAACTTTGTGTCAACCGGCCAGAGGCTCAACCCGATTTTCTCGCTATACAATGTTCCCCGCGATGTAAGCATCACGGCACAGAAAGACCTTAGTGATCCTTTCAACACCCCGGGCTACTACTACACCCCTTACAACGCGACCAACCCCTACTACATCCTGAAAAACTATATGGACAAGGCGGAGATGGACAAGCTTTGGGGCAAGTTCCAGTTCGACTACAGCATCTTCGACTTCCTGAAGTTCACATACCGCGTGGGTATGGACTACACAATCCACAAAACCCGCAACGGCATCCCCAACATGAGTGTGCTTTGGGCAGGAACACCCAACTGGGACAACAACAAGGACATCAGCCAGCAGACAGGTTGGGTTTACACCATGGACCGCAAGGAACGCCTCATGGAGCAGGACTTCATGCTTAACTTCTCGAAGCCCATCAACGAGGACTTCAACCTTAACGCAATCCTCGGTTTCAACACCCACGAGCAGAAACTTTCAAAAGCTTCGCAGGAGGTTTCGGGCCTTGACGTTCCAACGTGGTTCAACACAGCCAACTCGGGAAGCACGCCTACTGTCGTGGACAACAGCTTCCACAAGCGCCTTATGGGTCTTTACGGACAGGTGGAAGGATCTTGGAAAGATATGGTTTACCTCACAATTACCGGCCGTAACGACTGGTCGTCAACCCTTCCCAAGGACAACCGCTCATATTTCTATCCCGGTTTCACTGGCAGCTTCGTATTCACCGAACTCCTTCCCAAGGAGCTTAAGGACATTATCTCGTTCGGTAAGTTCCGCGCAGCCTGGGGTAAGACCGGCAACGATGCCAAATGGTATGCCACCAACACTGTTTACGCACAGGCAGCAGCCAACGGCTCCGGCTGGGGCGAGGTTAACTTCCCCCTCAACGGCATTAACGCTTTCACCCTCTCGAACATTATGGGTAACAACAAGCTGAAGCCCGAGATGACCACAGAGTGGGAACTTGGCCTTAACATGGCATTCCTCCGCAACCGCTTGTCGTTCGACTTCGCTTATTATAACCGTAGCACTAACAACCAGACTCTCGCGATGAACCTTGACCCGGGTACGGGCTTCACACGCCGTTATGTGAACATCGGCGAGATTACCAACAAGGGTGTTGAACTTCTCATTCAAGGCACTCCCATCAAGACACGCGACTGGCAGTGGGATCTCAACTTGAACTGGACGCTCAACCGCACAAAGGTTGTAAGCCTTCCCAAAGACCTCGGCTCGGAAATCGCCATCTTCGGATTCAGCGGCGGAACTGGTTTGTATGCTGTAAAGGGCAAACCCCTTGGCATGTACAAGGCACAGAAACTCGAGCGCGACCCCGAAGGCCACGTAGTTGTGGCTTCCAACACAGGTTTGCCTGTAAAGAGCGACAAATACGAATATTGTGGCGACATGAACCACAAATACACTCTTGGCTGGGGAACAACCCTCCGCTGGAAGGACATCAGCCTTACGGCTAACATGGAGGCCCGCGTAGGCGGTAAGATGTACACCCGCACAAAGGGTACAGTGTTCTTCACCGGTATCGCAAAGCAGACAGTTTACAACGACCGCAAGCCGTTCATCGTTCCCAACTCCGTGAACAAGGTAACTGCTGCCGACGGTAGTGTTTCATACGTGGAAAATACTACGGCTATGGACTACAACTATATCCAGAGCTATTGGGCTGACCAGTACGACTGCGACGCTTCCGACCTCGTAAGCCGCGGCTTCGTGAAACTCCGCGATGTGGCTGTAACTTGGAATCTCCCGAAGAAGTGGATTGACAAGACATTCCTTACCGGCGCATCCGTTTCGTTCTTCGGCCGCAACCTCATCATGTGGACTCCGAGCGACAACACATTCGTTGATCCTGAAAACTCTTCCATGAGCGGCGACCTTGCCGCAATGTTCGGCGAGTACGGTGCTAACCCGTCAACCCGCAGCTACGGTTTCAACATTAAGATCAGCTTCTAAACATAAGAACAGACAAGCATGAAAAAAATATTATTATTGTCAGCAATAGGACTTGCCACGCTTACCGGCTGCGGCAGTCTTGACATCAACGAAGACCCCAACAACCCCGGTGGGTCGGGTGTTAACGTGAGTCTTATCATGCCGGCGGCACAGAACTACGTGGCAGTGGTAACTGGCGACGGTATGTATAATACGGCGGGCTTCTTCGTGCAGTATTTCGACCAGGCTCCTACTGCTAACCAGTATAACAAATATACATGGTATCAGCTCACGGCGGACGACAACATCTCTGACCGTTGGTACAGCGGCATTTATGCCGGCGCGCTTCAGGACATAGAGGAGATTAAGGGCAAGACCAAGAACACCTATGACCTCTTTGCTGCAACCGCGCTCCGTGCGTACGCATTGCAGCTTATGGTTGACGCAACAGGCGAGGCTCCCTATACCGAAGGCAACAAGGGTGCAAACGTGTCGAAGCCCAAGTATGACAACGGAGAGGTTATTTATGCCGGCGTTCTCAAGGAGCTTGACGATGCGGAAGCAGCCATCAATCCCGACGACAAGGCTATGGAGGCCAAGGATCTTATTGCAGACGGCAACATAAGCCAGTGGAAGGGGTTTGTTAACGCACTCCGCGTCCGTATGTACCTCCGCATGATTCAGGGCGGCATTGATGCGGCAGCCTACACGGCAAAGCTCAAGGAAGTTGTAACGAAGAACGAGTTCTTCTCCGGCAACTTTGAATACCAGCCGGGCTTCCGCGACGAGAAGGGCAAGAGCAACCCCTGGTACGAGGCTAACCACCGTTCTTTGGCGGATAACCACGTGGCTGCGCTTCCTATCATCAGCTACATGAACCTCACCAACGACCCGCGTATAGCCTACACTTTCACAAAGGCTACCGCAGGCGACGATGCCGGTCAGTATGCAGGTCTTCTGCCCGGTACGCACCAGCAGAACGGCTACACTTTCAAGGACAACGGCGTGGTGAGCGGTGTTAACTACTATGCAACCAAGCCGGTTGAGTTCTTTACTCAGGCTGAATTGCAGTTCCTGCTTTCAGAGGTTTACCTCAAGTATTTCAACGATGAGGCTAAGGCAAAGGCTGCATACGTGGCTGGCGTAAAGGCTGACTTTGAAACTCGCGGCGTGTCGGGTGCAGACGAGTTCCTCGCCCAAAACCGCACTTCATGGGATGCCCAGAGCGGCAACGAGGCAAAGCTCAAGCTTGTTTACATGCAGAAGTGGGTTGCCCTTCTCTATATGGATCACATGGAGGCTTGGTCGGAGCAACGCCGCACCAACGTTCCCTCCTGGGGGCTCACAGGTAAGGAATACGAGGCTGACAAAACCAAGTATTCTGCCGGCGACCTTATCTATCCCTATCGCGACGACCTTGGCACAAAGGCCGTTCCCTTGCGCGTGTTCTACTCCACAACGAGCAAGAACCTCAACGAGTATGCTCCCGAGCAGCCGGCTCTTACAACCCCTGTGTTCTGGGATAAATAAAATCTGAAACAGTTAATATGACATTCAAAATGAAAAAGATAATAAGTTTGTTCGCACTTGCCGCATTCGTACTCGTAGGCTTCTCTTCCTGCGACTACGACGGAAAGGACGATGCGTATGTCACAAATTACGTTTCCATTGACTTGAACGAGGGCAGCACCTATCTTGTGCCTGTAGGCTCGAAATATGTTGACCCGGGATATACCGCAACCGAGGGCACGGAAGACGTAACCTCCAAGGTGGTTGTCAGTGGCGATGTTGACTCAAACACTATGGGCATATACGATGTTACCTATTCGGCTGCCAACAAGGACGGCTTCTCCGCCTCTGTTACCCGCAAGGTGCTGGTTTATGACCCTGAGGTTACCACAGACATCAGCGGCACGTACAAGGTTAAGAACACCGACGGTTCACAGTCCCTGTTTGACAGATACCCGGTTATCGGCAACTCTGTAACCCTCACGCAGGAAGCCCCCGGCTTGTATTCCATAAGCGACTTCTGGGGCGGCTTGTATGATGTTACGGTGGGATACGGCTCTTCCTACAGGTGCAAGGGATACTTTGCATTGGGCAAGGACAACAGCATCACGGGCCTTTCAAGCTCCGACCCCTGGAACAACAAGATGACAAGCGTTACGGGCAGCTACGATCCCGAGACCGGAAAGGTTACGATGGATGTGAAGATCAGTTACCACCTTGTAATGGTGCTGGAGAAATAATTAAACTAAAAACAGAATTTCAATCATGAAGAAATATCTTTTATTGATAGCGGCAGCGTTGGTAATGGGTTTCACCTCTTGCGACAGCGACCCCAGCGACAGCAGCACAAGTGCCGGCGGCACAAAGGTTGAGAAACTGGCAGGCGCATGGGTTGTGAGTGTCTTCACTTGCGACGCGCAGGGTGATGTTGCCAATATCGACAGTTGGAATTGGGAAGAGGCCGGAGCTTTCGGCAGCGACCTCATGACCTACAACACGGCTGCCAACAAGAGCAACGAGATGTGGGTTGACGATCAGGGCGAGTGCAACTTCGGCGGCGATGACGACTACAGCCACAAGGTTAAGGTTAACGTCAAGGGCATGACATTCTCTGTTGAGAATGCCGAGAACCAGTATGGCAAGGCTGCCACGATCATCGGCGGCAAGGTGCTGAAGAATGCTGCCACCGTTGAGAAGGACCGTGGCCAGAGCATCAAGACCGACAGCATAGTTTACTATGTGAAGGTTGACGGAACGTCTTACGGCTACCTCAAGGTGTCGGGCTACCTGAGCGCATCAACCGGAACATACTAAGCAGCGGCTTAGATAATGCACTTTTAACCATCCCCGGGCATTCAAATGTCCGGGGATGGTTTTTTTATTGCCGTTTTTCAGCGGCTTTAATACATTTCCAGCAACAGCCAGAACCGGGGCGGCGTGTGTGCGCATTTGAAAATATGGTGCATAACCGCCGTCGTATGCTGTAGGTTTTCCGCCGTATTCCTTTAAAATTCGCGAAAGCATTGGGAAGTCGTTTAACGCGTTGATTAATACGGTTTTACACAAACCTTGCAATGTTGTTGCAAGTTCTTGTTTTTCAGATGTTTGTAAACGCCCCAAAAAGGTCTGATGTAGTTTAAATTATATCAGACATAATTTTTTCTGCATCGGACATAGTTTTTCCTACATCCGATGTGGTTTTCGTTGTGTTTGGGAAAGGATGGGCGATTATGGCTTTGCGATAGTTGTAGGGGCTTATGGCATACGCCCTGTACACCACCGCATGAACCGCATTGCAAACTGTAGCAAAAACATTATAACCACGCGCAATTCAGGGCGTATGCCATATGCTCCCTGCGGCGGCGCAATTCGTTTGTTGATTGTGTGTTGCGGGTTTTTCCTGTATTCTGCTGTTTGAAAACACAACGTAAGTGCGGCGCAATCCGAAAATCATCAATCATGTTTTGCAAAAACGGCGCAAATATGGGCATGAGATGTGTGCCGCTATGGTTGTTGGAAATGCCGTATGGGGGCAAATATCTAATTTTGCATTGTGGAAACAAATCGTGTGAAACCGTGGAAAGCCGCGTTCAGGGCGGCGTTTCCCTATACCATTCCCATCTTTGCCGGCTTTTGGTTTATGGGAATGGCATACGGGCTGCTTATGAGCAGGGAGGGCTTCGGCTTTCAGTGGCCCATGCTTATGGCTATGACAATTTTCAGCGGATCGGTGGAGTTTGTCGCCGTGCGTATGCTGTCGGGGAGTTTCCAGCCGCTGCAGTTCTTCATGATAGCCTTGTTTATATGCGCCCGCCATTTGTTCTACGGCATTTCGATGCTCGAAAGGTTCAAGGGAACGGGGTGGAAGAAAATCCCGCTGATATACGGAATGTGCGACGAAACTTTCTCGGTGAACTACACCGCCCGCATTCCCGGCAACATCGACAAGGGGTGGTTCATGCTTTGGGTTACGGCGCTCGATTTCCTTTATTGGGTGAGTGGCGCGACGATGGGCGGGCTTTTCGGCTCGTATGTGAAGTTAGACACACGCGGGCTCGGGTTTGTGATGACCGCCATGTTTGTCACCATTTTCACGGAGCAGTGGATGAAGGAGAAGAACCACGCTGCCTCCCTGTTGGGTGTCGGGCTTTCGGTGGTGTCGCTTCTTGTTTTCGGGGCAGACAGCTTTGTCGTGCCGGCAATGCTGGCGATGGTTTTGTGTTTCATGGGTCTGAGAAAAAGGCTTGAGGAGGCGGACGCATGACTCTTGCGCAGCAAATATCCACGGTGGCGATACTCGCCCTTGCCACATCGCTTACGCGCTTTGTGCCGTTCGTGCTGTTCCATGGCAGCCGCACTCCGCGCTATATACATTATTTGAGTCAGGTGCTGCCCCCGGCGGTGTTTGGGATGCTTGTGGTGTATTGCATGAAGGACGTTGATTTCTCGGCGGGCAGCCACGGCATACCCGAACTCGCCGGCGTTGCGCTGACGGTAGGGCTGCATCTGCGCTGGCGCAGGATGCTCGTGTCGATTATGGGCGGCACACTGTGCTATATGCTGCTTGTGCAGTATGTGTTTTGTTAGATTCCCGCACACAAGCCTATGGCGAGGAGCAATCCGAAGACAAGCATATTGCGTGATGTGAGACCGAGCACGCGGTTCAGCTCGCGCCCATGGTTTATCCTCACCATAGTCTTCCATGTTGCTGTGTGGGGGAAAAGGTAAAGCAAGGGCAGGATTGCGGCGGCATATTTGCCGCAGAAGGCGAGCGGGAGCGTCAGCGCACAGGCGGCTACGCCCAGAAGCAAGTAGAGCCTTTGCCCGAATTTCCCGCCGAGCATCACTATTATGGTGCGCTTGCCGCTTTGCTTGTCGGTGGTGCGGTCGCGGTAGTTGTTGAGCACAAGGAGCGTGTCTATGACCAGTCCGCAGGCTGTGGCGCACATTATTACCGGCGCGTTGATTGCGGAGGTTTGCAGATAGTATGTGGCTGTTACCGGCACGAGTCCGAAGAACAACAGAACGAGTATGTCGCCGAGACCGATGTAGGAGAAGAGGGTGGTGTAGAGAAAGGCGAACACCACGCACGCGCCGCCGAGAAACACGAGCCACAGCCCGGCTTCCCTGACCAGCAGGCAGCCGAAGATGCACGCCAGCGACACTGTGAAGACTATGCCCACGCGCATTGCCGTGGGCGAAATCCAGCCTTGCGCCGTTGCGCGCCTGGGGCCGAGGCGGTCTTCCTTGTCGGAGCCGTGAATGAAGTCGTATATGTCGTTTATGAGGTTTGAGGCAATCTGCATGAGTGCCGCAAACGCAATGCATATAATGGCGGGAAACCATTTGAAGCCTCCGTCGGCGTATGCCATGGCACACGCAACTATCACCGGTATCACCGCCGCGCTCAATGTTTTGGGGCGCGTGGCGAGCAGCCACGCTTTCGGCGAGTTTCCCCTTACGTTCTTCTCGTTCATAAATCGTTTTCAGCTTTATTGGAAGTCAACAACCGTTATCCCGCTTCCGCCGAATTGCACGTGCTCGTCGTGGAACGAGACGTTTCCCGGCACGGTGCGCAGGTATTGGCGTATAACCTCGCGCAAAGCCCCCGTGCCTGTGCCGTGGAGTATTCTTATCCGCGCCACCCCGAGCAGTTGGGCATCGTCAACAAACGACATAACGGTGCGCAGGGCTTCTTCGCCGCGCATTCCGCGCACGTCTATGTCGGGCTTGAAATTGTTCTTGCGCTCGTCCACCGCCATGCGGGTGGAGCGGCTGAGGTAGGCGGCATCCTGCAACACCTTCTTTTCGGGCGCGGAGTCGGCAACGAGGCGTTTTGCGTCAACCACCACCTGCATTGTGCCGAACACCACGATGGCCTTTTTGCCCGACACCTCTTTCAGCAGTCCCACGGAACTTTGCCCCTTTATCCTCACGTAGTCTCCGGGCTTGGGCATGGCGGAGGATTTTTCCTGCGTTGGGTTTTGCGGCAGAGTCCCGCCCTTTTTGTCGTCAACTCGGCGGCGGCGCTCCTCGCGGCGTTGCTTGCGGCGTTGTATCTGCTCCATTTTGCGCTGTATGGCGTCTTCCTGTGCGTTAGCGTCCACTTCGTCAACTTCTTTCTTGAAATCTTCGAGTTCGCGGCGCACTTCGCGCGTTTTTTCGCGCTCGGCCTGCATTTCGCGTATGGAGCGTATTGTGTTCTCTATTTTGGCGTTCGATGCGTCAAGCAGCTGCCTTGCGTCCTCCTTCGCTTTTGCTATCACCTCCTTGCGGCTGGTTTGCAGCTCCTGCATCTCGCGCTCGTAGCGGCTGATGATTTCCTCAAGACGCTTCTCCTGCTGGTGCACCTTTTGGCGTTTCGTCTCCCAATAGCGTTTGTCGCGCACGATGTCGAGCAGGTATTTGTCGCTGTCGATGTATTCCTTGCCCACAATTTGCGACGCGTCTTCTATAACGTCCTGCGGAATGCCAATCTTCTTTGCAATCTCCACGGCGAACGAGCTTCCCGGCTGACCAATCTGCAACTGGAACAAAGCCTGCATCTTTTCGCGGTCGTAAAGCATTGCGCCGTTCACCACGCCGGTGTGTCCGTCGGCGTAACGCTTCAAATTCTGGTAATGGGTGGTTATAATGCCGTAAGTGCCGCTTGCTATGAAACGTTTGAGTATCGCCTCGGCAAGCGCACCGCCTATCTGCGGCTCCGTGCCGCCCCCGAACTCGTCTATAAGCAACAGGCTGCGCGGCGAGGCGTGCTTCATCATAGTCTTCATGTTAAGAAGATGCGACGAGTAGGTGCTCAGCTCGTTCGTGATGCTCTGCTCGTCGCCGATGTCGATGAACACGCTGTCGAACACGCCTGTCTTGGAGTTTTCGCGCACAGGTATAGGAAGCCCGCACTGAAGCATATATTGCAGAAGCCCCACCGTTTTGAGACATACCGACTTGCCGCCGGCGTTAGGACCTGATATTATGAGAATCCTGCGGCTTGAGGAAATTTCTATGTCAAGCGGCACAACCTTTCCCCCACGCCTTTTGAGCGAGGCTGAGAGTATGGGATGCACCGCCTGCACCCAGTCTATTACGGGGTTGTCGCTCACCTGCGGCTCCACGGCTTGCATACTTTCGCCCACAAGAGCCTTGGCGCGTACAAAGTCTATCTCGCCCATGAAGTGGTAACTCGGAATGATGTTGCCAACCTGAGGACGGATCCAGTCGGTAATCTCTTTGAGTATCCTTATTATCTCGCGCTGCTCCGCGCCTTGCAGCTCGCGTATGCGGTTGTTCGACTCCACCACCTCGGTCGGCTCTATGAACACGGTCTTTCCCGTTGCCGACTCATCGTGTATGATGCCACGGAACTTGCGCTTCAGCGCCGGGGCTACTGGTATCACAAGCCTGCCGTCGCGTATGGTGGGGGCAACGTCCTTGTCGATAAGCCCCTCGCGCTGTGCCGAGGATATTATGGTGCGCAGCGAGTGGGATATGCCCCTCTTGGCGCTTTCTATCTCCGAGCGTATGCGGGCGAGTTCCGGCGAGGCATTGTCCTTTATCCTGCCGTATTTGTTGAGAATGGCATCGGCGCGTTCCACGATTTCCGGGAAAAGCACCACGCCGTCAACCAGACGCAGAAGTGCGGGGTAGGGCGAAGCCTCCCCGTTTTCCTCATCCGTGCCGCGCTTCAGAAAACTCACGATGTCTGAAATCGTGGAGAGCGAACGCTTGAGGTCGAAAAGTTCAAGCTCCTCAAGATGCGTGCCCTCAAGGCGTATGCGCATCAGGGCCTGGCGTATGTCTATGAAGTTTTCCACGGGAAAGTCGTCATCCTCGTTGAGGATTTGGCGCATTTCCTTCACCTGCTCCAGACGTTCGCGTATTTCATCGCCCTCGTGAAGCACCTCCATTTTGTTGATGCACTCCACGCCGAGTTCCGAAAGACACCGCCCCTTGAGCATGGTGCGAATTTCGTTGAAACCAATCTTTACCTCGAAATTATCGGGATATATCATTATGTTCTAACTTATTATCTAAATATTAGCACCTTAACCAATTGCAAAATTACTAAAAATGCAAAAGTCCTCAAAAAACCTCAGTCATAATTTGTCAGTTTGCAGGGGTTTCGCTATTTTTGCACCGTCAAATTTATGGCGTTGCCGCATTTTGCGACAAGGAGAGATGGTAGAGTGGTCGATTACACCGGTCTTGAAAACCGGCATACGGCGACGTATCGGGGGTTCGAATCCCTCTCTCTCCGCCAAGGCCTTCTGGGAAAATCAGGAGGCTTTTTTCATGCGCCCGCCAATGCAGGGCTTTGTGCGGGCTGTCGCTTACCCGAAGCATAGCCTTTTTCGTAAACTGTTGGTTTACAAGAGAATGCCCTTGTTTTGACAATTTGTATAAGTTTTTATTTTTCAGACGCTTGCAATGGACGAAAAAAGGTCTGATGTAGTTTAAATTATATCAGACATAATTTTTTCTACATCAGACATAATCCAGACTGCATCGGACATAATTTTCAACGCTTTTCATCTCCAAGTGCAAATTAGTGAAACCAAGTTTGCATCGGCAGATGTGGGCTATTCAATGTCCACTCTCGCCACTTCGTCCACGTTCCTTATTTCGCTTATGCTGTCGATGGCTTGCTGCAGCTCGTTTGCGGAATGCACCTCAAAGTCGGCCGTTGTTTCCACAATGCGGTCCTTTGTCTCCGTTGTGAGTTTTGAGATGGAAAGGTTCTGCTGCTCCGTTATGCAAGCCACCACATCGTTGAGCAAGTGGTGGCGGTCGATGCCGCGAATGCGGATGCGCACCGGGAAAAGGAACTGCTCGTCCTCCTCGAAGTTCACCGCCACGATTGAGTCTCCCTGTTCGGACGCCTGGCGTATGGCAGTGGGGCAGTTGCGCTTGTGCAGGGTTATCCGCCCTGCGGCGTTCTTGAAACCGATTACCTCATCGCCCGGCAGAGGGTGGCAACAGGCGCAACGCTTGTATTTCATGGCGGGAAGGTTGGCAAAATAATTGGCGAGGCTGCGCTTTGCCTTGTATGTCAGCACGTATCCGGGCCAGTCGGCTTCGGGCACGGCATTGTCGGCAGTGCCTATCTCCACGCAATCGCCACGCTGGAGCACGGTCTTTACAGAGGAAAGTTTGCCGTTGATGCGTGCGTAAACGGCGTGAAGCCCAACCTCGGTGTGTATCTCAAACGCAAAGTCGAGGGCGGTGGCGTTTTTCGGCAGCACAACGCATTTGCCTTTGGGAGTGAACGCCATGATGTTGTCGTAATAGAACGATGCCGTAACGCCGTCCATATAGTTCATCCCGTTTGTGTGGTAAGCCATGTCTTTCAGCACGGCCCTGAATTTCTCCAGCCAGGCCTTCACGTTTTCCTCCGTGCGCTCGGCCGTGCAGCCCAGTCTGTTGCTGCGCACCATGCGTTCCGAGGAAATGTGTATCTCTTCCCATTTGCCCTGCGTGTTGAGCATTTTTACGTGGAAGCTTTGGTAGCCGTTCTCCTTAGGGGCGTTTATGTAGTTGACCACCGAACAGGGACGCTCCTTGAAGTGGTCGGAAAGCACGGCGTATATGTGCAGGCTGATTTTCTTTTCCTCCTGCAGGCTGTCTGCCTTGTAGATGATGCGTATGTAGTGCTTGCCGTCAGCATGGTGGAAGTCGCAGCCCCTTGTCTGCATCTTGCGCCATACGCTGTATGGCGAGCGCATACGTAGCTCTGTGCGTGCCTCAATGCCGCCGGCTTCCAAAATTTCCTGCGCCTTGGCGATAAATGCGTCCGCTTCGGCTTTTTCCGACTGTTGCAGCTCCGCCAGTTGTTTTTCGAGCTTCTCGAACTCATGGGGGCAGCGGTAGCGGAATGAAAGGTTCTCGAGTTCTGTTTTCACATTGTACAAACCCAGGCGGTTTGCCAAGGGAGCATAGAAGTAGTCGGTCTCCGAGGCAATCTTCATCTGCTTGTCGGGGCGCATACTGCTCAGCGTGCGCATATTGTGGAGACGGTCGGCCAGCTTCACAAGTATGGCGCGCACGTCAAACTGCACCGATGAGAGTATCTGGCGGAAATTGTCCACTTGCTTCGACTGGTCATACTTCACCTTCTTCTGCTTTGTTACGACGCCCACGAGAAACGCCACGTCGTCGCCGAAGCGTTCGCGTATGTCGTCAATGGTGTAGGGGCAGTCTTCCACCACGTCGTGCAGGAACGCAGCCATTACGGGATTTGCCCCGAGCCCCATTTCCTCAGCCACGATGCGTGCCACGGCAATGGGGTGGATGATGTAGGGCTCGCCGGTCTTGCGTTTCTGGTCTTTGTGCGCAAAGGCCGCCAGACTGTACGCCTCGCGCACCTTCTTCATCTGCCCTTCGTCCACCCGCTGCGCCAGCAGCGCAAAGAGGCTCTCCGCGTCTGCCTGTATTCTGTCTTTGTACGTCTTGCCCATGGTCGGTTTCCTTTAATTGTTTCTTGTTAATATAGAGTGGGAGAGTTTGCAGATTATATCATCCTTACCATATTTTTTCCAGCTATAAGGGGTGCTTGCTACGACTCTGGTGCAAAGATAATTGTGTTATTCTGTGGGGCAAAATAAAATCCGCGATTTTTATTCGGTGCCGGCGCAGGGCTTCATGCTGACTTTTGTCCGGGGAAAGTGAAAATCTGCATAAATTCCTGATTTGCAACAAATTGTCCTTGTTTTGTTTGGGCGGTGCAAGTTCTTGTTTTCCAATAGTTTGTAAAGGCAAAAATTATGTCCGATGTAGTTTTAATTATGTCTGATGTAATTTTTCCTGCGTCCTATGTATTTTTTCCTGCATGGGACGCAGTTTTCGGGGTGTTTGGCAAGGCTTTCAAACTATAATGCCGCCGCAATCTCCCTTACGCTTGCAAGGCGTTTCAAAAACGACTTGTCGCGCTTTGTTGTAATCATGTCGTAATCGGATTGCAGCCGCAAAAGCATATAAGCCGGGATGCCCGTTGCCTTTTCGCACAAAAGGGCGAATTTGGTGTTCACCGGGCGTTTGCAGTTCACTATGTCGTTCAGCACGGTGTAGGACACGCCCATATCCGCCGCGAGCTGTTTTTGCGACACGCCACGGCATTCGATTTCATCTTTAAGCAATTCGCCCGGATGTGTGGGCTCGAACGGTTCAAGATTGTTGGCGATCATCTTGGTGTCGGTTCCTTTTATTTCAATCATGGCGAAATTATTTATAATGGTTTGACAATTCCAGTATATTACAGATGCTGACTATCGTTTCGGCTTCTTGGGTTGACACGGTAAACTCTATTCGGTATTGGTCGTTCACCCTTATTGAGGAAATGCCCGCCTTGTCGCCTTTCAAGACCTCGTAACGTAAGGAAGGGAACAGGAACAAATCTTCAACCTTGTTAGCGACTTTCAGGTAGTCAACACCTCTCTTGTAACGCTTGATGATGTCGGGCTGGAAGCGGTGTTTCTTGTCCCCCTTTCCCGTTTCATAGAGTTCGCGCAAATAGTCCTTGCCGAATGTTACAATCATGTCTGTTTGTTATTTACTCTGCAAAGATAGCTTTTTCCGCAAAATCCGCAAATAAGTTGATTTGTTTTTTCAGAGATTTGCAAGTGGCGAAAAAAGGTCTGATGTAGTTTGAATTATATCTGATATAATTTTTCCTACGTCCTATGT
>DKDC01000033.1:4001-7042 GCA_002451695.1 Prevotellaceae bacterium UBA6858 | reverse complement strand
ACGTCCTATGTAGTTTTTTCTGCATCGGACGTAGTTTTCCGGGGAGTTGGGGGAAGTTTCTTTTTTGGCTTGTGTCTAAAATGCCACATCATGTCATTGCGCAACACCCACAGACCGCCGCCTCCGAAAAAGACAATGCCGGCGAAATCTATTGCACGGTTGAGCCACGGAAACGGGTATCGCCGTGTTGTGGCTTCGGGATGGAATATTAGCACGTAAGCTGAAAAAAACGCCATGACAAGGCAGGCCGTGTAGAACTTTACCCTTATGGAGGCAGCCTTTCTGAAAAAGCAGAAAACCAAGCCTATGGTTCCCAAAGCCGACAAAACAGCAGTTATTTCCACGATTTTGCCGGAAAACTCCCTGTGCCGCCACGCCGTTAAGCATACAACCAGTATGGCGAGGGCAATGCAGATAAAACTGATGGCGTAGCCAAACAATATTGTTTTCCTGTTGTCAAGCTGTTTCCGGAAACTTTTTTCTGCCTTTTCCCAGAATTTGTCCATGTTCTTCATGGCTTTTGTTATATGCCGAGAACTTTGTGGTATATCCTCAGGATATTCTCATCCTTGTTCCTTACCAATTCGGCAAAGTCCTCAACGCCCAATTCTTTCGAGTTCCTGTTCAGGAAAGCCTCTATTGTGGCATACGCCTTGTCGAACGTATAGAAAATCTTGGGGGCGTGCCTGAAGTAGTCCTTGGCAAGCTCGTCATCCCGGTTAATGGGGTCGAACATCGCCTTGCCGGCCTTGGCCAGCCTTTCTGTAAGGAGACGCAGTTTTTCCGAGCCGGTTTCCTCGCCATAAAGCCGAACCAAGTGGTACAAAGAGACGTAAACCATCTCATAATTGATGTAAGCCGGCAAGTCCTCGAAGCAGTCAAAATTCCTTATCTTGTTAAACGACAGACATTTCCCCTTTTGTTCCTTGAGTATGTAGCACAGCTCGAAGCTGATGTACTCCTTGTCGTTACACTCCGTGCTTGCCGTGTCTGCCTTTATTTCGGGTATTGAGCGAAGTATTGCCTGCACGTCGGAGAACGCAAATCTTTCGGGCAGAGCCTTTGCCGCCTTGCGGAACTTGGAGAGCGCGGTGGCGGCTTCCCCTTTCTTTGTGTCCGCAAATATTTCAACGTATTCTTTTGCGTCTTTGCACTTTGCCTCCCATGCGGCAAGGGCTTCTGCCTTCTTCTGCTTTATCTGTTCCAGCAAGGCTTCCTGCTCCGGCGTCATAGGCTTTATCCAATCGCATACGTCCAAGTATGTCGTTTGCACCTTTGAGCTAAGCACGCGCCCGCGTGGGGTGCAGAAGGTGTGGTATGAAATGACCGTGTGCTTGTAACCGCCTGCTTGCGCGTCATCATCTTCGGCAATGTCGAAAGGTTCGTAATGCAGGGTGAAGACGCTCTCGACTTTTGCGAAATCGCCCTCATCCATTATCCAGTCGCCGCGCTTGAAGGGGTATGTTTCAGTCATGGTTGTTATGTTTATTTTGTTTCGATGTATGAGCAATATTTTGCAAGCAGGTTTTCCAAGGGCAAATCGTCTTTCTTGAAGCGTTCCGCATCCAACGCCAGTATTCTCTCGCGCACGGATATTCTTCCTTTGTATAGTGCCGTCAGGTGGCAGATGCCATTGTTTTCTTCAATGTTGACGTTGGAGAAAAATGCGGTTATGTCCTCGGAGTTGTAGATAATGGAATAGCTCGGACGCTTTGCGCCCGGAATGTCCTCACGCAGGATGTCTTTCGCCACAAGATCCTGTATGTCGCGGATGGCGGTGTCTTTGGAACACTTGGCAAGCGATGCCCACGTCTTGGAGGTGATTTTTGCCTCATAGCCGTCGAGGAACAGATTGAGAATGTCTGTTTGGCGTTGGCTCAACGGTATGGCGGATGCCTTTTGCCAAAAGAAACTCTTGTTAAGAATGGTGCTTACAACGCTTTCGGCTTCGTCGAGGGCAGCAGACAGCGTGTTTGCATACCACGAAATCCATTCCGTGATGTCGCCATTGCCATGCTGCGTTTTTTCCAGAATGTTGTAGTAATGGTTCTTGTCCTTGTTAATCTGCGATGAGATGTTGTAGAAACGGAACTTGCTTTTGTCGGCGCGGGCCAGCAGCATATCAGAGAGTATGCGTGCAAGCCGTCCGTTGCCGTCCTCGAAAGGATGAATGCTTACGAACCACAGGTGGGCTATTGCGGAGCGGACAACGGAACTCACGTTTTCCTCTTTGTTAAACCAGTCAAGAAACTTGCCCATTTCCGCCTCCACACGTTCTGGGGCGGGAGCTATGTAATGCACTTTCTCTCTTCCGAACATCCCGGAGACAATGTGTTCCTCGTTGCTGCGGTATCTGCCTGTTTCAACCTGCGAACCCTCGCTGAAACCGGTCGGGAAGAACGCCGCTTGCCAGGCGCACAGTTTTTCTTTGGTCAGAGTTTGGTCGTAATGGCTTACCGCATCAAGCATCACAGCCACAACAGAGTCAACATAATGCGACGGCGCGGTCTGCCTCACATTTTCGATGCCCAACTTCCGCGCAATGGACGAGCGAACTTCGTCAACATTCATGCGTATGCCCTCTATTTCCGAAGAATGCACAACGTCAAACGTCAGGTTCTCTGCCGTGGCTTTCAATTTGTTGTCAAAACCGAGCGAGGTGAGTTTGCCATACAGCAAACCTTGCTTGCGGCTTACTTCTTCGAGTGTTGCCGTAAGTTGGGATGCGTCCCATTTGAATGCTGTCCAATTATTCCTCTCGTGTATATACATATTGCGTATATTTATATAGTGCGACGTAAAATGTTGAATAACGTCGCAGAATTTGCGACAAAGTTAGGCAAATTTCGTCGCAACAGCAAACGGAAATGATTGTGCGATAAAAATGTGGGGTGGCTTTGTCGCGGTTACGGTATGTAATGCGGTTCGTGCGGTGGCGTGAAGGGCGTATGCCATACGCCCCTGCAAATGGCGCAAAACCGAAATTGCCCACCTTTTACCAAGTACTCCGAAAATTATGTCTGATGCAGGAAAAACTACAT
>DKDC01000033.1:0-3945 GCA_002451695.1 Prevotellaceae bacterium UBA6858 | reverse complement strand
ACATCAGACCTTTTTTCCGCCTTTGCAAATGTCTGAAAAACAAATCGTTACAAAAGTTGTCTTTTGCAAGGTATTTTCTTGAAATACAACGGTTTACGCTTTTTGGGGGCGGATTTGTCATTCCACGTCATACCATTCGCCGTCGTTGCTGTCCTGACTGTTGTCGTCGGGATAGCTGTTGTCGTCCTGCGGTTCGCTTTCGGCGTTTTCCCCGGCGTTGGAGGGCAGGTCGTCTTCGGACTGGTAGATGTCGGTCTGCTTGTCGAGTTGCAGTTCCGGCTTTATTTTAAGCGGCGCGAATGTCTTGTCGTAGAATTTCAGATAGTCGGCTATGCTGAAATCTGTTCCGAGCTTTTCGAGATTGCCTTTCGATATAATTATAAGCTTTGCGTGGGCGAAATGGCGTTGCACCGAGGCGGTGTTGTAGAGCATTTGCGCGTAGGAATGGGCTTCGTCAAAGTTGTTGAAGCCTTTCACTGCCAATTCGCCAAGCCCTTCCTGCATTGTCTGCTCAAGCTCGAAGTTGCGCACGGCGAAGTTCGTGAAGTTATACCGCGCCACGTCATACAGCAGCTGGTTTTCGTCAACCGAGTCGGCGGGGTAGGCGATAATCACGTTGAAGTCGGTGTTGCGCTCCGCCGACAGCTGGCGTGCAAGCTCTATTGAGTCCATCAGGGCTGCATCGCCCTTGCTCCTGCGTGTCCACAGCGAGCCAATGTCAAACAATCCGCTTCCCGGCACGCGCCCTTCCTTTATTCCTTTGAGCATTGACTGCGCCAAGGGGGTTATTTCGTCTTTGGGGTATGCCTTTACGAGTGTGTCGAGTTCGTTGCGGAAAATGTCCCTTCTCCCTTCGGCAAGGTTTGAAAGGGCGTTTAGGAACATGAACTTGGCGCGGTTTTCGCCCTCGGGGAAGCGGGCTTTCGAGAAAGCGGCGTTTCTCACCACGGCTGCGGGGTCTCCGGCGCGGAACGCCTCGTATGTGGCGGCGTAGAGCGAGTCTTCAAGATGCTTGCCGTATTTTGAGTCGTATTCGTAGTTGGGGTCTGTAATCAGTTTCGCCAGTTTGTCCTCCGCAAACCTTTGTGCGAGTTCGTCCTTGTAGCGTTGCGCCAGTTCGTGGTTGCCCATTTGCGATTCGAGCAGGAACAGCTGGTAAAGCACCTCGTTCATTTTCTCGTATGAGGGGTATTCGGTGTAAACCCTCGTGAGGCTTTTTTCGGCGAGCGCGTAGTTGGCGAGGTTGTCCTTTTCTATTACGCCGGCGGCGTGGAGGCTTTCCATAATCTTCTTGTTGCTCGCCTCAATGTCCGCCTCTGTCTTTGGCAGCTGTTCAAGGTAGTATTCCCTTGTGAGCTTTTCGTTGTCCTTGTCTTTGGCGGAAATTTTTTCCTTTTTGTTGTCCTTTTTCGCGGTGGCGGTGTCGGCGGCGGATTTGGGCGTTTGGGCGGTGGAGTCTTTGGGCTGCGTGTTTTCTTCGCCGTCCCCGGTTTCGTCTTCCTCCATGTCGGTTTGCGCGGTCAGTTCCTTGTTCGACCTTCGCCAGTTGTCGGCAAGCTCGCGTTCGCCCCATTGGCGGGCGAATGCCTGTTTGCCGTTTTCAACTGCCTGCGGGTTGTAGAAATACCATGTTTTCTTGTCGTCGCCTTTGGTGTCGGCTGATGCAGTTGCGGTCTGGGTGTCGTTCTTTTTGGAGTTGCTGGCGTTTTTTGTGCCGGTGTTTCCCTTGTTTCCCGAAAGGGCGGCTTTTTTGCGCTCTTCGCGTATGCGCTTCTTCTCAAGTTCAATCACTTTGTCAAACACCGCGTTCTGCTTGTCCGCCGGCATTTTTGCGAGAGCCTGTATGCTGTCTTGCGCAAACACAGCCGCAGTGTGCGGCTCGAGTTTGTCGATAACCTTGCTCAAAGCCTGTATGCTGTCGTAGTCCTTGCGTTCCTTGCTTATCATGCCCACGGCTTTTCCAAGGCAACGCCGGCACGAGGTGAAGTCGTTGCGGCTGTAGTAGATTGTGGCGAGTTTCAGCAGCAGAGCGCCTTTCTCCACGCCGCTGCGCACGGATTTTGAAACTCCCTGCTCGTATGCCGCCACAGCCTTTGCCGTGTCGTTCGAGGCAAGGTGTATGTTTCCTATTGCGTGGTATATCTGGTCGCAGTATTTTAGGTTTTTTGCTTTCTTGGCCATGCGGTTCAGGCGCGAGAGCATGGCTTTCGACTTTCCTTTCGACACAACTTCGGCCTGGAGCACGCGGGCGTTGAGCTGAACCTCGTAGGGCGGGCTGAGGCTCGCAACTTTCGACAGGGATTTGTATGCAAGTTTCTTGTCGCCTTTTTGGTTGTATATCTGCCCCAGCAGAAAGTGTATCCTTGCCTTGGCGAGCGACCCTTTTGTGTGCTTGGCCATGCGTTGCAGGTAGGGCAGTGCCTCGTCGTATTTCTGCTGGCGCACGTAAAAGTCGGCATACGAGGCGTCGAGCGTCTTTTTTGCGGAGTGCGGCACGCTGTCGCGCCCTATCTTGTTGCGGAAAATGTCTTCCGCGTCATAAAACCAGTTCAGCTCGGAGTAGCACGCGGCAAGCCATGCGCGGCTTTCGGCGAGAACGTCGGGTTCGGCGGCGTAAAGCCTGTTGATGTACGAGAATGTGGATGCCGCCTCGATGAACTCGCCTTTGCGGAATTGCGAGACGCCCATCAGCATCCACGCATTTTTAAGGAAAGGGTTGTATTCCTTTTTCGCGAGGATTTTCTTTTGCTTCGGTGTGCGTCTGCGCGTGCGGTTAATCTTCGGCTTGCGCTTTATGGAATGGTTCTTTATAGCCTTCTCGCATTTTTCTATCGCGGTGTTGAAGTTGCCCTTGCCCAAGTCGGCGGTGCCCTTGTTGCTCACGGTGAAAACGGGCAGCATTTCGGTGAAGTTGTCCTTGTTGCCCTGGTCTTGGGCAAGAACGCCCTGCTTGTAAGCCTCGTGTCCGTTGAAGTAGGTGTTGTAGCGCGCCGTGAACGAATGATAGAAGCGCGTAACGGGCGTGTTGTTGCTTGTGGTGCACGAGCCGAGCATGACCACAAACGCCAAGAACATACATATATTATATATAGTGTACCGCTTCACGAGGGCTTTTTGAATAAGGGCGGTGCGCCGCTTGCGGCTGCGCACAATATATTGTTTAACGGCAAAACGGCGGGTATTATTGCAGGGATGGAAACAAAAAGCCGGTGCAATCTCAGTTAATGGGAGTGATAAGCCCGACGGTGCAACCGAGGGCGGCCGCAATACGGTAGAAAGTGGAAACTTTTGGTTCTATCTGCCCGTTTTCGATGCGTGTAATATAAGCGCGGTCGGTACCTAATCTTCGCGCCAGCTCTGCTTTGCTTATCTTGGCTTTCTTGCGTGCATCCTCAATAATCGCACCTGTATAGAATGTATAGGCGCGCTCTTCCGCTTCAGCACGTTCTGGTGTGCCTTCCTTTCCGAAACGTTCGTCTATTAAAGCGTCAATATCGTAAATGTCCTTTTTAGTCTCTTTTGCTTGCATAATATTCATCCTTTAGTTTTAACGCCCTCTTTATTTCGTTTGCAGGTGTCTTTTGTGTTTTCTTTTGGAAGGCGTTGAAAAGAACCACAATCTTGTTGCCGTCAAGAATAAAGAAAATGCGGTAAATGTTGCTGTTATACTGTATTCTTAATTCAAAAAGTCCATCTCGTATTGCCTTTATGAATTTTGTAGGCAGACGGTCTTGCGTGCGCAGCAGCATTAGGATGTATAATACTTTGTCCTGCGTACCTTTGTCGAGCTCGCTGAAGAAGCTGTTAAAGTAGTCTTTATATGCAATTATTTTTCTGCCCATGTTGTATATTTGCAAAGGTAGCTAAAGTTGTATTACTGTACAACAAAAATAGGAAATTGTTTTTCAAACACGGCGAAAACTACATAGGACGTAGGAAAAATTA
>DKDC01000023.1:17535-20717 GCA_002451695.1 Prevotellaceae bacterium UBA6858 | reverse complement strand
ACGCCCTGTATGCCACCGCACGAAACGCGTAGCAAACCACCTACGCAACATTGCAAGACGGCGCATTCATCTGAGAAGGTTTCCCACAGAGAGGGCTTTCGTGAAAACCCTTCTGCAAGAAACCTTGTTTGTGCAGCCGCGTCTTGTGTTTTATGCGGCATTATGCCGGTAATTAAACTTTCAGGAAAATTTTCTTGCGGTAGAGGAGGTAGAGGAACAGCCAGCAGGTGGCAATCCACGACAGTTCCTCCGCCACCCGGCGCAGGCTTTCGGGGGCGAGGCCGATGCAGCCGTCAAACAGCTTGTGCTGTATTCCGTCGAGAAGGCAGAACCGCTGCGCCATGTATATTGTTATAGAGTTCAGACCTATCACCACGAAGAATTTCGCCCATTTCCTCCAGCCCCTCACGTCTATCACGTAGTAGAAGAGCGAGAACATTATGAGCGAATAGCCCGCCACGGCGCAGGTGAACGAACTCGACCACAGGGCTTTGTTTATGGGGAACACAAAGCTCCACAGCCAGCCGAGAAAGGCGAGGGCGATTCCTGCAGCGAGCAGTCCCAAGGCTTTTTTGCCGCCTGACGTGTTTTCTTTCCTCACCCAGCATCCGCTCAGCATTCCCATCAACGCCGTTGCGATTGCGGGGACGGTGGACAGCAGCCCTTCGGGGTCGTAGTTGTCCCTGTAGGAGTGTGCGCCGAGTATCACCTTGTCTATATAGCAGGCGATTGAGCCTTCCTTGCTGAAGATGTCAGCGCCGGCAGGAGCGTCGGGCGCGGGGATGAAGCCCATTACGAGCCAGTAGCCTACGAGTGTCGCGGCAATTATTATTGCCCGTGCCCTGTTGCTTTTTATTGTGGTGAAGATTAGGGCGGCGAACATCCATGCGAAGCCTATCCTCGACAGCACGCTGCAAAAGCGCAGCGTGGAGAAGTGGAAGCCGAGCAGGCCGTTGTAGAGCAGCCCGAGGACGGCGAGCGTCAGTCCCCTCCTTACAATCTTTATGTATATGGCGTGTTTTGGTTTCCCTTTCTCAATCTGGTTTTCCAGCGAGAAAGGCCACGTTACCCCCGCAATGAAGAGGAACAGCGGGAAAATGGTGTCGTGGTGTCTCAGTCCCTCCCACTGTGCGTGGTTCATCTGGTCGCCGATGAGGCCCCACACGTGCGAGTCGGGGAAAAGTGCGGCAATTGCCGCCAGCAGCGAAGCCCCGCCCATGATGAAAATCATGTCAAAGCCCCTGAGCGCGTCAAGTGATTCCAGTCGTTTCATGATATTCTTATTTTTTGTTTGCAAGTATGAGAATGTTTAGGGTTTTGTCTTATGATCCATGCTCTGCCTTTTCGGATGTCTGGCGGTATATTCTGACCATATAGTATGCAAAGTGCGACGCTCCCATTGCGAACGCAATTATCAGCAGTGCCTTGCCCGAGTCCCACCCTGCGGTTTGCTGGTGCCAGAGCCCTGTTATGAAGCAAAGCACAGAAAGCCCCAGTCCGAGACCGTTGAGCACCGAGTTGCCACGGCGCAGCTTCACGCCCTCCTCGAGCTTGCTGTGGTGTATGCCATAGGCTGCGTAGATGTCGAGGCCTATTATCATCCAAATTACAAGGCGTATCCATGTGTCGGCGGGCAGGAAAACCATCAGTCCGAGACACGTTAGTATGCCGAGAATGGGTATGAGCGGCACGAGGGGGACTTTGAACGCCCTTTCAACGCCCGGCATCGTCTTGCGGAGTATTATGACCGCCGCGCACACGAGCGTGAACGCCAGCAGAGTGCCTATGCTCGTCATTTCGCCTGCAACTTCGGCGGGGACGATTGATGCGAGCGCCGCCACGAACACCATGAAAAGAATGTTGCTGTGGGCGGGGGTGCGGAACTTTGGGCTGATTTTCGAGAAGAACGGCGGCAGCAGTCCGTCGCGGCTCATGCTTAGGAACACGCGGCTCTGCGCCATGAGCGTAACCATTATCACCGAGCAGTACCCTATAAGTATTGCGAGCGTGATTGCGGCGTTAAGCCAGGGGTATGCGGGATGCACCACGCCGGAGGCGTCGGCCGCGCCCATATGCTGTATTGCCACCGCCACAGGCGCGATGCCCTCCAGCCCGCCGAACTCCTTGTAGTTCGCAACACCTGTCATCACGTATCCGAAGGCTATATAGAGTATCGTTACCACGAGCAGCGAGCACAGTATTCCTATTGGCATGTCGCGGCGCGGGTTCTTGGATTCCTGGGCTGCTGTGCTCACGGCGTCGAAGCCCAGGAATGCGAACGAGACAACCGCCGCCCCGCGCAAAACGCCCGAAACGCCGAACTCGCCGAGCTTCCCTGTGTTGGCGGGGACAAACGGATGGAAGTTTTCTGCGTTCACATATCTCCAGCCGAGTATCACAAAGATGACTATTACCGATATTTTAAGGATTACGATAATTGTGTTCACAATGGAGCTTCCCTCGATGCCGCGTATAAGGAATATGCTCATCACCACAACTATCACCGCCGCCGGAAGGTTTATTATGCCGCCGTCCCAAGGGCAGGCGCACAGCTCCGGAGGCAGGAAAATGCCGATGTGTTGCAGGAAAACGTTGAAATAGCGGCTCCAGCTTATGCTTACGGTGGTTGCCGCCACGGTGTATTCAAGCACCAAATCCCAGCCTATAATCCAGGCGACAAGCTCGCCCATTGTGGCGTAGGAATAGGTGTATGCGCTGCCGGAGACTGGTATTATCGACGCGAACTCCGAGTAGCACAGGGCGGCGAAGCAGCAGCCTATTGAGGCGAGGATGAACGAAAGAATAATTCCGGGACCTGTGTAGTTTGCCGCCACCGTCCCCGTTATCGAGAAAAGCCCTGCGCCAACGATTACGCCAATCCCGAACGCCACAAGGCTCACCGGCCCCAGTACGCGCTTCAATGTCTTGCTTCCTGTCTCCGAGGCTTCGGCGTAAAGCATGTCGAATGGTTTGCGAACAAACAGTCCCATTTCCTTCTGTTGCTAATCTGCTGGTTGTTAATTAGCGCAAAGTTATGAAAAAATGCCCGAACCGGAGCCTGCAAAAGGTTGTGGTGTGCGCAAAAAGCGTCGTGTTTTTGCGTGAACGGAATAATTTGCTTACCTTTGCAGACGTGCATGGAACATTGCGCCTCTGTTGTCTCTATAGTTCAATGGATAGAA
>DKDC01000023.1:17276-17482 GCA_002451695.1 Prevotellaceae bacterium UBA6858 | reverse complement strand
CCGGGTTCGATTCCCGGTGGAGATACTTTCCGCTAAAATGAAAAGACACGAAAAAGTGGGCAAATGTATGCAAAACGCTTGTTTACAACGGTTTTCTGAAAAACGCTGGTTGCAGCCGTTTGCATTCCTTTGCACCCTTTTTTTCAATTAGTACACTTTTAGTACACTTTCCCTCTCCCTTTCCCCAAAAACTACATTTGATGCAG
>DKDC01000023.1:15293-17182 GCA_002451695.1 Prevotellaceae bacterium UBA6858 | reverse complement strand
TCTGAAAAACAAATCGTTATGACGGAGACTTATTTTGCGGACATCTTGTTGCAAATCAAAGTGTTGCGTGATTTTTTGAATATATTGGCTGACTTGTGGGGAAATGGGTTGCGGCGTGCTTACAGTTGCGATTTTTCTTCGTCTGAAAGTTTTTCCCACTCCTTCATGGCTTCCTTCCAGTCTGTCCCGCCCTCTTTTGTCTCTGTCTGGCGTGCCGCCTCGTCGCGCGCCTTGTCGCGTGCCCGTTTTTCTTTCATGGCGGCTATTGTCGCATCGTCGAGCACGGATATTGCCCCGCGCCTAATCGCTTTTTGCAGATCCTCCTCGTCAAAAGCCTTGCCCTGTACATTGAAATCTGAAATGTTGAACTCGTATTTCACCCTCAGGTCGTGGCGGACGAGCTTTTGCCTGTATCTGTTGCCGGCATTTTTCAATTTCAGCAGCCTGGATATTTCCTTTATTTCGTCTTGCGAGAACTTGTTCCTTCCCATGTGAATTGCTTTGGTATATGGGAAACAAAGGTACGAAAATTATTTTTGTGAGACCTGCCGTGTTGCCGTTGCGCTACATTTTCCACCAGGCGTTGAGTGTGGTGTTTTGGGTTTTCACCGTGAATTTCACGAACGGGCATTTGGAGTATTTCTCGTTCTCTACGGTGAAGATTTCCTTGCGCGAGGACGTGGAGCCGATTTTCTCCCATTTGTCCGTGCCGCCTTGGGCTATGTTGTTGGTGGTCGATACGTAGATGTCAACGGGAACGTCCTTGCCGGTGGATTTCCAGAGCAGGTTCACTTTCGAGTCCCAAGGGTCAATCTTCAGTCCGTAGATGTCTTCCTGTCCGTAGAACGATGAGCCGTCGAGCTCGAAGAGGTTCTTTTGGGGTATCTCGAAGTTCATCCATTTGCATATTGTGGGCAGCACGTCAACGTGCGACAGGTCGGCGCGTCCGAACTTGCCGTTGCGCTGCCTGAGGTTTGTGGAGAACCATACGGTTCGCTCGGTGTCGGTCTGCCCGCCGTGGTTCCTGCCGTCGTACCCGCGCCCGTGGTCGGTGGTAACTATCACGAGCCAGTCCTCGCCGTGCTTTTTCTGGCGTTCCTTCACTGCCTCCCACACCTGTTTCAGCAGCGAGTCCTCGGCCATGACGCTCCAGTCGCCTATGTGGCCGTTGCCGTTTATGTGGTATGCGTCGTCGGAATACCACAGGTACAGCCAGTTGAGGTCGGGCGCGTTTTCGCGTATGCACTTTGCAGCGCCTTTGCACACTTCGGCGTCGTAGTCGAACACGTGCAGGTCGCCGGGCTTGTTGGGGAACTTTTCATGGTCAAGGTCGAAGCCGTCAACCACGTAGTCAATCTTCAGGTTGCGCGTTTCGGGCTTGCCCTCGCCAAGAAGCACTGTGCGGTTGTCGGTCCAGCTTGAGTACAGTGCGGTCTTCACGTCGCGCTTCTGGTCCTTGGCAATGCGGAAAATGGTGGGGTAGTTGTAGTTCGCCTTTATGTTTTCGTTGCCCTGCACATTGTGCTTGTTCATCCATGTGCCGGTTGTTATGTTGGTGTAGCCTATCGCCGAGATTGTGGGTGTCTGCGAGTATCTTCCCACCATGCCTCCGCAGTATCCCCGCGAGTAACCTCCGGCTTTGGCAATCTCCATGATTGTGGGCGGTTGCAGGCGTTCGAGCGCGGTTGCGGGTATTCCGTCGATTATTACGTAGAGGGCTTTGCGCGTGCGGGCGGACGAGCAGACGCACAATGAGGTTGCCAGCGTGAGCAGCAGTAGAGTTTTTTTCATGATAAGGGTATGTAAGTTTAATGAATGCAAATATAGTGAATTAATCCCTATGATTGGTTGCATTGCATGAGTTTGTTGGTTTGCGGTGCGGTTCACGC
>DKDC01000023.1:0-15160 GCA_002451695.1 Prevotellaceae bacterium UBA6858 | reverse complement strand
TATGTCTGATGTAATTCAAACTACATCAGACATAATTTCTGCCTTTCCAAGTATCTGGATTGCAATGCCTTATAAAGTAATAAGGACAGCGCGTAAAAGGCTGGGAGACAGCGGTCTGTTTGCGCTACGCACGCTTTTCCCCGAGACGGCGGCACAGTTTGCCTCCGGCAAGGCAGTATATGCCTATTATTATGAACGGCACGCTGAGGATTTGCCCCATGTCGAAGAGCATTCCCTGCTCGAAGGTCTCCTGCACGTCCTTTACGTATTCCACGAGGAAGCGGAAAACGAAAACGGAGGTGAGGCACCAGCCGAAGAAGAACCCTGTGCCGGCCTTTTTTTCGTTGGAGCGGTAGATTGCCAGCCCTATGAAGAAAATCGTGATGTATGCGAGCGACTCGTAAAGCTGTCCGGGATGCCGGGCGAATGTGTCGCCGTTGGCGGCGAAGATGAAGCCCCACGGCAGGTCGGTGGGCTTGCCCACTATTTCGGAGTTGAACAGGTTGCCGAGGCGTATGAAGCATGCCGTGAGCGGGGCGCATATTCCCATGTTGTCGAGAACGCGCATGGTGTTCACGCCGGTTTTCCTTACGTAGAGGTAGAGCGCGACGAGCATTCCTATCACGCCGCCGTGGGACGACAGCCCGGCGTAGCCTGTGCATCTCCAGCCGTCCATGGTCTTTTGTATGGGGAGGATCATCTCCACGGGGTGGGAGAGGAAGTAGCCCGGCTCGTAGAAAAGGCAGTGGCCGAGCCTTGCGCCTATTATCACGCCGAAGAATATGTGGAAGAAGAGCGGGTCGAACTTGTCGTCGGGGATGCGTTGGCGTGCGTAGAGTTTCTGCATCACGATGTAGCCCAGCAGGAGTCCTGTGCACCAGCACAGAGCGTACCACCTCACCTCGTGCGAGAATATGGTGAACGCCACCGGGTCGGGGCTCCAGTATATGAATTGCGGAATGAGTGCGGAGAGTGTCATGGCCTATACGTTGAAGCGGAAGTGCATTATGTCGCCGTCCTGCACCTCGTAGTCCTTGCCCTCGATATTGAGTTTCCCGGCTTCGCGCACGGCCGCCTCGCTGCCGTATTTTATGTAGTCGTCATACTTTATGACCTCGGCGCGTATGAAGCCCTTCTCGAAATCGGTGTGTATCACTCCGGCGCATTGCGGGGCTTTCCAGCCCTTGTGGTATGTCCACGCCTTCACCTCCATTTCGCCGGCGGTGATGAATGTCTGGAGGTTGAGAATGTGGTATGCCGACTGTATGAGGCGGTTGCATCCCGACTCCTCAAGCCCTGCGGCGGCGAGGAACTCCTTGCGGTCTTCCGCGCTGTCGAACTCGGCTATGTCGGCCTCGGTGCGCGCCGCCACAACGAGCAGCTCCGCCCCCTCGCCGGCAATTGCCCCGCGCACGGCGTCAACGTGTTTGTTGCCGCTTACTGCCGAGCCTTCGTCAACGTTGCACACGTAAATCACGGGCTTTGCCGTGAGCAGGAACAGGTCGTGCGCCGCCTGTATCTCCTCCTTTTTCTCAAACTTTACGGTGCGTGCCGACTTTCCCTGCGACAGGGCGGCGTGGTATGCCTTCAGCACGGCGTATTCGGTTTGCGCCTGCTGGTCGCCGCCCACCTTTGCCATTTTCTCAACCTTCTTCAGGTGCTGCTCCACGCTTTCGAGGTCCTTGAGCTGAAGCTCGGTGTCTATCACCTCCTTGTCCCTCACGGGATCAACGCTTCCGTCAACGTGCACCACGTTTCCGTCGTCAAAGCAGCGCAGGACGTGTATTATCGCGTCGGTCTGGCGTATGTTGCCGAGAAACTGGTTTCCCAGTCCCTCGCCCTTGCTTGCGCCTTTCACTATGCCCGCAATGTCAACAATCTCCACCGTGGCGGGGACAATCCTTCCCGGATGCACGATTTCGGCAAGGCGGTTCAGGCGTTCGTCGGGCACTGTGATAACTCCCACGTTGGGCTCTATGGTGCAAAAGGGGAAGTTCGCAGCTTGCGCTTTTGCGCTGCTAAGGCAGTTGAACAGGGTTGATTTGCCCACGTTGGGCAATCCCACTATTCCGCATTGTAATCCCATATCTCTGTATTCGTTTTAGTTCTGAATGCAAAGGTAGCCAAATTCGCGCAAACAGGGGCGGTTTTGGCAAAGTCAGGCACGGCAGGGTAAAAGAATTATAAATAGGCGCGGTGTTTCCCCAATTCTTATTATTTTTGCGCGGAAATGAAAGCAATCTGGATGGTTTTGGCTTTGCTGCTGCTTGTCCCCGCCGGAGGGGCGTCGGCGCAAGACAAAAAGGAGGGCATAGACAGCGTGCCGCCCCTGCCTTTGTATGTGCAGGTGGGCAAGACCCTGTATAAGGGCGACAGCATCCCCGACATTGTTACTCCGCCGGCTTACATTTATCCGCCCATGACTTTCCGCAACCAAAAGGAGAGAATGGCCTACAACCGCCTTGTGGCTAACGTGAAGAGGGTGCTGCCATACGCCAAGCTTGCAAGGGAGACGCTTATGGAAACCTATGCCTTCATAGAGACCCTGCATTCCGAACAGGAGCGCAAGGCGCACATCCAACTTGTGGAGGACGGAATTAAGGAGCAGTACAAGCCCATTGTGAAACACATGAGCAAGTCGCAGGGCAAGCTTCTGATAAAACTTATATACCGGGAATGCGACCAGTCGTCATACGAACTTATCCAGGCGTTCCTCGGCTCGTTCAAGGCGGCGTATTACCAGTTTTTCGCGGGGCTTTTCGGCAGCAGCCTTAAAAAGGGCTACGATCCCGGGGGCGATGACAAATACACTGAAAGGGTGGTGCGCCTTGTGGAGAGCGGACAGCTTTAATGCCGCCGCGCTGTTGCGCCCTCTGCCGTTGCAGGTTATTTTCCGAGTTCCCTTTCTATTTCGTTGAATTTTGCCATTACGGCGGTGATGTCCGCTTTCTGAACCTTTGACTCGTGGTTGTCTATGGCGTTGCAGGCGGCGAGCGCGGAGCTTTCTCCGAGAACCATGAACACGGGTTCCATTCTTATCGAGCCGTATGCTATGTGGGAGGCGGAAAGGCACACCGGCACAATAACATTGTCGGCCTCCTCGGGCTTGGGGGTAATTGCGCCATATCCCACAGGGTACGGACCGGGTACGTACATCTCGACATTCCCCTCGTTTTTAACCCTGCCGTTCACCACAAAGCGTCCGCTGTTGTGCGAGTCCATCGTGTATGCCGCCCAGCCCACGGTTTGCGGTGCGGTTTCAATTCCCTGGCAATGGTATTGGGTCATTATGAGTTGCCCTTTCATTCTCCGCGCCTCGCGAATGTATAACTGCGGGGTGAAGTGTCCGCTTTCAAGATATTCGTCCTTGGGCAGCCCCCATTTGAGCATCTCGTTGCGTATTTTCTCGGGAATGCGGCTGTCGTGCCCCACGAAGTAGAGCATTCCGAGTGTGTAGTCGCGGTGGGCTTTGGCAATGCTGTCGCGCTTGGCGTAGGAAGCCTCGGGATACTCCCAATTTGCGCCGATCATGTCTGTGGAAAAGCCGCCACGGTTGTTGATGTCGGTTTTGTGGTTGGGCATCCGGTCCCATGCGAAAACATCGTTGAGGCTTCCCCATTCGTAACCTTCGTGCATACGCAGCATAAGCTCGTAGCGGGATGGGTCGTAATTGTCGGGCTTGGGAATGTCGATGCGGTTGGAGGGGTCTTCGGTCAGCGCAATGCGGTAGTTGTATGCCTGTACATGGTTGTCGCCGCTGCCCTGTATTCCCATTTTTCCGGCGGAAATGCCCCACAGAAGTCCGCTTTCTGGTTTGCCTTTCACCTTGTAGGGGTCGATGTCCGGGCCGAACTGGTGGTTTATGGCTATCTGCACGCCGTTGTATGTTTCGTTGTATTGCGAGTTGGGTTCGCGCCCTACGGTGTATGATATTCCCGCCTTTGCCATGAGGTCGCCCTCGTATGAGCAGTCTATGAACACCTTTGCCGAAATTATTTTGTGGAGCTTTGCCGAGGGGTTGAGCGAGTTTTCAAGCACGATGCTCTTGATTGTCGCCCCGCTCTTTGTGCAGCCTATAATTCTGTAGTTGCGCAGTATGGGCATGGCGGTTTCCTTTGCGTATTCGTCATAAACGCCGAGCGCGACTTTAGGTTCGAACTTGAATACGGGCTGGTAGCTGCCGTATGCCTTGCCCACGCGGCGGTAGAAGTCGAGCGCGTAGCCGCGGATTATGCCAAGGTGTCCGATGTCGGTGAACCCTAACCCGCCTGTCGTCATGCCGCCAATTCTTCCCGACTGCTCTACAAGCACCACGCTTTTGCCCTGTTTCAGCGCGGTGTATGCGGCAATCACTCCGCCCGATGTCGCGCCGTAAACGCAGATGTCGGCGTTGATGTTGCGGAGCTTGAGGTTTGTTTTTTGCGCCCCCGTGGCAATGCAAACGGCTAGCGAGAAGAAAATGGTGAGAATTGCTGTTTTTTTCATGATAGTGTGAATGGGTGTTTGAATGTGTTATTGTCTATTTTCCGGAAATTTTTGCCGTCTGCGGATTGAGGATGTTGTGCGCCCCTATGAGGAAGGCTTTTGCCGTGCCGAATTTCAGGTTCATGTCAAGGCGCACAGGCAGGTGGTTTTTGTCGTCGGTTATGTAGAACTTCACAAGTTCCACATCCTTTCCCGTGTCTTCGTCTTGCTCAATGTACGAGAACACGAGCGTGCGGTATTTTGTCGAGGTGTGTTCCACTTGGAATGTGGAACGCCCCCGGAACACCAGTTTCTCGTTGTGAATCTCTCCAGCGTCGGTCATCTGGAAATTGTAGGTGAATCCTTTTTTCACGTTGTCGAGGTTCATGCAGCGGGCGCGGAGCATTATGCTGAGCATATCGTATATGCAGTTTGCCCTGCTTGCGCTTTTTTCCCTTATCTCGCCCTTGCGGTTGCGGTGGCGCATTTTCGCGTAGCTCCGTCCGTTTCTGTACGAGTACCACACTTCGTCTGTGCGGTAGCGGTCGCCTTCCTTGGCGCGCTTTGTGTAGTATAGCGGAACGAGGTCGTGGGTTACGTAGCTTTTCAGCGTGTCGCGCATCACAAAGTATTTGTCGGCCTTTGAGGATGTGCGTGTGATTAGGCTTACGCGGTAAGCTTCTTTGCCATGATATGACGTGGAGCTTGTGGTGAGCGATGCGTTGCCCACCTTGAACCATACGAATTTCCAGTTGAAGTACATGTCGTACATCAGTGTCTCGCCGCTTTTGAACGCAGTGTTTTTTATCGGGCACTGCGCTGTGGACGTAATCCACGCGAGGCTGATTGTGAGAATAAGCAGAATGTTCCTTTTCATCTCTTGTTGCGTTGTTTTTTCTGTTCCTCTTTCTGTTTTTTGAGCAACCTGTCGGCGTTGCGGTGCTGTATCTCGCGCTTTTTCTCCGCCCTTTGCTTGGTTATTTCCTTGGGTTTTTGCTTTTCGAGCGGCGTTGAGCGCACGTTCCATTCCTGCTCGCTGTCCCAGCTTGCGCGCAGTTCGATTTCCGTTGGGAAGTAATACACCGGCTCGGGCTGCAGCTGCTCTGCAAACAGTCCTGTGTCCCATTTGCCGTTGCCGTTTTGGTCAACAAACATTCTCATGTAGTATTTCCCGGGCGTAATGTAGTAGAAGTCGGCATGGTCGCCGTCGGCTTTCACGGTGCGGTATGGCTTGTCTCCTTTCAGCAGCTGCACGTATGCCTGTCCGTTGTCGTAGTTGCTGAGCGTTACGAAAAGCGAGGCGTAGGCTTCGGCGGCGGGAACGCTGAAGCTCATTTCCATTTTTATGTTGTTGTTGCCGTAGATGCTTGTGAACGCGGCGGAGTCTATTTGCAGTTTGTATTTCTGTCCGTTGCGCCATTCGCCGAACACTGTGTAGGAAAGCAGGTTCGTGCTGTCGCGGGAAATTATGAACGGACGTTCCTCCCAAAGGCTGTCAACTTCGAGCGCGAGGTGTATGCGCGAGGTGTCAATCTTTGCCAGCGGCTCGTTAAGCAGGAACGTGATGTTCTCGTTCGGGGCAAGGTTGTTCATGGCGTTGTACCTCATGCGTATCCATTGCCTCGGCTGGCGTTCGTTGAACTTTTTCCCGCGCTTTTCGGAGCGTTCCTTGCGCTTTGTCCACTGCTCCATTTTGTCGTTGAAGTCCTTGGCTATTTTTGCGTATGATGTGCGCGAAATCAGTTCAAGTGTGTCGCTGCGCGTTTCGTCAATGCCGGTGGAATCGTTGGTGTCGGGATAAGTCAGCTCCAGTTCCAGTGTGTCCTTCCTTACGAGTGCGGTGTCTTTCAGCCAATATGTTATTGTGTCGTTGCCCGCGCTGTTTTGGATCAGAAAGGCGTTGTCGGCATTGAAGTTGATTCCTTTTATCTTTGGCAGCTCCTCCGTTGGCGCGGTGAAGTAAAGGCTGAACGAGTAGGGCGACTTGCGCTCGCTTTTCAGCAGGTGGTGCACGGTCTGTGTCTCCTTGAACGAGCGCAGCACTATGTCATCGGGCATGAAGCGCGTGTAGTTCACCGTCTTTATGGTGTCAATCCTCACGGAGTCAATCCAAACGGTGTCCTGCCGCGTTGCCGGCGCAAACGCCGGCACTATGATGTCTTTTGTAAAGGCTATGTCCTCGCTTTTTTGGTGGAACTCAAAGTCGCTCTCAGCATCGTTGAGCGCGTAGATGCGGTATTTTCCCGGCGCAACGCCCTTTATCACGAATTTCCCCGAGCCGTCGGTGCGCCCAATCTTTTCGAGCGGGCTTTTTACAAACGCGCTGTCGTTGAGGTTTGAGTGAAGTCCCACGAGTATGCCTTTCACCGGCTCGAGGTTCTGCGCGTCAAGCACCTTGCCCGAGACTTCGAGTGTGTCGATTGTCTCGCCGGTTGAAAACACATAGGCATAGCTTCCCATGGGGTTGCCCTCGTTGTTGTCCTGTATGGCGTCGGAAAAGTCTATGGTGTATGTGGTGTTGGGGATTAGCGAATCTTTCAGCTCCACGAAGATTTTCTTCCCCGAGGCGCGTATTTCGGGCTGGTCAATCTGCGGCGGCGAGATAACCACCTTTTCTGCGGCGTTGTTTAGTTTGATGTATTCGCTGAAAAACAGGGTTATCTTCTGCTGCTTGTTGTTCAGGGTGTATTCCTTCGGCGATGCGCCCACCACGCTTGGCGGAGTTTCGTCATAAGGCCCTCCGTCGGGTCTCCCGGGGTTGGCGCACGAAAAGGCCAATGCCGATGCCAGCGCCAGTGTTGCGTTTGTGAGCAGTTTTCGGATTGTCATTTATATGCGGGTTTCCGTTACTGTTTGTTGAGCGTCAGGATTTCGTCGATTATCTTGCGCGAGTTGCTCAGGCGCGGCACTTTGTGCTGCCCCCCGAGCTTGCCTTTGCTCGCGAGCCATTCGTTGAAAAGCCCGGGCTTCGCCTCGGTTATTTCGAGCTGTTGCAATGTTACGTTGTTGGAGCGTTTCGCCTCGTAGTCGGAATTGATTCTTTGCAACGCCTTGTCGAGCTTTTCGGCAAACACGGCGATGTCTTCCGGGCGTTTCGCAAATTCGATGACCCACTGGTGGCGGCATTTTCCGTGTATGTCCATGAACACGGGCGCGGCGGTGTATTCGGCAACCTGTGCGCCTGTTTCGCGGCAGGCTTCGGCAAGCCCTTTTTCGGCGTTGTCAACCATCAGCTCCTCGCCAAAGGCGTTTATGAAGCTCTTTGTCCTTCCGCTTATTATGAACTTGTAGGGATTTTTCGAGGTGAACTTCACCGTGTCGCCAATCTGGTATCTCCACAGCCCGCACGAGGTTGAAATCACGATGGCGTAGTTCTTTCCCGTCTCCACGTCCCATAGCGGCACGGCTTTCGCGCCGGGGCTGCCCACTTCCTCAAGGGGGATGAACTCGTAGAACACGTCATAGTCGATCATCAGCAGCATCGCGGGGTCGGCGGGGTCGTCCTGAAGCCCGAAGAACCCCTCGCTGGCGTTGTAGGTCTCCATGTAGTGCATCTTCGGGCTGGTTATGATTTGGCGGTAGCGTTCGCGGTAGGGGGTGAACGCCACTCCGCCGTGGAAGAACACCTCAAGGTTGGGCCACACCTCGTTTATGTGGCTCTTGCCCGAGACTTCGAGCACGCGGTCGAGCACCGAGAGCATCCACGACGGCACGCCGCTAATGTTGGTAACGTTCTTGTTTATTGCCTCGCGGGCTATGAGGTCGCGCTTGGTCATGAAGTCGGAAAGGAGCGCCGTCTGTTTTTTCGGCACTCTTATCATGTTTACCAGCGGATTGATGTTTTCTATAAGGATTGCCGAAAGGTCGCCCACAAGGCTGCCCGGCAGGTTGCAGTTTGGCGCGTGGCTTCCGCCCAAAATCAGCGTGCGGCCGTCGAAAATGCGGCTTCCGGGGTTGTTGCGCAGGTACAGCGCCACCGCGTCGCGCCCGCCGGCATAGTGTATGCGGCCGAGCCCCTCGCGGCTCACGGGAATGAACTTGCTCTTGTCGTTTGTTGTGCCCGATGATTTGGCATACCATTTCACGCTCCCTTTCCAAAGCACGTCTTTCCCGCCGTGGCGCATGCGGTCGATGTATCCTTTTGCCTCCTCGTATGTGCCCACAGGCACTTGTGCGGCAAAGTCCCCGTATGTGCTTATGCTGTTGTAGCCGTGTGCCTTGCCCCATTCGGTCTGGGCGGCTTGCGAGACGAGGCGTTGCAGCACGCCGCGCTGTATTTCCTCCGTTTCCGTGGCGTATCTCGCTATCTGGCGCACACGCGGCATGAAAAACGGTCTTGCTATGCTTGTTAAACTCATATCTATAAGCTTGTGTAGAATGCAATGGGCATTCAATGCGCAAATTTACTTGAAAGTTTCAACATTGCGGACGTTTGTCCCCCGGCTTTATGAAAAATTACATCTGTCCGGGACTGGAAATCATAAAAGGCGGGGTGTTCAGCGTTCTTCATGGCGTTTTGTGCAGCCGGCTTGCCGCCAAAGAAGCTGCAATAACGTCCCGGTTTGCATAAAGCGTTGGTTTACAAGACAATGCCTGATTAACAGATGTTAGTTGTAGGGTTTTGTTTTTCAGGTGTTTGCAACCGCCGAAAAAAGGTCTGATGTAGTTTGAATTATGTCTGATGTAATTTTTCCTGCATCGGACATAGTTTTTCCTGCATCAAATATAAATTTCGCGGCTTGGGTTTTGCGCCATTTGCAGGGGCGTATTGCATACGCCCTGTACACCACCGCATGAGCCGCATCGCGCCCCACCGCCGAAAAATTGCGCCACAATTTACAAAGGGTGTAGTTTTTTCCGTGTGTCTTGCGTTTGTATGTTTGGACGCGGGGAAGGCGCAATTTTCACTGCGTTGCGGCTTTTGTGCGGCGGGCATGGCGTTTTGCCGCTAATTGTTGAAATTCAGCGGAAAATTCACGCTTGAAAATGGCGGAAAGTGAGTTTTTTTTTTACTTTGCACCCCGAAATCAAAATGTTGGTACAAAATAACGGTTTCATAAGATACAAGCAAAGATGAAAAGCAAATTGGTAATGATTGCCGTGGTACTGTTTGGAATTGCCGCCCCAATCCGGGCGCAGGAACTGAAGAGCGGCATTGACAAGGCAAACATGGACTTGAACGTAAAGCCCGGAGACGATTTTTACGAATATTCAGCGGGAAACTGGCTGAAAAGCCATCCGCTCGATGCCGTGCACCCCATGAACGGCGCGTTTGTCGATCTTGAGGAGCAGAACAACGACCGCATAAAGGGGCTTGTGGCGGAATATGCCGCCAAGAAGTTGCCGCAGGGCACTGACGGGCAGAAGCTCGGTGCGCTCTACCGTATGTACATGGACAGCGTGAGGCGCAACAAACAGGGCTACGCGCCAATCAAAAAGACCCTCGCAAGAATACGCAAGGTGAAGGACCGCAAGGAGTGCGTCAGGCTCATGTTTGAGCTTGGGGCGAAAGGCTACGGCACGGAGCTGTTCGGTTTCGGTCTGGGCATAAACCCCAACAAGGCAGGGGAGTATATGTTCACCGCCTATCAGAGCGGCATAGGGCTTGATCCTGAATACTACACAAACCCCAACGAGCAGCAGAAGGCTGTAGTGGAGGCTTACAAAAGCCTCATGAAGGATTATCTTAAAATGGTGGGCAACAAGGAGGCTGTTGCCGAGAAAAAGATGCAGGCGGTTTTCGCCCTCGAAACCCAAATGGCAAAAAAGAGCTACGACCAGGTTAAAAGGCGCAACCCAAAGGAAAACACGCACCTCATGAGTTGGCGGCAGCTGTTGCAGGACTTCAAGGGCATTGACTGGAAAACGTTCTGCGACATATACGGCTGGCCTTCCGACATCGACACCGTGAACGTCAAGCAGCCCGAACCGCTGCACGAGGTGGAGAACATTCTTGCGAACGCCGACCTCGAGGCAATCAAGGCCAATATGGAGGTGTCGGTGGTGTCGTCTGCGGCAAACACTCTCTCCGACGCTTTCGGCAACCGCAGGTTTGAGTATCTCAAGACCACATACGGCCTGAAGGAGCAGCAGCCGCGCTGGAAACGCGCCGTGGGATTTCTCGACCGCATGCTGGGCGAGACAATAGGCAAGCTGTATGTGGCGAAATACTTCCCCGAAAGCAACAAGCAGAGGGTGTACCTGATGATAAAGAACCTGCAGGCGGCCTTTGCCGAGCGCATTAAGGACAACACATGGATGAGCGAAACCACAAAGCAAAACGCCCTCGACAAGCTCAACGGCATGGTGATAAACGTGGGATACCCCGACAAATGGGAGGGTTTGGAGAAATACGTGCAGGTGGACGAGAGCAAGTCTCTGCGCGAGAACCTCGACCAGATAACGGTGGCTTCGCGCAAGGGCGAGATTGAGTATTACTGGCACAGGCCCGTTGACCGCCACCAGCTCGGCTGCACGCCGCAGACGGTGAACGCGTTCTATAACCCCACGTTCAACAGCATAAACTTCCCTGCGGCTATACTGCAGCCGCCGTTCTTCGACCCCGAGGCCGATGATGCGGCGAACTACGGCGCGATAGGCTGCGTGATAGGACACGAAATGAGCCACGGTTTCGACGATCAGGGCTGCGCGTATGACAAGGACGGAAATTTGAAAAACTGGTGGACTGACGAGGACAAGAAAAACTTCGACGCACGCGGAAAAGTGCTTGAGGACTGGTTCGGAAGCAAGGAAATGCAGCCGGGACTGAAGGTTAACGGAAAGAAAACCCTCGGCGAGAACATAGGCGACAACGGCGGCATAAACATCGCTTTCCAGGCATTGAAGAACTCCATGCTCAACAATCCGCTCGGCGTCAAGGAGGGCTTCACGCCCGAACAGCGGTTCTTCCTCGCCTACGGCAGGATGTGGGCAAGCAACATAGCACCGCAGTTCGTGGCTTACATAGTGAACAGCGACGTGCATTCGCCCAACAGTCTGCGCGTGAACGCCGCGCTGCCGATGATTGACGCGTGGTATTCGGCGTTCGGCATAAAGGAGGGCGACAAACTCTTCGTGCCCGCCGACAAGCGTGCGCACATCTGGTAATCCCGACCGGCAGATACGGTATTAATAACACACCAAAGCCACGGCAAACCCCCGATTTGGGAGACTGCCGTGGTTTTTTTGTGCGTCAAGGCGTAAACGGCTGATGCAGTGTAAATTGAACGAATATTGCCAAACAAGAGCAAGAGTTTGTTTTTCAGCACGTTGCAAGTTGGCGAAAAAAGGTCTGATGTAGTCTGGATTATATCAGACATAATTTTTTCTGCATAGGACGTAGTTTTTCCTATGTCCGATGTAGTTTTCAGAGTATTTGGGAAAGAACAATCGGTTTTGGTTTTGCAATAATTGTAGGGGCGTATGGCATACGCCCTTCACACAGCCGCACGAGCCGCGCCGCAAACCGCCGCCGCGACATTGCAAAACCGCGCAATTCCGGACGTATGCCATACGCCCCTACGGCGGCGCGGTTCTTTGGTTGATTGCTGTTTGCGCGTTTGTGATGCTTGTTGTATGCGCCCTGTACACCAGCGCATGAACCGCACCGCATGCAAAAAATTCCGCCGCATGGACAAGCGTCGTTAATCCGTGCGGCGGAATTTTGTGGTGTGCCAACGGGCGCGTCTTCTGCATTTGCGCCTGTTGTTGGCGCTTGGGCTATTCGCAGAATGCCTTGTTTTCGGCTTCGGCGATTATTGCGTCCCTGCCGTTGTCTTGGTTTTGTGTGCCGTCCGGCTTTGTGCGCGGCCTGCGGCGGCGCGGACGGTTTTTGCGGTTGCGGTTGCTTTTCCCGCTTTCGGTGTATTCCGGGTTCTCTGACAGACTGGCGTTTTTGGCGCACGCCTTTGCGCTCTGGCTGAGTGCGTCCGCTTTTGGCGTGCCGGCGTAGCAAGCCGCATTTTCCTGCGCCTCACCCTGCGCCCGCTGCGGTGCGGAGTTCCTGCGTTTGGGGCGTGTGCGCTGTTTGCCGTTGCCGTCGCCCACACGTGGCGGCACGCACACGAGTTCAGCCTCCATTGCCGTGCGTTGTTCCTTTGACTTCAGGATTTCCGCGATTTTCTGCTTGCTGCTGTTGAGGATTACGAGCGTTTCGCGTGCAGCGTTCTGGTGGCTTTCCTTTTTCGAAAAGCCGCTGCCTTTGCCGCACTCCACGCCCTCAATCATCACGGTGGCTGTGAAAGCCGGCTTTTCGCTTGTGGCGGCGTCTTTCGCCGGGTCGTTTGACGCGAAGTCTGTCCGCAGGCGGTTGCGCTGCGACCATTCAAGCAGCTTGCTCTTGAAGTTCACCTCTTTTTTTGCCACCTCGTTGAGGTTGAGGTGGGCGGCTATTATGCGGCTTTTCAGGAACCACATACAGTATTTGTAGCCCCTGTCGAGGTATATCGCGCCCACTATCGCCTCGAAGGCGTTGCCGCCTATGTAGCTGTTGTGCCCGCTTTGGTGCCCGCTGGTGCGGATGAGCTTGTCGATGCCCACTTCCTGCGCCATTTTGTTGAGGGTGTCCCTTTGCACGAGCTTGCTGCGCGTTGTTGTGAGGAAGCCCTCGCGCTTTTTGTTGAAGTGGCGGTAAACGATGTCGCTTGTAACGGCCTCGATTATCGCGTCGCCGAGAAATTCAAGGCGTTCGTTGTTGAGCCGCTGCCCGCCTTCGGTCTGCATGGCGTTGGAACTGTGCGACAGAGCCTGTTTGTAGATGTTTATGTCGTGGGGGTAGAAACCCAGAATGGAGTGCAGGGATGAAAAAAGCTCCTTGTCCTTGCGGAAAGGGAGCTTTAGTTTGTCTATGAAATTAATCATTCAGTTTTTGTGTCAACTTTATGAAAATGCTTGTCAAGCCCAAAGTTTTTATTTCGCGAATTTCTTTACGATGATGCAGGCGTTGTGTCCGCCAAACCCGAATGTGTTGCTCAGGGCTGCACGCACGGTGCGCTTCTGCGCCTTGTTGAACGTGAAGTTCAGGTTGTAGTCAATTTCGGGGTCGTCATCGCCTTCCTCGTGGTTGATTGTCGGGGGAACGATGTCCTCCTCAACCGCCTTAACAGAGAACAGTGCCTCAACGGCTCCCGCTGCACCGAGAAGGTGTCCTGTCATGGACTTTGTGGAGCTTATGTTGAGTTTGTAGGCGTGGTCTCCGAACACATCCTTAATGGCGAGTGCCTCGGAGCGGTCGCCTACGGGTGTGGAAGTTCCGTGAACATTGATGTAATCTATGTCTTCGGGCTTCATTTCCGCGTCTTGCAGTGCGCGTGTCATCACGAGTTTCGCGCCGAGTCCTTCGGGGTGGGAGGCTGTGATGTGGTGAGCGTCGGCCGACATTCCCGCGCCCGCAATTTCGGCGTATATGTGTGCGCCGCGTTTCAGGGCGTGTTCAAGTTCCTCAAGGATGAGCACTCCCGCTCCCTCGCCCATGATGAAGCCGTCGCGCGATGCGCTGAACGGACGTGAGGCGTGCTGCGGGTCGTCATTGCGTGTGGAAAGTGCGTGCATCGCGTTGAAGCCTCCCACTCCAGTGGGCCAGATTGCGGCTTCGGCGCCGCCCGCAACGATTGCATTTGCCTTGCCCAGACGTATTAGGTTGAACGCGCTGGCAAGGGCGTTGGTGGAGGAGGCGCAGGCGGAGGTTGTGGCGAAGTTGGGGCCGTGGAAACCGTAGTTGATGGAAATCTGCCCGGCTGCTATGTCGGAAATCATCTTGGGGATGAAGAATGGCGAATAGCGCGGGCCGAGGGTCTCGCCTGTCTTGGCGTAGTTGACGGACTCCTCTTCGAATGTGCGGATGCCGCCGATGCCTACGCCGAACACGACACCTATTTCGTTCTTGTCAACTTTTTCCAAATCCCATCCGCAGTCCTTTATGGCCTCGTCGGCAGCTATTATCGCGTACTGCTCGTAGAGGTCCATCTTGCGCACTTCCTTGCGGTCGAAGTAGTCCTGGGCGTTGTAGCCCTTCACCTCGCACGCGAAGTGGGTCTTGAACTTGGATGTATCAAAATGCGTAATCTCGGCAGCACCGCTTACGCCCCGTTTGGCATTCTCCCATGTTTCGGGCGCAGTCTTGCCAAGCGGAGTTATCGCGCCGATGCCGGTTACGACAACTCTTTTCAATTCCATCGTGAGATGTTAAAGGAAGAACGTTAAGTGGTTACTTAACGTTCGCCTCGATATATGCTACAGCGTCGCCCACGGTAGAGATTTTCTCAGCCTGGTCGTCGGGGATCTGAATCTGGAACTCCTTTTCGAACTCCATGATGAGCTCTACAGTGTCAAGAGAGTCAGCGCCCAGATCGTTTGCGAAACTTGCTTCGTTCTTTACTTCGGCTTCATCAACACCGAGTTTGTCAACAATGATAGCTTTTACTTTTGATTCGATATCAGACATGATCTTACTAATTTGATAAATAATATTGTTATATCAGGCTGCAAAATTAAGGCTATTGATTTATATGACAAAATTTTTGGTTGAAAATCGTCCGTTTTTTGCACAAAATGCCTTGCCGATGCGCAATTTTACAACAGGCGGCTTGGGAAGTTCATGCCGGAGGCAATAAAATCACCCCTTTGTAACGGGTTTGTCTTTAAGGGGTTTGAAGACGGAGAAAAAAGGTCTGATGTAATTTGAATTATATCAGACATA
>DKDC01000035.1:1085-4591 GCA_002451695.1 Prevotellaceae bacterium UBA6858 | reverse complement strand
CTTTTTCCGCCACTTGCAAGCCTTTGAAAGACAATTCGTTACACCGGTCTTTTTCTTTGCATTCATTTCTTTGAAATCCAACAGTTTACGGATTTCCAGCGGCGTTTGCTGTTTCCGGCAACAAGTCCGCCGGACATATCATGGAGAACAAGAAACAGACCGGCTGTTCCCATTATCCCGAAACGAAGCTGTAAAAGAAAAAATCTCTTCCGCAGAGGGAAGAGATTTTATTATGCGTAAGATTTTTCCGCCTGTGCGGAAAATGCGCCTTTTCAATTCAGGAAACCGAGCAGCACACCGGCTGCGACAGCCGAGCCAATCACTCCGGCAACATTCGGCCCCATGGCGTGCATAAGCAGATAGTTGCCGCTGTCGTATTTCAGCCCCATCTGGTTTGAGATGCGCGCACTCATCGGCACGGCGGAAACGCCGGCGTTCCCGATAAGCGGGTTTATCTTGTTGCCTTTGGGCAGGAAAAGGTTCATCAGCTTCACGAACAGTATGCCCGACGCGCTTGCGATAACAAACGAGAACGCCCCGAGGATGAAGATGAAAATGGTGTCGCGTGTGAGGAACACGCTTGCCTGTGTGGAGCATCCCACCGTAAGGCCCAGAAGCATCACGATTATGTCGTTTAGCGAGCTTCCGGCCGTCTGTGCAAGGCGTGTGGTCTTGGTGCTTTCCTTGAGCAGGTTTCCGAAGAACAGCATGCCAAGCAGCGGAAGTCCCGAGGGCACTATGAAGGCCGTGAGCAGAAGCCCCACAATCGGGAACACTATCCTTTCGGTCTGCGAAACCCTCCGCGCCGGCTTCATGCGTATCACGCGCTCCTTTTTGGTGGTGAGCAGGCGCATCAGTGGCGGCTGGATTACCGGCACAAGGGCCATATAGGAGTATGCGCACACGGCAATCGCCCCCATGAGGTTAGGCGAGAGTTTTGACGAAAGGAATATTGCCGTAGGTCCGTCAGCCCCGCCGATGATGGCTATGCCGGCCGCCTGGTTGGGCTCGAAGCCCAAAAGCAGCGCGAGCATATACGCCCCGAAAATGCCGAATTGCGCCGCGCCGCCTATAAGCAGCAGCTTGGGGTTGGCTATCAGGGCGGAAAAGTCGGTCATCGCTCCTATCCCGAGGAATATCAGCGGCGGATACCAGCCGTCCTTCACGCCGGAATAGAAGAAGTTGAGCACCGAGTTGTCCTCGTAGATGCCTATCTCCAGCCCGGCGGCCTTGAACGGAATGTTGCCGAGGATTATGCCAAGCCCTATGGGAATGAGAAGCAGCGGCTCGAAGTCTTTCTTGATTGCAAGCCAAATGAACACAATCCCCACCAAAATCATAATGAGGTTCTGGTAAGACGCGCAGGCTACTCCCGTGTAGGTGAGGAAGTCGTTGAACTTTGTGGAAAGAAAGAGCCAGAATTCGTTCATTCCTCGTTTGCCGTTAGCCTATTGTTATGAGAATGTCATCAGCGTTTACGACATCGCCCTTGCTTACGACAACGGATGTTACAGTTCCGTCGCTTTCGGCGTTGATGTTGTTCTGCATCTTCATAGCCTCAAGCACAACCACTGTCTGCCCTTTCTTCACTGCGTCACCGACAGCCACCTTTACGTCTGTAACCGTGCCGGGCAGGGGGGCTTTCAGGGGCGTTCCCTTTCCGGGCGCGGACGAAACCTTTGGAGCTGCGGCGGGCTTGCTTGCTGCAGCAGGGGCTGCAGCCTTTGCCGGAGCGGCTGCGGGAGCTGCCGCAACAGCGTCAACGCCGCTGATGGGAGCCAGACCCTCGCCAGCCTCGCCTTCAACCTCGACATCATAACTGATGCCGTTGACAGTAACCTTGGCGTTCTTGCCGTTAATCTCGTCAATCGCCACATCGTAGTTCTTTCCGTTTACGCGGTATTTGTATTGTTTCATCTCTTTATGTTTTGTTTCGTTTGTTAGTTTTTCTCAACTGTGTTGAAATGAAATTCGGGGGAATTCCAGCGCGTTGTGGCGGACTTCAGCGTTATCACATCGCTTTCGTCATCGTGCACAGCTTCGTTAATGGCCTTGTCAACGGCGAGAGCCATTGCAGCAACAGCCTCCTCCTCGCATCCTTCGGGCAGTGAAAGCTCGTTTCCCTCCACCGTTATTCCCGAAATCGCCCCGGCCGCCTCGTCAACGCTTACCGTAAGGGTGCCGGCGTTTAGTTTGTAGTTATATACTCTCATATTAAAAACAAGTTCTTTTTTAATGTTGTTAGTTGCAGTTGCCCGTCCTTGTCCAATTGGTGCGGTGCATTTTGATCGTAAGCACGCCGCTTTCGTGGTCGTGGAGGTCGTACAGCCGCTGCTTCAAAGCCATCGCAATTACGGCGGCAACCGCGCCGCAGTCCTCATCTGCCGTTTCTGCGGGGACGCTTTCCGCCACATGTGCCTTCGTCTGCCTCTTGTCTGCGCTGGCGAATATCTTGCCGAACAGGTAGAAGAAAAGCGAAAGCAGCACGAGGCACGACAGCACTATCCCCATGCCGAGAATAGCCATTCCGAAGCCGTGGGGGTCTTTTTCCTTGAACTCAGCCACCTTGCTGTCGGTCATTCCTGCGTTGCTGTTGGCGCAGCCGGGCGTTACTTTTCCGGCGGGACACCACTTCCACACATAGTCTTTGCCGTTGGGGGCGAGAAATCTCGCGTATGAGCTTCCCGCCTCTTTACATGGCGGCACTGTTACCGAGTCGAGCAAAGTATGTCCGTCGCCGTCGAACAAGGCTATGAAGTTTTCCTTTTCGGGGTCGAGGGTGAAATTTGTGTGCAGCGTACCGAGGTTGGACTCTCCGTCGGCAAAAAGCACAATGCGTCCCTGCGCCTTGAGCTTGGTGCGCTCGTCGCCTCGCGGAATGGGCGACATGAGCCGCGTCCTCTCCGGCACGGACATTTCCCCAAGAGCCTTGCGGTTTGTCGTAAGGTAGCAGCTGCGCAGGTTCACCGTTCCGTATGAGGTGTTGCAAATCTCAATCCACGCGGGCCGTTTTCCGTATTCGTCAATAAGCCCGGCGGGGTTGTCCACAACAACCTCGCTTATCTTCAGGTTGCTCGCAATCTGCGCCTGTGCAAAGTTGGCGCACACCGCAAGCAACGCTGTGAGAAGAACAAACCTTACGCGCTCCATTTGGTTATGCTTTATTGTCACGTTTGCGGGTTTTACATTGGGATGTTTCCGTGCTTCTTTGCGGGGCGCACCTCGCGCTTCGTAGCAAGCTGGGCAAGTGCGCGGCAGATGCGGAAGCGGGTGTTGCGCGGCTCGATCACGTCGTCGATATATCCCTTCATCGCCGCCTGATACGGGTTCGAGAACAAATCGTTGTACTCTTTCTCCTTTTCGGCGAGGAACGCCTTGGGATCTTCCTGCGCCTTGGCCTCTCTTGCACAGAGCACGGCAACGGCGCCGCTTGCGCCCATCACGGCGATTTCGGACGAGGGCCACGCGTAGTTGAGGTCGCCTTTAAGCTGCTTGCAGCTCATCAC
>DKDC01000035.1:0-1003 GCA_002451695.1 Prevotellaceae bacterium UBA6858 | reverse complement strand
TGGCACGGTGGCCTCGCCGTAAGCGAAAAGCAGTTTTGCGCCGTGGTCGATGACGGCGTTGTATTCCTGCGCTGTTCCGGGCAGGAAGCCGGGGACGTCAACAAGGGTTACGAGGGGAATGTTGAAGGCGTCGCAGAAACGCACGAAGCGCGCTCCCTTGCGGCTGGCGTTGCAATCGAGCACGCCGGCGTAAACGCTGGGCTGGTTTGCCACGATGCCCACGCTCTGTCCGTTGAAGCGGGCAAAACCCACTATTATGTTCCTTGCGAAATTCGAGTGAACCTCAAAGAACTCACCGTTGTCAACAACCGCGCCAATCACCTTGTACATATCGTATGCCATGTTGGCGTTGTCGGGGATTATGTCGTTGAGCATATCCTCCTTGCGGTCAACCGGGTCGTCGCATTCCACCCTCGGGGCTTCCTCCATGTTGTTCTGCGGAATGAAGCTCAGGAGGCTTTTCACGATTTCCGCAGCCTCCTCCTCGGTCTTGGCGGTGAAATGCGCCACGCCGCTCTTGCTGCCGTGAACCGACGCGCCGCCGAGTTCCTCTGAGCTTACGTCCTCGCCCGTAACGGTCTTAACGACCTTCGGGCCTGTGAGGAACATATACGAAACGCCCTCGAGCATCACCACAAAGTCGGTGAGGGCGGGCGAATAAACCGAACCGCCGGCACAGGGCCCGCATATCATGGATATTTGGGGGACAACGCCCGAGCTTTCTATGTTTCTCTGGAATATGGAGCCGAAGCCGGCGAGGGAGTCAATGCCCTCCTGGATGCGCGCACCGCCCGAATCGTTCACGGCAATGCAGGGTGCGCCCATCTTCATGGCCAAATCCTGAACCTTGCAGATTTTCTCCGCCATGGTGATGCTCAGCGAACCGCCGTTCACGGTGAAGTCCTGGGCGTAAACATACACCAGGCGGCCGTTGATTGTGCCGCTGCCGGTTACAACGCCGTCGCCAAGATACTGTTTCTTTTCCATGCCGAAGTTGTGGCAG
>DKDC01000037.1:29160-50848 GCA_002451695.1 Prevotellaceae bacterium UBA6858 | reverse complement strand
ATTATATCAGACCTTTTTTTCGCCGTTACAAGCCGCTGAAAAACAAAATCTTATAAGCAAATTTCTGATAAAGGGCAAATCTTTGCAAACCAAGCGGTTACGGTGAAAACCGCACTTTCCGCATAAGCCGTCTGCCTGTTGCGGACAAAAAATATCTTTTCCCGATGTGCCATGTTTCTCAATAAATCGCTATTTTTACACCAAATAATCATTTCAATGACACTGAAACGCATAATCCTCGCCTTTTCCGTTATTGCGGCGTCCTTTGTGGCGGCAAGTGCGCAGCGCGTGAATTTCACCATAGGCGGAGGCTTCTCGACCCACAGCGGGAGCTCCACCGACAACGTGGGGGCTTTCAAGCTCGGGGCTTCATACGAATACGAAATCCCCGGCAACTTTAGCATCGAGCCGGGAGTGTTTTTCTATGCCAAGGGCTACAAGGACAAGAACGAGAGCGTGTATATGCGCGATGACAAGGGCAACATCGTGAACGGTGAGGACGGCAATCCGCTCATGGGGGTGAAGAACGTCAGCACCGGCAAGTTTTATGTGGAGGTGCCGGTCATGGCAAACTACTATCTTGAGGTCGCGCCGCTGCACTACATCGAGTTTTCGGCGGGGCCTTACGCCGCTGTCGGGGTGGGCGGCAAGCGCAAGACACGCGGCGACACCGACCAGGACTTGCCCGACCGCTTCTATTACGAAAAGTCCACCTTCAAGGAGAAAGGCACAAGGCGTTTCGACTGCGGCGTTTCGGCGGGTGTGGCATACGAGTTCAACCGCATTTTCGCGGTCGGCGCGCAGGCTGACTTCGGCTTCATAAACTTCCGCAAGCAGGGCGGCAGGAACATATCGGGAATAGTAACCTTCAGCTACCGTCTGAGGCTTGACCAATAGCATGGCTTCCGGAGAGAAAATGAACAATTTAATACCATAGGCGATATGACAGACTTTCTTATGACATACCATTGGGAGATGTGGGCGGTCGTAGCCCTCATGTTCCTTGTGCTCGAACTTACCGTGGGCGACTTTTTCATGCTCTGCCTTGGCGCGGGGGCTGTGTGCTCCGCCGTGGCGGCATCTTTCGGCTGCGGGTTCGGCGTGTGCCTCGCCGTGTTTGCGGTGGTCTCGGTGGCGTGCCTCTTCTTCCTGCGCCCCAAGGCTTTGAAGCGTTTCGGGCAGAAAAAGACCCGCAGGAGCAACGCCGACGCGCTTGACGGCAAGACCGGCGTGGTGAGGGAGGAGATAAAGGCCGGCGGCTACGGCTACGTGGCCATAGACGGCGACATGTGGCGCAGCGTGTCGTGCGACGGCGCGGCGGTGGCAGCCGGCACAAAGGTGCTCGTGCTGTCCCACGAAAGCATCATACTCACCGTAAAGCCCTTGCCCGCAGAGTGAAAACACTATTACAAACAATTAAAACATAACACCATGTTCTACGTATTAGCAGCAATCGCTGTTCTTGCCATAATAATCGTGGCGAAGAGCATAACAATCATCCCGCAGTCGAGCACCAAGATAATAGAACGCCTTGGGCGCTACCACGCAACGCTCAACCCCGGCATAAACATCATAATGCCGTTCATCGACAAGGCGCGCACCATAATAGTGATGAGGAACAAGCGTTACTACTATTCCAACGAGATAGACCTGCGCGAACAGGTTTACGACTTCGACAAGCAGAACGTGATAACCAAGGACAACGTGCAGACCGAAATCAACGCGCTGCTCTATTTCCAGATAGTAGATCCGTTCAAGGCCGTTTACGAGATAAGCAACCTGCCCAACGCCATCGAGAAGCTCACCCAGACAACGCTCAGAAACATCATAGGCGAAATGGAACTTGACGAGACACTCACCTCGCGCGACACCATCAACACCAAGCTCCGCGCCGTGCTCGACGACGCCACAAACAAGTGGGGCATAAAGGTGAACCGTGTGGAACTTCAGGACATCACGCCGCCGCGCAGCGTGCTCCAGGCAATGGAGAAGCAGATGCAGGCCGAGCGCAACAAGCGTGCCGAAATCCTCAACAGCGAGGGAGAGAAGCAGAGTGCCATACTGAAGTCGGAAGGCGAGAAAATGGCTACGATCAACCGCGCAGAGGCTGAAAAGCAGCGCGAAATCCTCAATGCCGAAGGCGTTGCCGCAGCAAAGGTGAAGCAGGCCGAGGCCGAGGCAAAGGCTGTGGAGCTTATCACCGAGGCTGTGGGCAAATCCACAAACCCCGCAAACTACCTGCTTGCCCAAAAGTACATACAGATGCTCCAGAGCGTGGCGAGCGGCGACAAGACAAAAACCGTTTACCTGCCCATCGAGGCAACCAACATGCTCGGTTCGATAGGCGGCATAAAGGACCTTTTCAAGGTTGAATAGGAATTAGGAACGAAACAACAACAATAAAAATCCATGAAAAATATATCAAGACGACAGTTTTTGAAGGACAGCCTCATGGGAGCGGCTGCTTTCGCCATAGTGCCGGGAAACGTGCTCGGCAAAACCTACGGCTTCAAAGCCCCGAGCGACAAGCTCAACATTGCCGGCATTGGCGTTGGCGGAGTGGGGCGGCGCAACATGACAAACATGAACACCGAGAACATCGTGGCCCTTTGCGACGTTGACTGGAAGTATGCCATGAAGACGTTCAACGACTACCCCAAGGCAAAACGCTTCAAGGACTGGCGCGAAATGTTCGACCGCATGGGCAAGAGCATCGACGCCGTGATGATAGCCACCCCCGACCACACCCACGCCGTCATAGCCGCCCACGCGATGACCCTCGGCAAGCACGTTTACCTGCAAAAGCCGCTCACGCACTCGGTTTACGAGGCAAGGCTGCTCACCAAGCTCGCCAAAAAGTACAAGGTGGCAACGCAGATGGGAAACCAGGGAAGCTCTTTTGAGTGGAACAAGCGCGTTGCCGAATGGATTTGGGCCGGAGAGATAGGCGAGGTGCGCGAGGTGCATTGCTGGACCGACCGCCCCATTTGGCCGCAGGGTCTGATGAAGCCCACCGACACTCCTGCCGTACCCGACACGCTCGACTGGCCTTTGTGGATAGGCCCTGCCGAGATGCGTCCCTACCATCCCTCGTATTGCCCGTGGAACTGGCGCGGCTGGTACGATTTCGGCACAGGCGCGTTGGGCGACATGGCTTGCCACATAATGGATCCCGCAGTGCTTGCGCTCGGTTTGAAGTACCCCACGAAGGTCATCGCCTCGTCAACCCTCAGCAACCTTTATTCGCCCCCGTATGCCGAGACAATCACCTACACATTCCCGGCACGCCCCAAGAAAGGCAATGTGGAGATGCCCGAACTGAAGCTCACGTGGTATGACGGCGGACTTATGCCCCCGCGTCCCGAAGAGCTTCTCGACGGCGAAATGCTCGGCGACGAGAACGGCGGCATCCTGATAATCGGCTCAAAGGGGAAGATTATGACAGGGTGCTACGGCATGAACCCCACGCTGCTCCCGAAGAGCCGCATGAAGGACTTCAAGGACCCCGCGCCGAAACTCCGCCGTGTGATAACGAGCGACGTGGCGAGCATCTGGGACTCCAACGCCCACGAGCAGGACTGGATTCGCGCCTGCAAGGAGTCGGCGAGAAACCGCGTGCCGACGTGTTCGGATTTCGAGTTCTCCGGTCCGTTCACAGAAATGGTGGACATGGGCGTTATGGCAACGCGCCTCGCCGGTCTCACAGGCCTTCACAAGGAACTGAAATGGGACGGCGAAAACATGAGGTTCACCAACATTTCCACCAACGACAAGGTGAAGATTGTGAATTACGACGATTTCAAGGTGATAGACGGCGACCCGCGCTTCGACCGCAGGTATGCCGAGTTCAGTGCGCTCGACCTCGTTAACGAATGGATTAACCACACTTACCACAACGGCTACTCCCTGCCGCCGATGCCGAAAGACTGAAAGCCATGAAGCGTTTGCTGTATATACTCGTGCTGCTTGTGCTGCCGCTTTCCGTGGCTGGCAAGACAAGGGCGGAAAAACTCTGGTGGAAGCTCGCCGTGCAGACATGGACTTTCCACAACACAGATTTGTGTGCCACAATAGACAAAACCGTCGAGCTTGGCGTGAAGTACCTTGAGGTTTTCCCGGGGCAGCGGCTCGGGGGAAAATGGGGCGACAAGCTGTTCGACTACAACCTTGATGCCGCCACCTGCAGGGAACTCCGCAAATACGCCGCCTCGAAAGGCGTGAGGATAGTCGGCACGGGCGTTTTCGTCCCCGGCAAGCCGGAGGAATGGCAACGTGAGTTCGCCTTTGCGAAAACAATGAAACTTGAATATATATCCTGTGAACCCGCGTCTGAAGACTGGGATATTGTGGAGAGCCTCGCAAGGAAAACCGGCGTAAAGGTGTCTGTGCACAACCATCCCAAACCCTCTGCATACTGGAACCCGATGAACCTTCTCAAGGCTATAAACGGCAGGAGCAGGCTTGCGGGCTCTTGCGCCGACGTGGGACACTGGCTGCGTTGCGGGCTTATGCCTGTGGAGTGCATGAGGGTTCTCGACGGCAGGATAGTGAGCCTGCATTTCAAGGACATTGTTGACGGCGGCGACCCCGAAGCAATGCACGACACCGTTTGGGGCGAGGGAATCATTAAGATGCCTTCGTTGCTGCGCGAGCTGAAGCGGCAGAAATTCAGGGGGTGGTTTGCCATTGAGTACGAGTATAATTGGGACAACTCCATGCCCGAAATAAAGAAAAGCATAGAAAACTTCAACCGCATGGTGGAGGAATTGCGCTGAGGCGGCGTGCGCTTTTCAAGGCGTTAAGCCATAATAAAAAACATCCTCAAAGAGGGGCGATTGTGCCGCTTTGGGGGTGTTTTTGTTTTCATTCGCATGATTTTTGGCTTCAAACAAACCGACTTTTTCCGTAAATGCCTATATTTGCGCAGAATTAGCAAAACTAACAAATGAAAATCAGGAATATTTTAATTGCTTCGGCTTTTGCCGTGAGCTTGCAGGTTTCCGCCACCGACGTTTACGTTTATGTGGCAAACAACTATGTTCCCGTGGCGTCCCTTGGCAACATCCGCAAGATAATCAACGGCGACACCCAGACGACACTCATCTCGGCGAAAGGGGACACCGTAACGGTGGACAACTCCGCTTTCACTTACATCACGTTCCACCGCACTTCGATACCAGTGGGAATTGAGAGCGCAAAATCGGAAAAACTGAAGATAACCTACGAGGATGGGGCGGTGCGTGTGAACAATTCCACCACGCCAAAGAACATTTCGCTCATATCCTCCGACGGAGCTGTGTTTGCAAGCATAACGCCCGCCGATCGCGATGTTGTGGTTTCCACAGCCGGAATACCGGCGGGAGTGTATGTGGTAAGGGTGATAACTGCCGATGGCAAGAAACTTACAAGGAAAATCATCAAGAAGTAAACGACTATGAAAATATTCAGACGCAAAAACATATTCCCGCTGTGCCTCGCCGCAATGTTCGCGGCTTTTGCAGCCAGTGTAACTGCCGACAGGATTGTAACCGTTTACGGTCAGGGGAAGGTGCTGGGCACATTCCCGGCAGCCGATGTTGACAGCATTTCCTTCGGCGCCACAGGCTCGCTGTTCAAGATCTACAACTCCTCGCGCTACCAGCTTCTGCTGAGGTCGCGCTCAAAGGTTGACAGCATTGTGTTCAGCGGCGAGTTCGACAAGAGCTCGTATCCCGAACTCAACACCACCAGCCTGTACAACAACCTCACGGTTTCGTATGACGAGGAAACAATGGTTTATTCCATAAGCACCACCGGCGGCGACCCGTATATATTCACGAAGACGCTTACAGCCGACCTTCCCTCCGACTCGTGCGTGCTATCGTTCGAGTACAACTGCCCCAAGGGCGTGAGCAACCCCCAGATTTTCTTTGGCGACCCCATAAGCGAGGCGCGCTCCGTGATGGCGGCCAGCATACCCGCCACAATGGGCAGCGAGTGGGCGACCTACAGGTATAACATAAACACTCTGCGCAAAAGCATGAGTTGGGGAAAGAAAGGCGACCGCCTCCGCATTGACCTCGGAACGTCCTCGGGCGTGGACATAAAGCTCCGCAACCTGCGCATACGCGTCATGACGGACGAGGAAAGGCGCCAGGAGCAAATTGCCGACAGCCTTGAAAAGGCAAAGTCTGTAATGGCTAGGAACCTCACCGACTATCTTGCCGCCGAATACGAATCAAAGGTAACCAATGTCGATGTGTCGTATGACAGCATCACCATCTCCGGCACCTGTGCTGGCGAGGGCAATTTCGCCATTGCCGACGTTGCGCCGTTCGAGGACGTTACCGAAACCAGGAAGTTCGACTACATCACCGAGGTGCCCAACGGCGACTTCACCGTGAAGGTCAAGCGCAAGCTGCTGCGCAGTTCCTTGCCGAGGTACGACCGTGTTCTTTCAAAATGGGCGATTGTGAAGATTAACGACGACGGCACGCACACCCTTGTGTCCCACGCGCGCTACGCCGACGATGTTTACGCCACGTATTCCGCCGAGAAGTGCGAGTTCAAGGGCAAGAAGGGCATCGCCGCCGGCGGAGGCTCGAAATACATTGCCGATTTCGACGATCTCGACGTCCACAGCATAACCCAGAACATAGTGCTCAGCTCAATCATATCCACCACCAAGAGCAGTGCATACTCTTCGCCCTACTATTACGGCGGGCGCACGTATTACATAAACACGGGCGCGGTTGCCGGATATGACGCAATACTTAAGGCGGCGCAAAAGAAGGACATCGTGGTGGAGGCAATCATCCTCACGCCCACAGGCTCGGAATACACCGACCCCGAATGCACCGGCGGATACTACACCATGCCCAACATGACCACCGCGCTGGCCACAAACTTCTACGCCGCATCGCTCGACTATCTCGCAAGGCGTTACTCCACGGGCGAGAACGGGCGCATACACCACTGGATTATGCACAACGAGGTTGACCAGGGCGACACCTGGACAAACATGGGCAACCAGCCCGAGATGCGTTTCTACGACAGGTACATCAAATCCATGCGCCTTTGCTACAACATAGTGCGCCAGTACGACCAGAACGCCTCGGTGCTCGGCTCCTACACCCACACATGGTACATTTCCGGCAACGAGTTTTCGCCGAGAACGATGCTTGAGCAGAATGTGCAGTACTCCAACGCCGAGGGAGACTTCCGCTGGGGAGTGGCATACCACCCTTATCCCATAAGCCTGCTGAGGCCCGAGTTCTGGACAAACGACAAGGGCTACGCCACATTCAGCAACAACGCCGCGTATGTAACGTTCTACAACCCGGAGGTGATAAACGCCTGGATTCTGAAGAAGGAGCACCTCTACAAGGACGGCACGAAGCGCGTGCTCGTGTTCTCCGAGCAGGGCACCAACTCGCCGTCGTACAGCGAGACCGACCTTGCGAAACAGGCGGCGGGGGCTGCATGGATCTGGAAGAAGATCACGCAGCTCGACGGCATCGACGCGATGCAGTGGCACAACTGGGCGGACAACCGCGAGGAGTTCGGGCTGCGCATAGGCTTGCGCGCTTACGAGGAGGGCAGCTTCAAGGCTCTCGACCCCAAGCCCGTGTGGTACGTATGGCAGGCTGCCGGAACCGACAAGGAGGACGAGGTGTTCGAGCCCTACCTCAAGGTGATAGGCATCTCCTCGTGGGACGGAATAGTCAAGACCGTGAAGTAAGGCGGCAGACAACGCAGGAAAAGTTTCATTACACATTGTTCCGCAGCCCCGGCAGCCAAAGCCGGGGCTGCGGTTTTTCTTTTCCTTGTGGCGGAAAGTGCCGGAAAACGTGCAATCCGTTGGTTTCCAAAGAATTGCCCTAGTTTTGGAATGTGTTTGTAAGTTTTTGTTTTTCAGGCGCTTGCAAGTGGCGGAAAAAGGTCTGATGTAGTTTGGATTATGTCTGATATAATTTTTCCTGCATGGGACATATTTTTTCCTATGTCCCATGTAGTTTTTGCGGCTTGGGTTTTGCAATAATTGTAGGGGCGTATTGCATACGCCCCTACGGCGGCGCAATTTTCCGATTAACCGCTGTTTGTATGTTTGTATGGTGTGTGACGCGTACTCTGTACGCCGCAGTATGAACGGCATTGCAAACCGCCGCCCGGATGCCGCTTTTGTTGAAACAAATGTGAAAATATTGTTGTGCTTTGTAATTTGCCCGGCGGCAAAAACGCCGCTGCGGAAAGTTTTTGCCTCAAAAACTGATTTTTTGAAAAAGTCTTTATGCTTTTGAAAAAACATTTCACTATATTTGCGGCAGCAATAACATGACGCAAGATACAAGATTCACTAACTCTAAGCATTACCGGAACTGACCAAAAAGGGGAGGGATGAAAAAAGCTCCCTCCCGCAGGTTTTCCAATAACATTTTTTATTGCACGCCTGTGCGCAAAAGTTAAATAAACGCCGGCAACCGCATAAACTTGTAGGCGCGTTTTGCAATTTCGCAACCGCCGCAAAGGCGCGTTTGGATTATTTTTTACAAGGAAGCGAAGTTTTCAAAAATAAATTTTGGTTGTTCAAAAGTTATTTCACATATTTGCCACAATAAATAACCAATGATGCAGGAATTCTAAGCAAACCTGTACCGCCTCAGGGGGGGGCGACACCTCTTTCGGCGGCTGGAAAGGAAATTCATTCACATTATTAATTCATAGTTTATATGGAAAAATTTTTCTCAAAACTGATTGCCCTTGCGGTGCTGCTTATAATGGCGCCGGGAGCGGCTGTCTTCGCCGCCAATGACGACGGAGACCCTGTGGAGGAAGAACAGACCCTCCAGGAGCTTTTGGACAGTTTCCAGTTTGGAGTTGACGACTATGCTTACGGCACAGGGCCGGGCTATGTCGGAGACGAGACTGTCTATGAGGAGTTTTACAACATCTATTCCGACGCTATCCAGCTGGCCGGAAGCACAACTGCCACCGACGAGGAGAAGGCTGCGATGTGCACCAAGCTGAAGGAGGCAAAGGCAAAGGTGGAGGCTGCCATCAACCCTGTAGTTGACGGCACCTACTACATTGTTACCGCCTACAGCGTGTTTGCCGAGAAGGACACCATGGCGTGGTTCGCGCCGCGCGAGGGCAACTACCCCGGCTGGAAGAAGAAGGCCCCCAAGGTAACCTTCATGTGGAACGTGAAGAAGCTCGAGGACGGCAACTACTCCATCCAGAGCCTTTCCACCGGACAGTACGTAAACCACAACGACGTAATCGACGGCCAGGAGACCAACATGTACATGACCGACGCACTCGAGACCGAGCAGGTGTTTGAGAACATCAGCCCGAACGGGCAGTTCAACATCCACTGCCTTGGCGCAACCTGGACTTACAACATCCAGCACCACAACGCCGGTGTCGCCACCAGCGGCCCTATCGGAAACTGGAGCGACAAGAACGTGAACGGCGAGGGAGCGTGGAGGCTCATCCCTGTGAGCGAGGCTGACCTTGCCGCTGCCGAGGCTACGCGCAACCGCGACCTCTTGGAGGTTGGCGTTAATTCGTTCGTCGAAGGCGACTACACTTTCGGCACCGACCCCGGACAGTACTCAAAGACCGCTTTCGACGCAGTGAAGGCAGAAGTTGAGGCTTCGAAGAAACTGCTTGCCGATGAAGAGAACGTTCCCACCGAGGAAACTTGCAAGACGGCTCTTGACAAATACACCGCAGCAAAGGCAGCCCTCGACGCATCCCTCGTCGAGGTAACCGACGGTTACTACACCATCTCCAACAACACATACAGTTCGGCTGTGAATGGCAACACCTGCCAGGCATGGGGCGCGAAGAACAGCTACCTCTACGGCTTCAACTGGGAAGTTGACAACCCCGCGTTTGTATGGAAAATCACCAAGCTCGCAAACGGCAACTATTCCATACAGAACAATGAGACCGGCGAGTTCATCAATTCAACCGACCTCTTCCAGCAGGGCGCAAGTATCAACCTTACAAAGACCCACAGCACCGACCAGGTCATCAAGCGCAAGAAGGGCGAAAAATTCAACATCGCCGATGCCACCAGCGTGAGCAAAGGCTTCGGCTATGCAACGGGCATCGACCTCGTTTGGATTATTGCGTCTTCAAGCGCAAGCGACCTCTACCTCCACAAGTTCACCGAAGAGGAGGTGGCAAACATGGCTGTGGCATACGCACAGCGTCTCCGCACCGACAGCCTGCGCAACCTCATAACGGAAACCAGCGTGCGCGCAAACAGCGACTCCGTATATACAATCGACATGGAGAGCCCCGTTGCCACCGACGCTTCGCAGCTGTTCATAACCAACCAGTCAACAGAATCGTCCGACTTGAACAATCTTATCGACAAGAACTTCGACACATTCTGCACAAGCGCCTGGAACGAATCCACCGTGGGCGGCACCGACTTCCCCGACAAGTTCCACGCCATACGTGTTGACGCCGGCGAAGGCAAGACCCTCCCGCACAACGTAGGCTTCCATTGGCGCTCACGCGGCTCGTCTTGGATAGCAATGTATCGTCCGACTGACATCAAGTTCTATGCAAGCACCGATGGCGAGAATTGGGATTATCTTGGCGAACGCAAGAATCCGGAGGCAGGGTTCACCACCACGGCTGAAGAACCTGAATACACCAGCACAGAACCCATTGTTCTCAACAAGCCTTACCGCTACATCAACATGGAGGTAATCAAGACCAACACCAACGACCTCGGCAAATACAGCAAGCCTTTCTTCCAGTTCTCCGAATTCAACGCTTACCCGATGAACGCAGAGTTCAACGAAAAGCTCAACGACCCCGAAATTCTTGAGGCTGTAAAGAACTTGCGCGAGGCTATCGCAGCCGCTCAGGGCAAGGTTGATAACAACAACGCAACTTCAAAGGATATTGCCGACCTGCGCGAAGCTTACAAAAACCTGCTGCTCGTTTGGAAAGACACCACCGACATCTGCAACATTTACAACAAGGCAAAGGCTTTCGCTCCCAAGGTTGCCGTGGGCGAAGACCCGTTCTGCTTCCCGGGCGACAAAGTCGGCGACTTCGAGGACGCTCTCGTGGAGGTTGACGACGCTTATCCCTTCGAGGACATCAGCCAGCGCGAGGTTGCACGCCTTGACACTCTTCTCACCCGCGCTTACAATGCGCTGATAAACTCTATGGTTGGTCCTGACCCCAACACATGGTACTTTGTAACTTGCGCCGACGAAACGGCAGTTGACGGCTCAGGAAACCCCGTGAAGGGCAAATACACCTATATGGGCGGCTATTCCGCTTCCGACGGCATGGGCTGCGTGGGTCTTGAAGGCATTGACAAGGATTTGCGCCGCGTCTGGAAGTTCGAGGCTACCGGCACTCCCAACGTTTACAACATGATTTGCGTTGCCAACGGCTGGCCTATCAACCGCGGTCCTGTGCGTCTTGAGGCTGTAGGCGAGGGACAGTTTGCCATTTACACTAACGCGGACCTCAACTCTGCGTACTACATCCAGAGCAATGTGCTTCCCGGCGTTCCTGCCATGTCAGGTAAAGAGCCTGTAGCAAACGGCTGGGGTGCATGGGCAATGGAGGTGATCTCGCCCGAAATGACACGCCGCATCACCATGAAGAGGGACAAGGTGTTTGCAATGGTCAATCCGTTCGACACCGAGGCTCTTCCCACGGCATACACCGAAGGACATGACGTTAAGACTTACAGCGTTTGCGGCTACGAAGTCGGCGAGGACGGCAAGACTATCAGCGCAATCAACCTCACAGAGTTTGTTCCCGACGAGGAACTGGGCGGCATACCCGCAGGCACTCCGTTCGTAATGGTTGCTGACGGCGATCAGGAATATGACGCCACGACAGCTGTTGTAGTGGATCTTCATCCCGCCCACGGCGGAAATGTAACCCACGAGGCCAAGATGGTCAACGGTCTTGGCGGCACGTTCGCTTCATGGCCTTTCCCGTCTCCGCTGATCTACTTCATCGAGAACGTGGCGCGTGTATATACTCCCACACAGGGCTGGACGCTTGATCCTCTGGACGCTTATGTTGACCAGAGCAAGATTGTGAACGATCCCAACGCTTCCATCGACAAGGTTATCCCGGTTGACACGAAGTACGCTTCAGTGGAAATCCCCAACGGCATAGCATCTTTGGTTAACTCCAACAAGGCGGTTGTTGACGTTTACACCACCGACGGTGTGCTTGTAAGGAAGAACGTCAAGGTTGCCGAGGCTACCAAGGGCTTGAAGAAGGGTGTTTACATTGTTGGCAAGAACAAGGTTCTCGTTAAGTAAACCACACTTCAGAATATAGGAAATCCCACGCGGTTTGCGCCGCGTGGGATTTTTGTTTGCCGCCCCCCGGCAAGTTGCCGGGGGCTTTTCGTGTCTGAAATCAGTTGTCCATTATGGTGTCTGATTTTGGTCAGGTTCTTTTTATTTTTCCTTGCTCCTTATGTGTTCCTCGTATTCCGCAAGCTCGCGCTCACCGAAATGGGCGAGGCCGTAATGCTCATCGTGCTGGCTGAGGTCCAGCCCCACCTTCTCGCTCTCGATGCTCACGCGCATGGGGATGAATTTGTCGATAATCCAGTAGCCAAGGTAACTCATGCCGAAAGTGTAGGCAATCACAATCGCCACCGCAAGCAAATGATACAGGAACACGATCACTCCCTCGCCCGTGCCCGAAACCAGTCCTTCGTGAATGAAGATGCCGGTCATTATAGTGCCTACAATACCGCCCGTGCCGTGGGTGGGGAACACGTCGAGCGCATCGTCAATGCGGCTGTGCGAACGCCAGTAAACGGCTATATTGCATATAATGGCTATCGCGAACGAAATGAAGATTGTCTGCCCCACGCTCACGTATCCCGCCGACGGCGTGCAGGCCACAAGCCCCACCACGCAGCCCACGGCCGCTCCCATTGCCGACGGCTTGCGCCCGCGCAGGCAGTCGAAGAATATCCATGTCATCATTGCCGTTGCCGATGCGGTGGTGGTGTTCAGAAAGGCCTTCACCGCCTGTCCGTCGGCATGGAGCGAGCTGCCTGCGTTGAACCCGAACCAGCCCAGCCACAGCAGCGCCGCACCGAGAAGCACGAAGGGTATGTTCGCGGGTTCCTCGTCCTTGGTGGCGGTGCGCCTCCTGCCCAGGAAAATCGCGCCCGCAAGGGCTGCGACGCCCGAGGATGCGTGAACCACGATGCCGCCCGCAAAGTCAACCACGCCCCATTTAAGGAAAAGCCCGTCGGGATGCCATGTGAGATGGGCGAGGGGGCAGTATATGAACACAAAGAAGAATATCATGAAGAACAGGTATGCCGAAAACCTCACCCTCTCGGCAAACGAGCCGGTGATGAGCGAGGGGGTGATGATGGCGAACTTCATCTGGAACAGTGCATACAGCGCAAGGGGGATTGTCGCCCCGCCGAGAATTTTGCCGGTCGGGGTGGTGTAAACAGCAGCCCCCACGTTCTGGAACATGGCAAAGGTTGTGGGGTTGCCTATAACGCCGCCTATGTCATCGCCGAAGCACAGGCTGAAGCCGAACGCCACCCACAGCACGGTTATGATGCCCATGGCTATGAAGCTCTGTAACATGGTGGAGATTACGTTGCGCGCACCCACCATGCCGCCGTAGAAGAACGAAAGCCCCGGTGTCATCATGAGCACGAAGATTGTTGCGGTGATGAGCCACGCCACGTCCGCGCCGTTTATTTGCGAGAAGTCGCACTCAAAACCCGGTTCCGGTGCAAAGAGGCCCGCTATGGTGATTGCCACCATAAGCCCCATTAGGATAATCCATTTCTTTTTGATTCTCATATTAAGTTTGCTTTTTGTTGGTTTGCGGCGCAAAATTAGTCTGTTTGTATGGAAAATAATTTCAATTTCAAGAAAAAAGAAAGCAAAGTGTTTGTTTTAGCACAAAAATGACAAACAAAGTTTGAAAAAGCAAAGTTTTTGCACCAAATGCCATGACGCGCACCATGCACCCGACAAACGTGGCGCGAATGCGGAAGTCCGAAAAATTACATCAGATGTAGGAAAAACTATGTCCGATGTAGAAAAAATTATATCAGACATAATTCAAATTACATCAGACCTTTTTTCGGCGTTTGCAAACGTTTGGAAAACAATAAGTTATGCGAGTGAGTTTGTTTGAGGTTAATTTATTAGTAAACAGGTATTTATGACATTTTTGCCCCAATGGCGTATTAAACGCTTCAAGTTATCGCTGCAAATATTATAAAGCGGCGCAATTCAGGGCGTATGCAATACGCCCCTACAAGTGTTAAGTGTCAATTATATAATAATTTGCGCCTCCGTAGGGGCGTATTGCATACGCCCTGTAAGCCATCGCCAAAAACATACCAATACAGAACACATCGGCAACTCCACAAGCTGCCGCCGCATCATGAATTTTGCTTCCGGGATGTAATAATTTTTGGGGTTGTCTGTTATATGTGTGAAAACTGTTTTAAGGATTATGTACAAAACAACGGACGACAAACTTTTTGTGGGCAGGGGAGTGTACACCTTCATGGTGTTTGCGGCTTTTGCAGTGTATTTTTTGCTGATAACGGGCACTGTGCCGCGTGGGTTCAATTTAAGGATGGGCGATGCCAGCTTTCCGCTGTTCTATTTGCTGTGCAGCGTTATGTTTGTGGCGGTTCTTGTTGCAGGACACCGCCGCAACTTCGTGAATGCTGCGGGGCTTGGGCGCGGTGCGGCGCGGGGGGGTGTCCGTGCCGCCATTTGTGTGCTTCCCATGTTCATCTATATGTTCCTTGCCGGGAGCTGTTCGCGGCAAGACAGCGTGCTTTTCCTGTTCAACACCGCCTTTGTGGCAGCCTTTTTCGAGGAGTTCATATTCCGTGGCTTCTTGCTGGGGCAGCTGTTCAGGTACTGCCGCTGGGGCTTTGTGCCGGCGAGCCTTGCCGCCGCCTTGTTTTTCGGCGTGGGACACGTGTTCCAGGGCGGCGACGCTGTTTCGGCGTTTTTCGCGGCGCTCGTAACCGCGCTCGGGAGCGTGTTTTTCGGCTGGCTGTATGTGGAGAGCCGTTACAACCTTTGGTTTGTGGTTTTCCTGCACGTGCTTATGAATCTTGTGTGGACGCTCTTTTCCGCCTCGGTCAACGGGGTGGTGGGAAGCCTTGTCCCCAACCTGTTCCGCCTGCTCGTCATGGCTGCCGCCGTTGCAACGGTTGTGGTCTGCAAGAAACGCTCGGGGCAGCCGTATGCGGTTAGCCGCCACACGCTTTGGCGCAACCGACAATGCTGAATGCCAGCACGGAAAGTGGGGACGTTTTGGGGCGCGGCGGCGGCTTACGTCAAACTAAATTGCTATCTTTGCGCACGGAATGCGGACTGCGGCTCCGCAGCATAACTTATTACGATAATTAAGATGGATTACGAGTTCAGGAAGATAGAGGAGAAATGGCGCAGGATTTGGGCCGGAAAAAAGATATACCACGTTACGGAGGACACTTCAAAGCCCAAATACTACGTGCTTAACATGTTCCCCTACCCGTCGGGGGCGGGGCTTCATGTGGGGCATCCCCTCGGCTACATAGCAAGCGACATTTACGCCAGGTACAAACGCCTTTGCGGGTTCAACGTGCTAAACCCCATGGGGTACGACGCCTACGGACTTCCTGCGGAGCAGTATGCCATACAGACGGGGCAGCACCCTGCCGTAACCACCGTGAAGAACATAGCGCGCTACCGCGAGCAGCTCGACAAGATAGGCTTCTCGTTCGACTGGGATCGCGAGGTGCGCACCTGCGACCCCTCATATTACAAATGGACGCAATGGGCGTTCATACTCATGTTCAACAGCTATTATTCAAACGCCGAAAAAAAGGCTCTCCCAATCGAGGGGCTTGTAAGGCATTTCGGGCAAAACGGAACAGCCGGCGTTGACGCGGCTTGCGGCGAGGAGCTGGAGTTTACGGCAGAGGAATGGAACGCAAAGAGCGACAAGGAAAAGCAGCAGGCACTGATGAACTACCGCATAGCCTATCTTGGCGAAACGGAAGTGAACTGGTGCGCCCAGCTCGGCACAGTGCTCGCAAACGACGAGGTGGTTGACGGCGTGTCTGTGAGGGGCGGTTATCCTGTGGTGCAGAAAAAAATGAAACAGTGGTGTCTGCGCGTGTCGGCATACGCACAGCGTCTGCTCGAAGGGCTTGACACAATAGACTGGACCGACTCTATAAAGGAAACGCAGCGCAACTGGATTGGGCGCAGCGAGGGAACGGAAGTTGTGTTCTCGGTGAAGGACAGCGACAAGAAGTTCACCATTTTCACAACCCGCGCCGACACAATGTTTGGCGTAACGTTCATGGTGCTTGCCCCCGAAAGCGATTTGGTAGATGAGCTTACAACGCCCTCGCAAGCCGGGGCGGTGAAGGCGTATGTTGACGCCACCAAAAAGCGCACCGAGCGCGAGCGCATCGCCGACCGCAAAGTAACCGGCGTATTCTCGGGTTCGTATGCCATAAACCCATTCACGGGCGAGGAGATTCCAGTGTGGATAAGCGATTACGTGCTTGCCGGCTACGGCACAGGCGCAATCATGGCCGTTCCCGCACACGACAGCCGCGACTATGCCTTTGCGAAGCATTTCAACCTGCCCATAATCCCCCTTATCGAGGGATGCGATGTTTCAGAGGAGAGCTTTGACGCAAAGGAGGGCATCGTAACAAATTCCCCGCGCAAGGACGCAAAACCGTATATAGACTTTTCGCTCAACGGTCTCACAGTGAAGGAGGCCATTGCGGCAACCAAGAAATATGTAAAGGAACACAAACTCGGCAGGGTCAAGGTAAACTACCGCCTCCGCGACGCTATTTTCTCGCGGCAGCGTTATTGGGGCGAGCCGTTCCCGGTTTACTACAAGGACGGAATGCCCTGTATGCTCCCTGTAGAATGCCTGCCGCTCGAACTGCCCGAAGTGGACAAATACGAGCCGACAGAAACCGGCGAACCTCCGTTGGGACGCGCAAGGATGTGGGCGTGGAACGAAAAGGAACGCAAGGTGGTTGACAAAGATCTTGTTGACAATGTAACGGTGTTCCCCCTCGAACTCTACACAATGCCGGGCTTTGCGGGTTCTTCGGCATACTACCTGCGCTATATGGACTCGCACAACGACAAGGCCCTTGTTTCGCCCGAAGCCGACAACTACTGGAAATGCGTTGACCTTTATGTGGGCGGCACGGAGCACGCCACAGGGCATCTTATCTACTCGCGCTTCTGGAACAAGGTGCTTCACGATTACGGATATTCCGTGGCGGAGGAGCCTTTTGCGAAACTCATAAACCAGGGAATGATACAGGGACGCTCAAACTTTGTTTACCGCGTGAAGGAAGGCGAATACAAAGGCAAGTTCGTGTCTCTGGGATTGAAGGGCAAGTATGACGTAACGCCCATCCACGTTGACGTGAACATAGTTTCAAACGACGTTCTCGACACGGAGGCTTTCCGCAAATGGAGGCCCGAATACAAAGACGCGGAGTTCATCCTCGAGGACGGCAGGTATGTTTGCGGCTGGGCAATAGAGAAGATGTCGAAGAGCATGTTCAACGTGGTGAACCCCGACATGGTTGTGGAGCGTTACGGAGCGGACACTCTGAGACTTTACGAAATGTTCCTCGGCCCTATAAGCCAAAGCAAACCTTGGGACAGCAACGGAATTGACGGCTGCTCGCGCTTCCTGCACAAGCTGTGGAACTTGTTCAACGGCAAGGACGGGATTTTTGCGCCCGATGACGCAGAGCCTACGGAGGACAACCTGCGCACGCTGCACAAGCTCATAAAGAAAGTTACCGATGACATAAACAACTTCTCCTACAACACAGCCATTTCGGCTTTCATGATAGCCGTGGGAGAGCTGAACGCCCAGAAATGCACGTCAAGAAAGGTTCTCGAACAGTTGGTGGTGCTTATCGCGCCGTTTGCGCCCCACATAGCCGAGGAACTGTGGGAACAGCTCGGACACGCACAAAGCGTATGCGACGCCAAGTGGCCCGAGTTCAACGAGAAGTTCATAAAGGAGAGCAGCGTAACCCTTAGCGTTTCGTTCAACGGCAAGACGCGCTTCACCATGCCGTTCCCGGTGGAGGCCACGAAGGAGGATGTGGAAAAGGAGGTGCTTGCCAGCGAACAGGCAAAGAAATACATTGACGGCAAGCAGATAGTCAAGGTGATTGTTGTGCCGGGACGCATTGTGAACATTGTTGTGCGCTGAAAATATGTTTCCGCCCATTGCGGCGATAAGTATATGGAACATTCTTTGAGTATGCCGGGTGTCAAGATGACGCCCATGCAGTACATCCACGACTATGCGCTGATAACATTCGGTTTGCTGTGCTACGCGGTGGGGTTCACGTGCTTCATACTGCCCTACCAAATCACGACGGGTGCGGTTGCCGGTATCGGTGCGCTTATATTCTACGCCACCCACGGCGCGTTTCCCGCTCACTACACGTTCCTTATCATTAACTCCGCCTTGCTCGTTGCCGCCATAAAGGAGCTTGGCTGGCGGTTCTGCGTCAAGACAATCTACGCGGTGCTTGTGCTCAGCGCGTTCATGGCTGTTGGCAAGGACCTGATGCAGAGCGTGCAGGGATTTCCGCTCAACTCCGAGCATCTTCCGATACTCCTCGGCGACAACCAGGGCTTCATGGCGTGCGTCATAGGGGCTTTGCTCGAGGGCATAGGCATTGGGCTTGTGTTCCTGCAGGGCGGCAGCACCGGCGGAACGGACATCATCGCGGCGATAGTCAACAAATACCGCGACATAACGATAGGGCAGATGATGATAGTGCTTGACATCGTAATCATCACCTCTTCGCTTTTCACCCCGGTGGGCGACCTCACGAAACTTCTCTTCGGGTATTGCACGCTCATCATAACCAACACCACGCTCGACTATGTGCTGAACGCCGGGAGGCAGAGCGTGCAGTTCCTTATCATATCGCGCCATTACGAGAGCATAGCCTCGGCGATAGAGTACTATCACCGTGGCGTTACGGTGCTCGACGGGCATGGCTGGTACAGCAAACAGGAGCAGAAGGTGCTTGTTGTGCTGGCGCGGCGCAGGGAGAGCAAGGACATTTTCCGCATCATAAAGCATACCGACCCCAACGCCTTTGTTTCGCAAAGCAAGGTCATAGGCGTTTACGGCGAGGGTTTCGACAAAGTTAAGGTGAAATGACCCGGCAGCCCCACAAGCGGTTCACTGTTGTGCCACAGGGCGGACTGGGAAACCGTATGCGCGTAATCCGTTCGGCTTACGCGCTTGCGCTTGAGGCGGGGGCGGACGTGCGTGTGGCTTTCGCCGAAAACGACGAATGCCATTGCCGCTTTGAGGATGTGTTTGCGGAGCTGTATCTGCCTTCGGGAAATTTCCGCATCAGCCCCGCCGAATGGCTTGACACACCTCCGTCAAGGCGCAACCTGCATTTGCCGCAATTTGCCCGCAAGTTTTTTTACGGTTTGCAGCTTGACGGTTTCAGCGCGTCGGACAAAGAAAAAGTTTTGCGTGTTTCCGCCGCGAGCCAAAGGGTTTACATTTCCACCTGCTACGAGTTTTTCGGCAATACGCTTGAAATGTCATCCCTGTTCAAGCCTTCCGCCGCTGTCAGCGAAGCCGTGGCAGCCTTTACGGGGCGTTTTGGCGGCAGGGCGGCGGGTTTCCATGTCCGCACCACCGACAACGCGCCAGCGGTGAGCAAAAGCCCTTGCAGCCTGTTTGAGGAAGCCGCCCGCAGGGAGTTGGAAACACATCCTGAAACCTCGCTATTTCTCGCAACCGACAGCAACGAAGTGAAATGCCGCTTTGTCTCCGAATTTGGCAGCAGGGTGATAACCTCCGATGCCGAACTTTCGCGCTCTTCCGTAAAGGGAATGATTGCCGCTGCGGCGGATATGTTCGCCCTGTCGCATTGCGCTGCGGTTTACGGCAGCCATTATTCCTCGTTTTCCGAAATAGCCGCCGAGCTTGGCGGAAAGTGCGCCAAAATCCTGCGGCTCCCTTAATCGTATTTGACTTTCCGCCGGCCGCACACCGTAAAGCCGCGCTATGGCGTGCTTTGCTGCGACAGCGACGTTGTCTCATGCGTGCAATTGGCTGCCGGTATGAAATTGGGCAAAACGCAGCTTGCGGGGCGGCGTTTCCTGAACATGACAAAACTGCAAGTCTTCAATTTCGCCAATGCGCGTGAGGTTGTCTTGCAACGGACGTGGCAAGAGTGCTGAACGACCGTTGTAAAAGCGTGCATCGGTCGTTATAAAAACGCATACCGAACGAAGTGGGACAATTGTATGCAGTGTTGTTGGAACGTTGCAGCGTCTTTCAGACAAAGAGAATTTTTATTTTGAGGGCAGCAAGATACGTAACAAGCGGCATGAGGATTTACAGCAATCCTCATGCCGCTTGTGTTTGGCGTTTTAAGTGGGACAGACCGGCTTTCGGACTGTCAGTATTCCTCCTCGTTGAAGAAGAAATCCTCCTTTGTGGGGTAATCGGGCCACACGTCCTCGATGTTTTCATACACTTCGCCTTCGTCTTCCAGTTCCTGAAGGTTTTCGATAACTTCCAGCGGGGCGCCCGATCGTGTGGCGTAGTCAATCAACTCGTCTTTGGTGGCGGGCCATGGCGCATCTTCGAGTTTTGAAGCTAATTCAAGTGTCCAATACATAGTTTTTGGCGTTATATTTTGAAAACGGCGCAAAATTACAATGTTATTCCGAATAGGCAAGAAAAATGGGGGAAAATTTCGCGCTATTGCGTTAATTCTTAGAATTAAAAAGCGGCGGTTTGCAAAGTTCCCCGCGTTGCGGGCTAAAAGCTCACGGTGTAGCTTTGCCTGTTGAGCTTTTTGTTGAAAAACACAAGCCCGATTTCGTGCAGGTCGAACGTTACCACCGCCCTTGGGTCTGCACATATCTCCCGCCATTCGGCTTGCGCCTTCCGCGAGGCGTGTATTCCTGCGGCGGCGAAGAAGCTGCGGTCGCTGCACGACTGCGCCGTGATGTGGAACGCCGTGAGGAAGTCCGCCCCGGGCGCGGCGTAAACAAATTCCTGTGCCTGCGCGGGCATCTGGCTTGCCTCAGGGTATATGGAGATTAGGGTCTTGCGGCTTCCCGCCGCCACGTATTCCGCCGTCAGCGCGGAACGTACGCCTATAAGCGATGCTTGTGCCGGGCGGCAGCGGTTTGCGATGCGGAACATCAGCCTGTCGCCGCGCGGCGAAAGCCCGTGTTCTCCCCTGCGGCGTTTGTGGCGGCGTTTTTTCAGCTCCTTGTAGGCGTAATAGCGCGAGTGTTCATAAACCACGTCCTTTATGAAGCTGTAGGCAAAGGGGGAGTGCACGCCATAGCCGTTGCGGTTGCGGAACCGCCGCAGCCTGACGAAAAACCGTTTTATTTCCCTTGCCCAAGCATTCATGTCGGATGCAAAATTACATATTTCTGCCTCAGTTCGGGGCGTGAAACCCAAAAAGACGAAGTTGCCCCGTGTCCTGCATAAAATATCCGTGCCGTCGGTTTGCCACCGAAGAAAAGCGAAAACGCCCCAATTTGCGCAACATATTGGTTTTCAAAGCGATGTCCATGCAAAGAATGTCTGATGTAAGAAGTTGTTTTTCAGGGGTTTGAAAGTGGCGAAAAAAGGTCTG
>DKDC01000037.1:0-29095 GCA_002451695.1 Prevotellaceae bacterium UBA6858 | reverse complement strand
TAGTTTTTCCTGCATCAAATGTAATTTTCGCGGCTTTTGCTTTGCGCCATTTGTAGGGGCGTACTCTGGCAACGGTTATGTTAGCTAATATGCCAAGAACGCACAATCCTGTACGAATTTCAAAAGTCTATTGTCCCGCGTCCGCGTATATTTCTGTTAAAACCATTGGGCTTTATTGCGCCGCAATCATAAAAAAGCCTAAAACGGACGATATTTTTTGCAGGAGTGTTTGCCGGTAATTGTGGTCTGCGTATCTTTGCCGTGTGTTTTTCATAGTATTAGATTTAAGGTTAACAAGATTGGGGTACGGCGGTACCCCATTTTTTTTGCCTTTTCGCGCCCGAAAATCCCGAAATTACCCCCTGCGATATGGCACAAAAAAGAAGAGACATCATGGCTTTCACGCTGCATGACATCTCCCTTTTCGAACAAGATACATAACAATTAAATCTTAGCGCGGATTTACCGCCTCGCGGCGTGGAACTGACACCTTTTCCATGGGAACTGGCGCATCCGCTATGAAACATCGATTTATCGGATGCAAAGGTAGGCATACCCGGTTCTGCCCGCAATACCTTAAAGTGGGTATAACCATTTGCAAAATGGTGATTATGCCGTAAGGAGGGGTGAATGCGGCGCCGCGCCTCCCGGGCGGTCATGCCATGAAACAGTGCCAATCCGTGCGGATACGTGCGGCGGGGCGCGCAATTTATGGAACGGCGGCCATTTTGAAAGCAAATGCCGTGCAAAACAAACATATATTTGCTATATTTGCAGTTGCAAGCAAACTATACGTTGCCAAGAAAACAATAAACAAACATATCACTTTATATGAAAAGAACAATAAGCAAGATGCTCGCGGCGGGATTTGCCGCAACGCTACTTACATTGCCGGCAAGCCATGTTGCCGCGCAGGTTACAATCGTGCCCCAGCCGCAGGTGGTGAGGCTTCAGGCCGGCAAGGCTTCGGTGCCGGCAAGCCCGAAAGTCTATATCGACAAGAAAGCCAAAATCACCGCCGCGTACCTTGGCGCACAGTTCAAGGAGGCAGGCATCACCCCGGTTATGGTGAACAGCGCGGCAAAGGCCGACATCGCCATTACCATGGGCAAGGGCGCGGGACACAAGGAGGGCTACAAGCTCGAGGTTAGCGACAAGAAGAAGCCCGCAGTTGCCGTTACTGCCGACGACCGCAGCGGCGCGATTTACGCAATCGAAAGCATACGCCAGATGCTGAAGAGCGAGGGCGGCGGCTTCACAGCCAACGTGTGCGCCATTACCGACTGGCCCGAGTTCGGCTGGAGGGCTTATATGCTCGACGAGAGCCGCCACTTCCACGGCATGGCAATGGTGAAGCGCATGGTGGACGAGATGGTGCGCCTCAAGATGAACACTTTCCACTGGCATCTTGTGGACGACCCGGGCTGGCGCATTGAGATAAAAGGCTATCCCAAACTTACGAGCGAAGGCTCGCTGAGCGACCACTCGCATTTCTTCCAGGGCGCGGAGAAGTGGAAGGAGGCCTATCCCGACCGCGAACGCTCCTACTACACTCAGGAGGAAATCAAGGAGGTGGTGAACTATTGCGCCGAGAGGGGCATCCGCGTCATTCCCGAGATTGAGGTTCCCGGACACTGCTACGCCGCCACGCACGTTTATCCTGAGCTTCTGGCAAAGGGGGACAACGACACCGATCCCGCAATCTACGACGTTGCAGCCCCCGAGTTCTGGAAATTCATCGAGGCCACCCTCAGCCAGGTTGTGAAACTTTTCCCCTCGAAAATAGTGCACATCGGCGGCGATGAGGCAAACTATTCCCGCTGGACAAAGAACGAAAGAATAAAGAACTTCATGAAGGAAAACGGTCTTCACACCTATCCCGACATGCAGCTCTACACAATAAACAAGTTGCAGAAGTTCCTTGAGAAGAAAGGCGTGAAACTTATCGGATGGAACGAAATTACCGGCGACAACGTACACGGCGAGGCCAATCGCGGCGAAAATTCCGCAGTAAGCCTTGACCCGAGCGCGTTGGTGCAGTTCTGGGACGGCTCAACCGACCTTGCGAAGAAAGCCATCAAGAAAGGCTTCAGCCTTGTGAACTCTAACCGAGTGTTCACCTATCTCGACTACGGCTATCCCACAATCTCGCTCGACCACGCCTACAGCTTCAACCCGTATTTCGAAGACCTCACCCCCGAAGAGAATTCCAGAATCCTCGGTCTCGGCTGCCAGATGTGGGGCGAATGGACTCCGACCGACGCACGCGTTTACTTCCAGACTTTCCCGCGTCTTGCGGCCTACGCCGAATGCGGCTGGACAAAAGTTGAGAACAAGAACTACGCCGACTTCGTGCGTCGCATGGCCCCGGTGGAGAAGATTTGGCAGGGCAAGGGATATTTCACGGGCCAGCCCTCATATTCCATGGGAACTCCCGAAGCAGCAAAGTAACAAGTGAGAAACAAATAAAGGAATAAAGGTAATATCGGTTGTGTCCTCCGCGATGCGACCGATATTTTTGGATTTAAGTCCTACTAAAAACCGAAAACAATCATGAATATAAAAATCACCGCCGCGCTTGCCGCTTTGTCGCTCGCCCTTTTGCCGGCTGCGGCGCAGGACACCGAAGAAAATTTGTCGTGGGACATATATCCCGACACATGGGTGGGGACAGACGGCGCGGGGCGCATACAGCCAACGCAAAAGGAAACAGGTGCGACAAAAACCGACAAGAAAAGGGACGTGGGAATGTTCTATGTAACATGGCACACCAAAGGACTTCATGCCGGCAGACCGCCGTTTATGGGCGATGTTACCAAAATTCTCGAGAAAGACCCAGCCACGCGCCTCGACGGCAGCAGCAAGAACTGGGGGGCTTACGGCGGTTATCACTGGGGTGAGCCTGAAATGGGATATTTCCTTTCGGCCGACCCCTACGTGATACGTCATGATGTCTCCGCCCTTGCAGACGCGGGCGTTGACGTGCTTATTCTCGACGTTACCAACAGTGTGAGATACTGGGACGAATGGGAGCAGCTGTTCAAGATACTCGACGAGATGAAGAGCGGCGGGCAGAAAGTGCCGAAGTTCTGTTTCTGGGTGTTCAACGGAGTTCCCACATACTGCGCACAGGAGATTTTCGAGCGCGTTTACCGCCCCGGACGCTACAAGGATTTGTGGTACTACCGCGACGGCAAGCCGCTTTTGCTATATAACGCCGACCCATCTTTCGATGCGAACGGCTATCATCCCGACCCTGTGCCCAACTTCCTGTATGACGCAGACGCCGTTACCAACAAGAACAATCCGCACTACGGCGACACGCTATATACAAAGGAGCGCATTTCGTACTATCCCAAATACATTCTCGACTTCTTCAGCCTGCGCAACATGTGGTGGGGCTACTACAAGTGGGCCGGCAAGCGCTTCATAGGCAAGGAGGGCAACTGGACTTTCGGCCTTGACCTCGGCGACAAGCCCGTGCTCGACCTCACCCCGCGCGAGCGCGCTTCGCGCCACAACGGGCAGATTGAGGAAATATCCGTAACCCCCGCGCAGCATCCCGTGTCGCTTATCGGCAAATCGTGGCGGGCAAGCACCGGCGAGCCGGAGTTCAACGAATACGACCTGCCGGTTGCCACATACGTGCCCGAACTTGGCAAGAAGATGGAACGCCCCACGGCATACGGCATATACTTCCAGGACCGCTGGGACGAGGCTCTGAGCATAGACCCGCCGTTCATCTACCTTAACGACTGGAACGAGTGGTCGGCGGGAAAGTATATGCAGGATCCGCCCGTTACCTTCATGCGCCGCAAGGGGAGCAACTATTTCTTCGTTGACCAATACAACGAGGAGTTCAACCGTACCATAGGCCCGATGAAGGGCGGGTTCACCGACAACTATTATATGCAGATGGCGGCGAACATACGCAAGTACAAGGGCGTGCGCGCAATTCCCGAAAACCACGGCTATTTCACATCGTGGGAAAACGAGAAAACCGAATACCGCGACACCAAGGGCGACATTGCCCACCGCGACTTCGACGGATATTCGGGCTTGCACTACAAGGACGAGCTCGGGCGCAACGACATTGTGCTTTCAAAGGTTGGCGTAACCAGGAAGGACGTGCTTTTCCGCGTGTCGGCTGCCGACAACCTCACCAAGCCCGAACCTGCAGGCTGGATGCTGCTCTTCATAGATGCCGACAAAAACAGCGGCACAGGCTGGGCGGGCTATGACTATATGGTCTCCGACGGATGGCTTCTGAAATATAACGGGAACGCCCCCGACAGCACGGCGGCGTGGAAGCCCGTGGCAAAGGTGGAGACGCGCATTGACGGCAAGGACTACTATGTAAGCGTCCCCCGCAAGCTGATAGGCGCGAAGGGCGACAGGATAACCTTCGACTTCAAGTGGGCCGACAACCCCGCAGACATGAAGTCGCCCATAGGGCTTGCGCTTGGCGGCGACACAGCCCCCAACCGCCGTTTCAACTACCGCTTCATCTGGAGCAGGGATTGAACGCCAAATTCTGCAAGTTACTGGAACACAACAAATTGTCTTGGCTTGGAAATGATTTGTAAGACGTTGTAGTTCAAGACATTAAAAGAGCGAAAATTATGTCTGATGTAGTTTTTTCTACGTCAGACATAATTTTTCCTGCATCGGACATAGTTTTTCCTACATCAAGTGTGGTTTTGGGAGTGCTTGGAAAAACTGCCTCAAAACTTGAAAACAATGCCGTTTTCCGCCTGTTTGTGAATTTTTGGGGGCTTGCAGCGCATTGTGTATGCGAACAATGACTAAATTTGCACGTATTCCTCTAAAAACAAACATGATGAACAAGGCAAAACTTCTTTCGGCGGCCCTTTTGGCGGGCTTGTCGCTCGGCGTTTCGGCGCAGACGGAAATTCCCGAATCCCCCGATTGGGACGTTTACCCCGACACGTGGGTGGCAACCGACGGCGCGGGGCGCGTGATGCCCGGAAACGCCGACGTGGGCGACTATAAATTCGGCAAGCAGCACACAGTGGGCATATTCTATGTTACGTGGCACACAGCGAATGTGGCAGGCATGCACTCGCCCTACGGCGCGGACGTGTCGAAGGTGCTTGAGAGCGACCCGGAGGCGCGCAGGGACAAGGACAATGCCGCGTGGCAGCCGCAATATTACAACTCCTACCACTGGGGCGAGCCGGAAATGGGATATTTCCTCTCGGCCGACCCGTTCGTGATACGCCGCGATGTGTCGATGCTCGCCGACGCGGGCGTTGACGTGCTTATTCTCGACGTTACCAACGCCGTGAGGTACTGGGACGAGTGGGAGGCTCTTTGCAAGGTGCTAACCGACATGAAGGCCAACGGCAACAAAGTGCCGCAGATTTGTTTCTGGAGCTTCAACGGCGAGGCTATATATGTTGTGCAGGAGATATACGACCGTTTCTATTCAAAGGGAAAATACAAGGACCTGTGGTTTTACTGGTACGGCAAGCCGCTGCTGCTCTACAACGCCACGCCGGCCAACGACGCCAACGGCAGCGGGCACAAGCTGCGCAACTACCTTTACGATGCCAACGCCGCAACCAACCCAAAGCATCCCCACTACGGCGACCCGCTCTACACCTCGCAGTATCTCACCGACTATCCCGACTATATAAAGGAGTTTTTCACGCTGCGCAATATGTGGTGGGGCTACAAGGAATGGAACGGCAAGAGTTACGTGGGGACGGAGGACAACTGGGCGTTCGGCTACGAAATGCACACCCTCGGCTCGTACACCGCCAAGGATCTCGTGTCGAAGCACAAGGGGAAATATGAGGAATACGCAGTTACGCCCGCCCAGCACCCCTCATCGATGGTGGGAAAGTGTTGGACGCGCAAGGGCGGCGAGCCTGAACTCGACGAATACGATATGCCAGTGCCGCAGTATGTGAAGAGCGCGGGCAAGACGGTGGACGATCCCGAAAGCTACGGCATCTACTTTCAGGAGCGTTGGGACGAGGCTTTGAGTGTCAGCCCCGACTTTATCTACCTCAACGACTGGAACGAGTACACCGCCGGAAAATACAGCGGCGACAACCTCACGTTCATGCGCCGCAGCAACAACGGCTTCTGGTTCATCGACCAGTACAACGCCGAGTTCAACCGCACAATCGGTCCTGTGAAGGGCAGATACACCGACAACTATTATATGCAGATGGCGGCGAACATACGCAAATACAAAGGCGCACGTGCCGTTCCGCAGAACTACGGCATCGCCCCGCAGGGGGTTGGACGGCCTGACGCTTCGGCGTGGGACGGAATAAAGACCGAATACCGCGACACGAAAGGCGACATAGCCCACCGCTCATACGGCGGCTACGGCGGGCTGAAGTACACCGACAACCTCGGGCGCAACGACATTGTGCGCTCAAAGGTTGCCGTAACGGCTGACAGCATATATTTTTACGCCGAGACGCAGGACGACCTCACGGCTTGCGAGAACGACAACTGGATGCTCCTTTTCATCGATGCCGACAACAACCACTCCACAGGCTGGAACGGTTATGATTTTGTGGTGAACAAGAGCATAGAGGGCAATGTGTCGTCTGTGATGAGCTGCGAGGGGGAAGTGTCATCGTGGAACAAGACCGCCGAAGCGCGGCTGCTTGTAAACGGCAACAGGCTCGTAGTGGCAATGGCGCGGAACGACCTTAAACTTTCGGGCGATAACCTTACGTTCGATTTCAAATGGGTTGACAATCCCAGAGACTTCGACTCGCCGATCGGGCTTGCGACTGCCGGCGACGCAGCCCCGAACCGCAGGTTCAACTATAGGTTTGTGTGGCACAAGGAGGGAAGCGAGACGGTTTCGGCAAGGCAGAAGCTCATCGACTTGATAGAGGAATGCAACCGCAGCAAGCTCACAGAAAGCCACGCCTATGGGAAAAACCCCGGAATGGTGGCGGATTCCACCGTTGCGGCACGTTACGCGGAGGCGTTCCGAAACTCTTATTCGCAGGCCTCACTCGAGCTTGACGACAGCAAGTACGAGGCGGCGGCAGAGGAATTGCGCAGCGCGGCGGAAGCACTCAGAAACGCCCCGGTAGTACCCCTGTCGGACGGTTACTATTTCATTGCAAGCGCAAACCCTGCATATTCGGGCAATACAATGGCTTTTGACCAGACAACCGCAAGCTCGAAAATGCTGCACTGGCAGAAACTTGACGAGGACAAGCCGAATTTTGTCTGGAAAGTAACTTCCGCCGAGGGCGGCAGGACAATGCAAAACCTTTTCTCCTCGCTGTACATAAACAAAAGTGCCTTGGACAATTCCAATTCCACAATACGCCTCACCGACACCGTGGGGGCGAAACAAGTGGTAACGCCGCTCAACCACGCAGGGCAGTTCACGATTTCAAACACCGTTTACAATGCGCCGTATTACCAGAAAAGCGGCGAGAGCGGCAGTTCGTCGAGCGGGTATGTTACTCCGGGCGAGGGCGGTGTCTCATCGTGTGCGGCGTGGAGGTTTGTGAACGCCGACGGGTACTTCATAAGAAACTTCAAAACCCCTCTTGACTCGGTGGCAAACCTTGCAAAGGAAAAACTGGACGCTTCCGTTGTGATGAAGGACGGAAATCCCGACCCGCTTTCGCCGGCATTTAACGCCGGGATTAAGCCAAAAATCGACAGGCTCTCGCAACTTTTGGCGCGGGACACCTTGCTCGACATCCATTCAATAACAAAAGCCGACATAGACACCCTTGCCAAGGCTTACGAGTCCTTGCTCGCCGTCTGGCCCGACACCACGGAATTGTCGCGTATATGCATCGGGACGGAGCATTTCCTCAAGAGCAGCACCTGTGGCGACGAGATAGGGGAAACCTCGCAGGAGGCGTATTCCGCCCTTGAAAGGCAATATGCGGCAACAATCGCAAAACGTCCGTTCTACGCTTTCACCCGCCGCGAGATTGACTCGCTGGCGGCGGAGCTGCAAAAGGCGAAAGACTATGCCGATGCTGCCGTAAACCCTCCTGCGGGCGAAATTTGGTACAACATAACCAGCACGGACACAACCAAGCTTTCGGGAAGCAGCTCCCAAGGCGAATGCCTTTATGCCAACAACAGCACGCCGTCTTCACAGGTTTACTGGGGAGGAACCCCCGACGCCAACAGCCGCAAGGTGCGCAGCGCATGGCGGTTCGTGAGCCTCGGCAACGGTACGTATGCCGTGCAGAATGCGGGTTCGGGATGGTATCTCGGCGCTGCCGCAAAAGAGGGGGACAACCTCAAGATGAGCGAAACGCCCGTTGCATACCGGCTGATGTCCGTCGGAGACAGGCAATGGGCTTTGCAGAACGCCGAAAACGGCATGAAGATTACCACCACCTCCAGACGCCGCTACGTGAGCCTTGGAAACGATTCTGCGGGGACAAACCTGCCGACAGCGTGGTTTGTGTCGCGCATCAGTACAAACGACCTGCGTGATTCGTTCAATGCCGTTGAAGGTTCGCTCGGCGTGCTTACCCTGCCATACGCCCAAAAGGCTCTGCCGCAGACGGTGAACGGCGAAAACATGAAGCTGTATGTTGTGAGCGGCTCCAAACTCGACGCTTCGGCAAAGACAATATCCATAGACTTGTCGGAGTACAATGAAGCCACAGTGCCCGCAGGTTTCCCATTGGTTTATTTTACGGGCGAAGAATACAAGATAACGTCTGACATACCGTTCCACACGTTCCCCGAGACAGATGGGGACGTGGTTACGGAGGCGCGGAACGTAAACGGGCTTGTGGGCGTGCTGAAGCCTGTGGTGGTGCAAAACGACACCTGCGGGTATTTCAGCGTGCGCACGCTTGTGCCGATGACGATGAAATGCACAGTGCCGGCACAGGGCGGATACGTGAACGCCACTTCGATAGCCAACATCGCAAGCATGAACGCCGACCTTACGGTGAATGTGAGCGGAGGCGGACTTCTGAACGGCATTTCGCAGACAATCCGCAGGTCCGGTGAGATAATTGACGTTTACAGCGTGGAGGGCATAATGGTAAGGAGCGGCGTGAAATGTTCGCAGGCGTTGAAGGGGCTGCACCCCGGCATATACATCATAGGCGACCGCAAGTTCGTGGTGAAGTAAGGGGCTTGCCTGCAAGGAAAACGCGGGTTCGGGATAAGGTTTCCATAGAAACTGCGCAGCTTGCAGGTGTCGCAGATGAGGACGTGGTCATTCGTCTGCGCATTCCTGGAAAAATTATGTCTGAAACAAGAAAAACTATGTCCGATGTAGGAAAAATTACATCAGACATAGTTTTTTCTACGTCAGACCTTTTTTCGCCTCTTGCAAGATGCAGAAAAACAAGCTGTTATACAGGTTGCTTGTTTGTGAGTATTTCTTTTGAAAATCAGGGTCTTACGCATTTTATGGCGATTATGGCAGTTTCGCGCTTGCACGTGGCAAGTCATAAAAATCCCCTCCCGCGACAGTCATCGCGGAAGGGGATTTTATATTGTTTGTGCCGTAAAGGCCGGGGGGTGTGCGGTTCAGAGCCTGCGCTTTTCGGCGTTTCCTGCGCCTGTGCCTTTATAGTGGCTCTTGGCTGTGTTGAAGTTGTAGGTGAGCGTGAGGCTGAAGTTGCGCGTATGGTTGTAGCAGTCTTTCGTAACCTTGACAGCGTTTCCGTAGTTCGTCCACCTTTCCTTTGTCCCTTTCAGAATGTCGTTTGCCTTGACGTTTAGCATAAGCGCATCGTGGAAAAGCACGCAGGTGTATCCCAAATCCAGGGAGGAATACTGCTTGAGGTGCGAGCAAGTGCCGTCGGAGGGTATGCCGTAGGAGTAGTCGAGCGTGAAGAAGTTTTTCTTGCTGATGACAAACTTGTTGTCCAGCTCAAAGTATGCGCCCGCACGCTGCAGGTTCTCGCTGATGCCGTATTCCCTGTAGCTGACAAAAGGCTTGTCGAACTCCGCCTCGAGTGTAGGCTGCCAGAAACCGAACTTTGGCGACAGGCTCACGGAAGCATAGACGTTCTGGCATTTTCTCAGGTTGCTCCATTTGCTGATTGCTATCTCCTCGCCGTTGTACAGGCTGTTATAATACGTAAGCTGGTTCTTGTCGTAATTGTAGCCCATGTTCAGGCTCGCCCATTTGTAAACGGCGTTGAACTCTATGTTGTGCGTTATGTTGGGGCGCAGGTATGGGTTGCCCGCCTCGTAGAGGAAACGTCCGTCATACTGCACATTGTTGCGCAGGGCGAAGTAGCCCGGGCGCGAAGTCTTTTTGGTGTAGCCCAAGCTCAAGTTCCAGTCGCCCTTGCTCCATTCCGCCGAAAGGTTGGGGTAGAGGTCGTCGTATTTTCGGCTCGGCTCATTCTCCTTCACGCCGTTGCTGCGGTAGTCGGTGCTCACGTGCTCGTAGCGCAGTCCCGCGTCAAAGCTCCAGTCTCCCACGCTAAGGCTGTATTCCGCGAACGGCGCGACATTGGTCTCCTTTATGTCGCTGCGGCTTGAGGGTATGAGGTTTTCGGGGTTGTTGTAAACGCTGTGGGTGTTTGTAAGCGTTGCCTCTGTGCCGGCGTTCAGTGTTCCTTTGCCCACGGGATAGCCCAGCACAACCTTTCCTGCCGTCATGTTGCTGTGGTTGGAGTTGTCGGTGTGCACCTCGCGGTTTTCGTATGTCTCGGACTCCTCTTTCCACAAATCGTTCCTGCCGGACTTGCGCCAGATGTAGGTGGCGTTTACGTTGATGTCGAGTTTCCCGGCTTTGCCCATGTAGTACGAGCTTGCCTCGTGTGTGGGCCCGTTGCCTGTGCAAATCAGCGCGTTGTTGTTAATGGTTCCGTCGGGCTGCCCGTCGCGGAAAATCTTCATGAGGTTGTTTTTTCCCACGCCCTTTCCGTGAAGCGATTTTCGCAGCGAATAGTACGCGCCAAAGGAATTGCCGGGGCTTGTCTCGTAGTTGAAGCCCACTTTCTCGTTTATTGCCGCGCTTTTGAATATTGTGTTCAGGCTGTGGTCTATGAACGTTTTGCGCCTGTCGGTGTTCATTTCGTAGGTAAGGCGGTTGTCCTCGTACGAAACGTTTCTGTCGGCATAGAATGTGTTGAAGATTTCAAGGCCGTTCTTTCTGTATCTGGTGTCAATCTGTCCGTATCCGTTCCATGCGGGGTTGAATTTTGTGTTGGCTTCGGCGCGGGCGGAAAATCCCTCGCCCTTTATCGGCTTGGTGTTGATTTTTATCACCGACTTGGCTTCCGCGTTGTATTTCGCCCCCGGGCTGGTTATAATGTCCACGCTCCTGATGTCGGTTGACTTGAGCTGCGTAAGTTCTTTGTTGTCCCTCACAAGGCGGTTGTTGATGTAAATTTCGGGCGTGCCCTTTGCAAAAACGCTCACGTCGCCTTTGGCGTCAACCTTGACCCTTGGCAGTTCGGCAAGCACGTTTCCCGCAGTTCCCGCCATACTAAGCAGCGAGTTTTCCACGTTCACGCTCATTCCGCCCTGCGTCATCTTGTATTTGGGTGCGGAGCCTTTCACCACCACGCCGTTTATGGTGTAGCTTTTGGGGTGCATCGTGATGTTTCCGACCTTTTTCACAGGAGTTGCAACGCACAGTGCGCTGTAGCCTATGCAGGAGAATTTTGCTATCACCTCATCGGCGGCGCACGGAATTACGAAGTCGCCGTTCTCGTTGCTCACGCCGCCTATGATGAATGCCGAGTCGGCGGGGTTGAGAAGCTGCACGTTGGCATACAATACAGGCTCGCCCTTTTCGTCAACGATGCGCCCGGAAAGTTTGCGGTTCGACTTATCCACGCATTCCACAGTGATGAGGCTGTCGCCCGTTGTGATTGTCATGGGGTAGAAGCCCACAACCTCGCTAACGGCTTCGGGAATGGTTTTGCCGGTTATCTGCTTTGTTACGGTGTAGTCCTCAAGCTCGTTGTATATGAAGCTTATCTTGTAAGCGTTTGTGGCTTTTGCGAGGTCTATAAGCACGTCGGCCATTGACTGCTTCTGATAGTTGCGCGATATGCGCTGCGCCCCGGCTGCCTGCACTGCGGCAAGCAGGAGTATGATGTAAAAAAAGCGTTTCATGATTGCTGTCATTCTACGGTTAGCGTGCCTTTGTCGAGGGTGAGCGTTACGTTCTCGAACTGGTTCAAGTCCTTCACCACTTCAGCCATGCTCTTGCGGCTGTCCCAGTCGTAGTACAGGCGGAGCCTCTTTGCGCTCCCGCTCTTGAACGCCACTTTCACGTCATAGTATGCCGCCATTTCCGTGAGCATTTTTTCGAGCGTTATGTTGATGAACGTTCTTTGCACTGCGGGCTTTGGGCTTTTTATTGATATTGTGTCGGGCGCGGCTTCGGCTTGCGCTTTTTGCGCGTATGCCGTTGCGGGGGCCGCGTTGCCTTGAGCCGTCTCGCGTGCGGACTTGGCATAATGGTATGCGGCGAACGACACGCCCGACAGCATCACCACGCCGGCGAATACGGCTGCGGCTTTCATTGCGTTCCATTTGCCGACGAATGTGAACCGTCTTTGAGGAGCGGCTTCGGGATGCGCGGCGGCGAACTTTGCCCATTCTTCGTCAACGTTGATGTTTGCATCGTCCATGTTGGTTGCCGTGTTGGCTTCGGCTATCGTTTCGTAGATTTTGCGGCTTTCGGGGTCGCTGAGCATTGCCTTGAACTCCTCGTCGCTGTAACGCTCGGGATGCTCAATCATGTTGAGTATTTTCTCAGTCTTTTCCATTTTCTTCAGGGATTGAATTGTTTTTTGAGTTGTTTGATGCCTTGCGCGAGATGTTTGTAAACCGCCGCCTCGCTTATTTGCAGTGCCGAGGCAATTTCGCCGTAGGTCATCTTTTGGCGGTAGCGCATCTTGATTATCCGCGATGTTTGCGGTGTGAGGCCGCTGTCTATGTAGTCCCTCACCAGTTCCAGTTTGTCGGCAAGCCTTTCCGCCGGCTCCCCGCCGCATTCCGCCTCGCACATCATCAGGTTTTGGATTTTGTCCCTCACCTTTTCGCGGTTCAGTATGTTAAGGCATCTGTTCCTTACGCACACGAGCAGGAGGCTTTCCGCAGTTTCGGGCCTTACAGCCAGCTTTCCGTACAAAACATCGGCAAAAACATCGCTTACAACATCTTTTGCGGCGTCGCTGTCGCGCAGAAGCGCTTTGGCCAGAAGATACATCCTGCGATAGTGGCGCTTGAAAAGTTGTTCTGTCAGTTCTTTCATTGTCTTTTTTACCGTTGTTCAGTGATAATACAAGCGGGAAGCCAGTTTCCCAACCCCTGAAAGGGAAAAATTTTTTGCAGGGCGTGAAAAATGCGTTGCGTGGCGCAAATGTACGAAAGCATCCGCAATTTGTAACCCTTTGATTAGCAATAAATTGCCATTATTCCAAAATTCTTTGTAAGTATCTGCTTCACAGCGGGTTGCAAGTGGCGGAAAAAAGGTCTGATGTAGTTTGAATTATGTCTGATGTAATTTTTCCTATGTCCTATGTAGTTTTTCCTACATCCGATGTAGTTTTCGGGGTGTTTGGTTTTGCGCCGTTTGCAGGGGCGTGCTGCATAAATACAATAATCATTTAACCGGCAGATTGCATATGCCATATATTCCGCCGCCTGAAGCAAGTTGCGTACATCAATTCTTACACAAATTTTGCCAGAACCCTTTTTGCCGTCTCGCTGTCGGCGGAAATTTGCCTTTGCAGGGCTTCGAGCGAGGGGAAGCATATCTCGTCGCGCAGGCGCGACACAAATTCCACGCTTATGTCCCTGCCGTAGATGTTGCCGTGGAAACCTGCGAGGAAAGCCTCCACCGTTGTGTCGCTGCCGTTGTGGAGGGTGGGTCTCGTGCCTATGTTCACCACCGAGGCATACTTCACGCCGCCCACATGGGATATGGCTGCATATACGCCCTGTTTGGGGATTGTCTTGCCCGAGGAAGCGGCATCTACGTTGGCTGTGGGGAAGCCGAGCCCTGTGCCGACATGGCGGCCCTCAACAACTTTCCCCGAAAGGGTGTATCTGTAGCCGAGCATTGCCGAAGCCTGTTCCACCTTTCCCTCGAGCAGTGCGCCGCGTATTGCCGACGAGCTTATTTCCATGCCCGAGGGCGGGAGGTATTTCGCCGCCCTCACAACGCAAATCCCAAGGCGTGCGCCTATGGTGCGGTAGTGTTCGAACGAACTGTCGCTGTCGTGCCCTATGGAATGGTCGTAGCCCATTACAAGCGCCTTGACGTTGAGGCGTTCCACGAGATAGCCGCGCATGAAGTCCTCTGCGGAAAGCGCGGCGAACGGCTTGGTGAAGTCCAGCATTGCGCAAAAGTCAATTCCCTGCCGCCCGATGAGCGAAATGCGTTCGGGCGTTGTTGACAGGAGCGGCGGCCGGCTTCCGGGGCGCAACACGGCAAGTGGATGTCCGGGGAACGTTACCGCCATTGTGGCGAGGCTGTTCGCGCGGGCGACAGCCTTCACGTTTTCGAGCAGGAAGCGGTGTCCGAAATGCACGCCGTCGAAAAATCCCACGGCGGCTGCGGAGGCTTTTGCGGGACGGGGGCCGCCCTCATTCAGCACCCTCATCAGTTTTGGGCGTTGTTGAACAGTTCCATCCAGTCGCCGCCGCCTTTTGAAAGGTATGTTTTCAGCCCTTCCTTGGCGGCTGCCTCGCAGTTGTCCTTGCTGTCGTCTATGTAGAGGGTTTCCCCGGGCTTCACCCCCGACTCCTTTATGGCGAGCTTGAATATCCGGCTGTCGGGCTTTGCCATTCCCAGTTTGTAGGAAAGGAAAATCTTCTCAAAATAAAAGTCCACGGTGCGCCCGCGATACAGGAAGAAGTCGTTTGTGGAGAGTGTCCAGTGAATCCTGTTTGTGTTGCTGAGCATGAACAAATGAAACTTGTCCCTGATGCTTGCGAGGCATTCCAGACGCTCTCTGGGTATTCCCACAAGAAACTCGTTCCACGCGTCGATTATCTTGCGGTCGTGAACGTCGGGGCGGCCCGATATTCCGCGCAGCGCGTCGCAAAACTCCTCTGTGCCTGTCTCCCCGGTTTCAATGCCCGAGAACACGCCGCTCTGCACATATTGCCCCAAAGCGTCGCGCACGTTCACGCCAAGCCTTTCGAACGCCTCGATGCAGCGTTCGCGGTCAAGGTCAACGATAACTCCTCCGAAGTCGAAGATTATGTTTTTGATACCGGTCAGTTCGTTCATCTTATAAATGGTTTATTTTGTTATTAGTCCTTTAGGGTGTCTGGCTGCTGTCCTGCGGCGGATGGCGCGCACCGTTTCGGGAACGGCATATACGAGGAACGTCGTGAAGAACATCTCAAGCCATACGCTGAAGTTCAGGTGGAATGTGCGGAACGCCGAACCGCCGAACTCCACGAGCACCGCCTGTCCGGCGAGTATCAGGAGCATTCCCGCCAGCATTCCGTGGCATTTTAAGAATTTGTGGAACGCGAAGTTGCGGCTTCCCCATGCGCGGACGTTCAATAGGTTCCAAAATTGCAGGAACACGAAAACGGAGAAAAACATGGAGAGGTTTTTCAGTTGCAGTGCGGTAAGGAGGGCGGGTTGTGCGTTGAGCCATTCCACAATGCACAGCATGGCCAGCAGGATTGCCGTAAAGGCCAGCGAAGTGAGCATCACCCTGCGCATTACAGCCTTTGTGGCGATATACACAGTGTGCTTGCGCGGCTTTTTCTTCATCAGCCGGTTTGAGGGCGGCAGTGTGAGCAGCGCCACAATGGCGATGAAGTCCATTATCAAGCCAATCCAGAGCATTTGTGAGACTGTGAGCGGAAGCAACGCGCCAATAACCGCGCCAAGAAGCACCGTGAGGAGCACGGTGGCGTTGGCGGTGTATCTGAAAACCATTTGCCGCCTCATGTTCTCATACATTGCCCTTCCCCATTTCACAGCCGACAGAACCGTGGTCAGAGAGTCTTCCGCGAGCGTTATGCCCGCCGCTTCCTTTGCCGCCGCTTCCTTTGCCGCCGCTTCCGCATTGCTTGAGGCTATGCCCGCATCGGCGAACGTGAAGGCGGGAACATCGTTTATGCTGTTTCCCGTAACCGCTACCACTTCGCCGAGTTTACGCTGCAATTGCACAAACCTTTGCTTGTCGCAGGGTCTTGCGCGGCTGATGATTTTTATCTTTTGTATTCGGTGAAGAGCCTCCTCATCGGAGAGCCTTGCAAATTCCTCGCCTGTGATTGCGTTTTCCGCGTTGTCGGTGTCTGCCCAAATCCCCGCCAGCCGCGCCATTGCGCGTGCGGTTTCGCCGTTCTCGCCTGTAACAATCTTCAGCTTTATTCCGGCTTTGCGGCATTGCGCGGCGGTTTCCGGGATGTCGGGACGCACGGGGTCCTGCATCACAGCCACTCCGGTGTATTTCAGCCCCCCCGCCGACAAGGCTGCGGAAGCGTCGCTTTCGCCGTGTTCCAGACGCTTGCGGGCAAAGGCGAGGGTGCGCATTGCCTTGTTGCGGTAATATTTGAGCAGTTTGTCGAAGTCGGCTTTCTGCTCCGCGTTGTCGCAGAAGCTTTCCACCGTTTCGGGCGCGCCTTTCACGAAAAGGTATCTTGCACCCTCCACGTTGGCTATGGTCGCCATGTATTTACGTTCCTCCGAGAAAGGTATGCGGTCTATGATTTCCGCCTTTTCGCGCAGGCCGGCGCAGCTTTCGCCTTCCTTTCTCATCCAGCGCAGTATGGCGCATTCCGCCGCGTTTCCAATTTCCATGTATCCGCTGTCCTCTGCAAGAAAGGCTGTGGAGTTTGCCGCCGCGCCGATGCAGAAGTCCCGCTTTGCGCCGCAGTACTTCATGTCGGCCACAACAAGTCTGTTCAGGCTGATGAAGTCGGAAATTCCCGTGCAAACCATTGTAACCGCGCTAAGTTCCTCACAGGCCTGCGGATCTCTCACGGCAATTCCGCCTTTCCGCATTCTTCGGGCGTTAAGCGCGACACAGGCGGGAAGCAGCATGGGAAGTCCTTTGGGAAGTGAGATTATAATCATCGCCACGCTCATCATGAAATTGTTTACAAGCGTGCCGAATATTTCGTGCCAGCAGTTGTTTGCGCTGTAGTTCACTTTTAGCAGCCCCTTGACGGTGAGCAGGAGAAACGAGCTCAGGGACACGTACAAAACCACGCGGCTTGTTACGGAGACTATGCGCGTGAGCTGTTTCCCGAAAGGAGTGCTGCAGTAAACGGAAAGGGGAGTGTCCTTTTGGATTTCCGCAATTTTTGTTTCGTCTCCCACAGCCGTTACCTGCATCACGGCATCCCCCTCGAGAACGTATGAGGAGCGGAAAAGCAAGCCTGCATCTGCGCTGTCGCCGGAGCTTTTTGCCGCGTTTTTTTTCACGGATGTTTTTCCGTCAATGGGAGATTCGTCAACAAGCAGCGAATGCGACACGAGCAGTTTGCCGTCTGCGGGAATTTCATCGCCTTGTCCGAGGATTACAATTTCACCCGAAACAACTTCGCTGCGCTGTATCTCGCAAACCTTGCCGTGCCTCACGACCTTGGCCGTATATGAGTCTCCCGCCTTTTGGGACTTTCGGATACGGCGCACGACAAAATCCTCCAAGCCCTGCATCACTCCGAAATAAAGAAGCACGGTGAGAATGACTCCCACCGTCCCCGCGCAGCCGTTTCCGTAGAAACCCAGCACAAGGGACATGAGCGAGGCAAGCAGCAGGGCCTTGACCGTAGGGTCGCAGAGCTTTTCCGCATACCTCCTCAACGCCGATGGCCTTCGTGGCGCGGTCAGCACATTCCTGCCGTGCGCAAATCGGGCGGTGGTGATTTCTGCCTCACAAAGTCCCCGGCGTATCTTTTTTATGGTGTCGGTATCGGGCGTTGCCATGGGTTTGCTTATAATGCTTTTGCAAAGTTAGCAATTTCTTCGCTAAGCGGTGGGAAACCCAAGCCCCGCCGTCCTTTCGGCAGGGCGGCGGGGCTTGTTAATGTCTGTTGTGTTTTTGGTTTCGCGGCGGTGGCTGCTGCCTTACCAGTAATCCTCCGCCTCAACTCCTGCGTAAACGTTCTTCGGACACCATTCCATGTAGTCTATGTCAAGGTGTGCGGCGGGGTTGTTGAGTATGGTTTTGAACCTTACATAATATGTCTTGTTCTGGTCCACATATCCGCGATACAGTATGTGGCGCAGCTTGTGGAGCGCGAAGCCGTCGTTTCGCCCGCCCGTTGTTCCTGCCGAACTTGCGCTGCCGTAGCAGTTTGTCCCTTTCATTATGTCGTGGTTGCGCATATTGCGCTCCAGGCGGAAGTTCTCCTCCTTGTCGTCGCCGTCTATGAAGAAGGCTATGCGTTCGGTGTTCTCGTTATATCTCATGTCCACTGGCAGGCCGATTGCCGGCAGGTTGTTGCGGTCAGAACCCACGTAAACCTGCATCATGCCGCAGCCGTCTCCGTTGCCCACGGCCACGCGCAGCTCGTATGTGCCGCTGTTTGGCACACGCGGCAGCTTGAAAATCACATCGTAGTTGCCCTCGAAGAAAGGCTCGTCCTGCTCGAAGGCGCGGTTGCCGGCAAGTCCGTAAACCTCCAGCAGCGTGAGCTGTGTGTCATCGGTGAAGCGTATTCCCTCGCAGTAGCCGTCGTAGATGTAGTAATAGTTTGTGTTGGGCAGGGCGCGGAGTCCGTTTGTCATGAGTTCGGGCTGCTGCGAAAGCACATCGAAGCGGATGCGCTCGTTGAGCACCTTGCCGGGAACGTCCTCGTCATACCACAGCACGTCGTCTATCGGGTAGTAGAAGCCGTTGAGCGCCTGAATGTCGCGCACGCCGTTGGCGGCGTTGACACGGATGCCGGGACGCGGCACAAGCAGCTCGTCGTAAGTGTCCCAGTCGTATTTCGCCACGTAGCGGTTAAGGCGCTTGCCGTCGGTTTGTTTGCCCTCGGTCATCTTCAAAAGGCGCGGGTACTTGCCCATCGTCTCCCAATACTGCATCTTGTCAATGCCGAGCTTGCTGGGGTTGGTGTATGCGTAGCCCACTTCGTTGTAGTGTATCACGAGTTTGTTGAACGGCATGGAACCCCTCACAAGGTGGTAAGCCACAAACTGGTTCACGGCGTTGTCGGGGCTTGTAAGGTCGTTGCTCGTGGCATTCGGGTAGTAAGTTTTGCATATCTCGCTCACCTTATTGATAATCTCGTCCCAGTTCGATACGCCGCTGCCTTCGTATTTGAGCGTGATGCCCCATTTTTCGCACAGCACCGAGTCGGGCTCCACAAAAGCGGTATAGCCGTAATACCTGTGCGGCGGCACGATGGCGTTCATGGTAGGAGTTTGCACACGCGAGGGAAGGTCGCGCGCCTCATACTCCTCATCGCGTATCAGCGTGAGGCTGTCGCTCCATTTTGTAACAAGCAGCAGCCGCGAGAATATCTGCAGGTTGTCCTGGCTTGCTATAAGGTCGGGCAATGTGCTCGAATAGGGCATCACCACGCGGTTCACCACGTGCATCCAGCCGTTCTCCGCCTCGTTGTCAGCACTCGTTATCTCCGAGAAGGCGTCGATGAAAATCCTCACCTTGCCCGTGGAGTCGTTCGTGCCGAAGGAGACGGTCGCAAAGCGGTCCGCCATTGTCTTGTAGTCGAACGTGCCTTCCTGGAACGTTGTAGTCTTGTATGCCTCGTTGCCCTCCGTGTCGATTATGCTGTTGAACACGATGTCCTGCGCCACCGAGTCGGGAGTCTGGTTGATGTCGTAGTTGGGGGTTGCGAAAATCGAGTCGAGATAATGCTGCACGGCGGCGTTCGTGGGCGCAAAGACCGTGTAGTTTCCCCTCGCCTCGAGCAGGTGGTCCATTGTGGAGCCCTTCTTGCCGCTCTTGGCGTGCTGCAGCATGAAGTAGTAGTTGCTGAGGTCGGGGTTTTCCTTCACATAGTCGGCAATCGACTTGCCGGTGAAGACAAACATATCAGAGTCGTCCACGTTGTCAGTACACGACTGGAAGCTGAGAATTGCAGCCACCAAAACAAAGAATCCCAAGTAAATTCTTTTCATGGCAAAGTAATTAAAATTTTTATTCTGTTGGTATGCACATCCCAATCATGACCGTATGTATGCCATACGGTCGCTTAGGACGCACAAAAATGTGATTTTTTGAGTGAATATCAAAGGGATTTTGCGTTTTTTTGAAGAAAAATTGCAGGTGCGTTCCGAAAAGCGTTTATTTCCGCGCCCCACACGCCATTTTCACAATGCGATTTTGGGCGGTTGCCTCCGCTTCTGCAATTGGTACAGCAGACAAATCTTGTCGTTTTTCCAAACACCCCGGAAACCGCATGGGACATGGGAAAAACTACATAGGACGTGGGAAAAATTATGTCTGATATAATCCAGACTACATCAGACCCTTTTTCACCATATGCAAACACCTGTAAAACAAAAACTTGCAAGGATTTTTCAAAACAATGGCTTTGCTCTGAAATTCAGAATGTTACGCAATTTATGCGACATTTGCAGTTTCTTTGACGGCAGGAGGGGCGCTCCAAGCGGACATGTGCCATAAAAAAGACATGAAACGATCAAGTCTTTTCTGATTTCCGATCTTGGACGGAGGTGTTTTTGCTTGCAAAACGCCGGCAAATATTACAAAAACTTGCCGCCAGTGCGTTTTGCCGAAAATGTTTCTGAAAAAGCCGGCTTCGAAAGGCAAATGCAGCAAAAACTGCAACGCGGGGGAAAGGCAAAGCCCCTATCTTTGCAAATGAATCAGAGAAGACAAACAAACACTTAAAAACTTCAAGATTATGGCTAACATTCATCAGAAGCTCACAGAGCTTATCGGCGGCACGCCCCTTGTCCGCATTAACGAACTTACAAAATCCCCGGAGGTTAGGGCGGAAGTGGTGGCGAAGCTGGAATATTTCAATCCCGGCGGAAGCGTGAAAGACCGCATCGCGCTCGCAATGATAGAGGATGCCGAAAAAAGCGGAAGGCTCAAGCCCGGAGCCACAATAATAGAGCCTACGAGCGGAAACACCGGCGTGGGGATAGCCTGGGTGGCGGTTGTGAAGGGATACAAGGCCATTCTCACCATGCCCGAGACGATGAGCGAGGAACGCAAAAGCCTGCTGAGTGCGCGCGGGGCGCAGCTTGTGCTAACGCCGGGCGCGGCCGGGATGAAAGGGGCTGTGGAAAAGGCGGAGGAGCTGCACAGGCAGATTCCCGGTTCCGTAATATTGCAGCAGTTTGACAATCCCGCCAACCGCGCAATACACGAAAAGACCACGGCGGAGGAGATATGGAAAGACACAGACGGAAAAGTTGACATCGTGGTCGGCGGCGTGGGGACCGGCGGCACGATAAGCGGCATCGCCGCAGGCCTGAAAAAGCGCAACCCCGCCATTGAGGCATACGCCGTTGAGCCCGACAGTTCGCCGGTGCTTTCGGGCGGGAAGCCCGGGCCGCACAAGATTCAGGGGATAGGCGCGAACTTTGTGCCGGGAAACTTCGTGAGGGAAGCCATCAGCGGCGTGGTGCGCGTGAAGGACGATGATGCAATCAGGACAGGGCGCGAGCTGGCTCTGAAGGAGGGGCTGCTCGTGGGAATATCCTCCGGGGCTGCCGCATGGGCTGCGATAGAACTTGCCAAGAAACCGGAGAATGCGGGGAAGCGAATCGTGGCAGTGTTCCCCGATACCGGCGAAAGGTATCTTTCAACCGTGCTTTACGCCTTTGAGAAATACCCGCTGAAGTAACGGCGAAAAATCCGTTTAATGTAGTCTTACAGGGTCTGGTGTGGCTTTTCCTGCATCAGACCCTGTTTTTGCTTGGAGGGTAAAACAGGAATTTTCTTCAGGCGCCGCTTTCGGGGAAAATCGCGGCTTTCGGAATGGCCCGGCATTAATTTGGCTCACAAACTCTTTGTAGTTCAAACAATTTGGCGTAATTTTGCCAGCCAATAACAGTGCCAGTAACATGAAACATATTTTCTTGAGAATAGCGGCTGCGGGCTTCCTGTGCGCCTCGCTGCTGTCTTCGTGCTTCAAGGACGAAGCCCCCAATGCCGAGTGCGACATAACCAAGGCTTATATACACGTTGACAATCCCGGGGATATGTTTTTCAACAGTTCCGACACGCTTGTCAGCGTAACATCCACCGACAGCGTTATAACTTTCAACGTAAGGAAAAACACCGACATCAGCGCCCTCGCACCCGAATTTGCGCTTACGCCCGGCGCGACAATCTATCCCGCAAGCGGCTCGGTGCAGAATTTCGGGAACGGCGGCGTAACCTATACCGTTACCTCGGAGAACAGGGCTTGGAAAAGAACTTACACGGTGCATTTCAAGCACATTGTGAAAACCGTGAGCGACACCACATTCCTCGATTTTGAACACTGCTCCCTCAACGCGGGCGGGAATTACTATGTATGGCAGAGGGTTGCCGATGACGGCACTCTTAAGAGCGACTGGGCTACGGGCAATGCGGGGTTCCTGCTCAGCATGGACAAGGCGAAGCCGGAGGAATACCCCACAATTCCAATTGCCGACGGTTATGACGGCAGCGCCGTGCAGCTCACCACCCGCAGCACCGGGCCTTTCGGCGTTTGGACCAACAAAAGGCTTGCGGCTGGAAATCTCTTCCTCGGCACTTTCGTGCTCGACTCTGCGCTTGTAAGCCCCATGAAGGCTACGAACTTCGGCATAGTTTATGACAGCAAGCCCGTGAAATTTACCGGGTACTACAGATACACCCCGGGCAAGAACTATCAGGACCGCAAAGGCAATATTCTCAAAAACATGACCGACAGCGCGGCGGTTTATGCCGTGCTGTACCGCAACCACGATGCCGAGGGCAAGCCGATAACGCTTTACGGCGACAACGTGAAGACAAGCGGGCAGATTGTCGCGCTTGCCGAGCTGGAATATGTCGCCCCCACTGACGAGTGGACGCCGTTTGAGGTGGCGTTCAAGTATTCCGCAGACGTTGACATGGAGCTTCTTGAAAACCGTGGCTACAATCTTACCCTCGTGTTCTCGTCAAGCAAGGACGGCGACCTGTTCTGCGGGGCGATAGGCAGCACGCTGTGCATAGACAAAGTGAGAGTGATAAGCACCAAAGAGAACTAAAACCGATGAGAAAGACAATAATACTTACAGTCCTTGCGGCTTCGGCGTTTGCCGTAGCTCCTGCAAAAAAGATATTCGAAGACCTTGCCTACAACCTCAGGGTTGGTTATTCCATTGGCGGAACAGCCCCGATTAATATGCCGGCTTCCATCCGCAAGCTCAACAAATACACGCTCACCAACAATCTCCAGCTCGGTATTGACGCACGCCGCAAGTTCGACGACCGTTGGGGTGCGCTCGTTGGCGTGCATTTTGAGAACAAGGGCATGAACGAGGACGCGCAGGTCAAGGACTACCACATGAAGATCGTGCGCGGCGGGCAGGCTCTCGAAGGACGCTTCACCGGCGACGTAAAGACAAATGTCGCAGAATGGATGTTCACCGTGCCGCTTATGGCCACGTATTCCTTGGGCTGTGTTACGCTTAAGGCAGGCCCGTATTTCTCTTACGTGCATTCGCGCACGTTCGACGGCGATGCCCACAACGGATACCTGCGTGTGGGAGACCCCACAGGGGCTAAGGTGATAATCGGCGACGAACCCGACACGAGGGGGCATTATGACTTTTCGCACGAAATGCGCCGCTTCCAATGGGGAGTGGATGTGGGGGCTGATTGGTATTTTCACAAAAAGACAGGCGTTTATGCCGACATAAGCTGGGGCTTGAACGGAATACACAAAAGCAGCTTCAAGACAATCGAGCAGACGCTTTACCCGATTTTCGGGACAATAGGGATAATTTACAAACTCAAATAAAATAAGAGAAAGGACTATATGAAAAAAATCTTTACTATTCTCGCGCTCGCCATGGGCGCAATCACCGTTTCGGCCGAGAACTTCACCGATGTGCTCACCGTGGATGTGAACGGCATGGTATCGGAGCAAAAGGCCACCATAAGCCTTGACAAGGATGAAAACGGCGAATATGTCTTCAGTCTGAAGAACTTCGTGCTTCAGGCAGGGGAAAGTTCCTTGGGCGTGGGGACTATAGAACTGAGCAACGTTGACGCTGTTGCCGGGGACAACGGTTTGCTTACGCTCACAACAAAGCAAAGCGTGAAGATCAAGGCGGGCGATGACTCGAGTGTTGAGACATGGCTCGGTCCGATGCTCGGCGATGTGCCTGTGGAGCTTGTTGCCGAAAAACGCGGCAGTGCGCTTTATGCCGTAATAGACATCGACATGGCGATGATGCAGCAGGTCATAAAGGTTACTTTCGGCAACGGCGGCTACCAAATTCCCAATTCAGGATTTGAGACTTTCCATAAATATACGGTGAAGATGGGCGGACTGTTCACGGCAAAGGATGTGGATGTCTATGAGGCAACCTCATGGCATTCGTTCGCCACATCAACGGGTTCTCTCGCGTCAACGGCAAACCGCACCGCAAAGCACCCCTTCACCAACAAGTCCGACATCACACGCCCCGGTTCGGCGGGCAGCAGCAGTCTGATGATAACCTCCACGTCGGCTTCGGGGATAATCGCAAACGGAACAGTTACCACTGGGCGCATGAATGCCGGGGACATGACTCCCGCCAGCCCAAAGAACCACGCCCACCTCGACATGAGCGTTGAGGACAAGGACGGCAACGGCGATCCTTTCTACGCAGTGATGAACGGCCGCCCCGACTCAATTGCAATTTGGGTGAAGTTCAAACAAAGCGCGGCGCAAAAGGATCATCCTTACGCCACAATCAGCGCGGCAATAACAAACGGCACATACTATCAGGACCCGCAGGAAGAGAACAAGGTTTACAACAACGTGCTCGCAAAGGCAAAGAACGCGAAAATCGAAAGCAACGGCTTTGCATGGCAGCGTGTAGCCATCCCCTTTGAATATGTGAACGACACCGTGAGCGGCAAGGCAATCCTCGTTACAATATCCACAAACGCCGATGCCGGCAAGGGAACGGAGAATGACACCATATATGTTGACGACGCGCAGCTCGTTTACAATGTCTCGCTGGCTTCCGCAAAAGTCAAGGACGTTGATGTTGACTTGGAGGATGGCGTAACCGAATACACCGTCAACGGACTTACCGGCGTTACGGCTGACGACATAAAGGTTGTGGCTGACGGAAAGGGAGCGAAGGTTGAAAAGACGCTCACCGAGGTTGACAAGGACGTTGTTGTCAGCGTTAAAGTAACCTCCAACGACCTCAAAACTTCCAAAGTTTACACGTTCACCATGCCCGATGCGGTGGTAACAGGCATTGACAACGCCAAGGCGGACGCCAACGACAAGATTAAGGCGGTTTACGACACGCTCGGCCGCAAGGTAAATGCGACAAGGCACGGCGAGACCTATATAATAGTTTACGAAAGCGGAAAAACCGAAAAGGTGGTCCGCTGATACAATTAACTGTATTACGGATAACGGGTCATGTCATGGCGTTTCCGCCGGGCATGACCCGCTTTTTTTGCCCCGGCGGCGATGTGTTTTATGTGGCGGCATATAGAACGTATTTGGTAAGCATCATAAATATATAAATTCAATCAATCAGGGAATTGCGCCATTTGCAGGGGCGTATGCAATACGCCCCTGCAAATGGCGCAAAAACAAAGCCGTGAAAACTACATCGGATATAAGAAAAACTATGTCCGATGCAGGAAAAATTATGTCTGATATAATTCAAACTACATCAGACCTTTTTTCGCCGCTTTCAAGTCCTTGAAAAACAATTTCTTACAAGAGTAACTCAAAAACAGTGATAAAGATGTGATTATCTGTGAGTTAAATTGTTTTCCCGAAATCCGTGCCGGTCTGGGTGGGTGTGAGGGTTTTGTCAGTCCTTTACAAGCTCGCCGTGGAGGGTTGCCGACGAGGCGGAGAGTATTCTCACTTTGGCGAACTGCCCTATGCGCGCGTCTTCGCGGTTGAACACCACAACCTTGTTCTGCTCGGTGCGCCCGAACAGCTGTTCGCGGCTGCGCTTGCTCGTACCCTCGATGAGTATGTCGAATGTCCTGCCTATGCACTTTTGGTTGTTTTCGAGCGAGAGCGCGTTCTGCAACGCTATAAGCTCGTTCAGCCGGCGTATCTTCACATCCTCCGGCACATCGTCCTCAAAATGCTTGGCGGCATACGTGCCGGGGCGTTCGCTGTACTTGAACATGAACGACGAGTCGTAGCCGCACTCCTTCATGAGGCTCAGCGACTGTGCGTGATCCTCTTCCGTCTCGGTGCAGTAGCCGCAGAAGATGTCGGTTGAAAGTCCGCAGTCCGGCACTATGCGGCGTATAGCCTCCACACGCGACATATACCATTCGCGGGTGTATCTGCGGTTCATGAGTTTCAGTATGCGGTCGCTGCCGCTTTGCACCGGCAGGTGTATGTGGCGGCACACGTTGGGTTCTTCGGCAATCACGCGCAGCGTGTCGTCGCTCATGTCCTTGGGGTGGGACGTGGTGAAGCGTACCCACATTTGGGGCGCTTCCTTCGCCACCATCCTTAGAAGTTCGGGGAAGCCGGTTGTTTCCCCATCTTCGGCGGTGAACGAATATGAGTTCACGTTTTGCCCCAGCAGGGTAACTTCCTTGTATCCGCGCCTTTCAAGGTCTTTAACCTCGTTTATGATGCTTTGCGGGTCGCGTGAGCGTTCCCTCCCCCTCACGTATGGCACAATGCAGTAGTGGCAGAAGTTGTTGCAGCCGCGTGTTATGCTAACGAAGCCCGATATGCGGTTTCCGCATATGCGCTCGGGGATTATGTCGGAGTAAGTCTCCACGGTCGATAGCTCAACGTCTATCGCCTTGTTGCCGTTTTCGGCCTCGGCAGTGAGCTGTGGCAGCATCTGGTATGAGTCAGGCCCCGCTACAAGGTCGGCGTGGTGGCTTTCGAGCAGGTCGTCCTTTGTGCGCTCCGCCATGCAGCCCAGCACGCCTATTATCAGTTTTCCGTGCCTTGCCCTCTTCATGGCGTTGAGGGCGTTAAGGCGGTTGTATATCTTCTGCTCCGCGTTGTCGCGCACGGAACACGTGTTGAGGAACACCGCGTCGGCGTCCCCGATTTCCCCCACCGTGTCGTAGCCAGCCGTTTTCATTACGGAGGCAACCACTTCGCTGTCGGCCACGTTCATCTGGCAGCCGTAGGTCTCTATGTAAAGTTTCTTCATTTCCTGTTTGTATTCGTGCGCAAAGTTACGAAATAAAAGCTATCCGCATTTTCACTTCCTTGCGGTGGTGAAGAACGTGAGCGGTATCTTGGCGAGGAAAATTGACGGCTTGGCGGTTTCGTGGCACGAGTAGTATGTTATCCACATTTCTTCCCCCACCTTGAGGAACGAGGGATATGAGTTGTCGTCAAGCGAGGGCAGTATGAGCGTTTCGTGAAAGTCGCCGTCGGCATTGCCGCAGTATATCATGGTCTTGGGGCGTGAGGGGATGTGTGTCTCGCGTCCGCCGAGCAGCGTCTTTCCGTCGGGGAGCACATAGGCATCCGGCCCTCCGCAGAAGAAGCCCAGCTCTTTCTGCTTCCAGTCGGTGTATGGCGGCATTGAGGAGAGCAGCATCGCGGAGCGGTTTCCGCTTTCGCGGCGCACGAACAGCAGCATTCTGTCATCGGCGGCGAAACGCACCGTAGTCTCATTGGGATAGCCGGCAATGTCGAAAGTTTTCATCACTGTATATTCCTGTCCGTCCTTGGTGGTGAGAAGCTCCAGCTTGTTTTGGTCTCCGGCCTTGAAATAGCTGACTCCGTAGCCTGTGCCCCTGTGCCATGTAACGCGCCACAGCCATGCGAAATCCTGCGCCGCCGACGATGAGACCCTCACCTGTTTTGGCGCGGAGAACTTCCTGCCGTTTTTCGAGAACGCGGCGAGCGTGCTTGTGGATTCCAGCTTTTGGTTTTTGTAGAGCGAGCAACCCATAAGCACCATCAGCTCCCCTTTTGGCGTAACGGAGAGCTTGGGGTCGCGCAGGTCGAACCCCGCCTTTGCTATTATGGCGGCGGTTTCCCACTTGTCGCCGTCGGGCGAGGATATGATGTGTATTCTGCCGTCGGCTTCCCCTTTTTCGTTGAATATGTGGCTGAACCCCTCGCGGAAAGCGCAGTAGTATTTGCCTTTGTACTCAATGAGCGACGTGAAGGCGCAATGCGTTGAGCCGTCGCCCCAGATGCGTTGCAGGTTGTAGCAAATGTCCTGTGCGCAAACGGCGGATGTGATTAGCGCAAAGAACGCAGAAAGTAGCAATGTCTTGGTTTTCATTGTTGCGTGGAATGTTGAATGGGGCAAAATTATGAAAAATTACGCTGGATAAGGAAAATTATCACTACTATTGCAGTGGCAAAATACATAATTAATATGAGCGACAGTCATCCTTTGGCGAAATTTGCATATTGTCCGCGCTGCGGGAGCGCGGATTTCATGGTCAACGGCCCGCGTTCGAAACGCTGCGGGCATTGCGGTTTTGTATATTACCTTAATGCGAGCGCCGCCACAGCGGCTTTCATCGTGAACCGCCGCAATGAAGTGCTTGTGAGCCGCCGTGCCTTTGAGCCGGCAAAAGGCACGCTCGACCTTCCCGGAGGCTTTGTTGACCCCGGCGAGTCAACAGACCAGGGTATGCGCCGCGAGATTTTGGAGGAGACGGGATGCCACGTGGCGGAAATGCGCTGGCTTTTCTCCCTGCCCAACAGCTACAGCTTTTCGGGCTTTGAAGTCCCCACCGCCGACAGTTTCTTTTTGTGCCGCCTTGCCGAGGGGGAGAAACCTGCGGCGTGCGATGACGCGGCGGCTTTGGAGTGGGTTGCAATTAACGCCCTGCGCCCTGCGGACTTCGGGCTTGACTCCATAAGAAAGGCTGTGGGGATATTCGCAAGCCGCCCTTATATGCAGGTTTTGCCGTTGCCACTGCGCCGTGGCTTTGAGTAATCCGATTTGCGTAAAGCGCTGGTTTGCAGAGCAATGACCAATTAATAAATGCCTGACATAACGATTTGTTTTTCAGAGGTTTGAAACAGGCGAAAAAAGGTCTGA
>DKDC01000002.1 GCA_002451695.1 Prevotellaceae bacterium UBA6858 | reverse complement strand
GGCATACGCCCTGTACGCAACTGCATGAACCACATCGGCAAACACCGTAAACCATCGCCACCATATTGCAAAATCGGCGCAATTCCGGCGTATTCAATACGCTCTGCAAACGCGCAATTATTTGGTTAATCACATTTTGAGTTATATACAATGCACCGTGTACACTCCCAAAGCCCCGCCACTTACTCTGCCGCATTTTTTGCGCCGCCACGCAACATCTTTTAATGCCCATTACGGCATTAAATGCGCAGAAAAAAGTATCTTTGTGGAAATTTGCAGAAACTACCGATGAAAAAGAATATAATACTGCTGTGTGCGTGGCTTGCCCCGGCATTCTCGCTCGCACAGCCGTCAGCTGTGTTTGACGCGCCAAAGCATGACATGGGCACCATATTGTGGAACAGCCCGTACACAGCCCGCTTCACCGTGAAAAATGCAGGCAACCAGCCTTTGCAGATAACAAGCGTCGAAGCCTCGTGCGGCTGCACCGTTGCCGAATGGGACAAAAAGCCAGTGGAACCGGGCGGCAGCACGGAGATTTCCGTTTCGTACAACGCGGAAATGGTCGGACACTTCACGAAACAGGTGGCAGTTTACACCAACGCTGCAAAACGCCCCACATACCTCACGCTCTATGGGAACGTGAGCGCACAAGCCCCCCAATATGCAGGGGAATACACACGCAAAATCGGCGACATAAAAATCAATGTCGAAGAAATCGAATTCGACGACGTACACCTTGGCGACACCCCCGTGAAAACGATAGAAATCTTCAACGAGGGAACAAAATCGTACAAGCCCGAACTCATGCACCTGCCGAAATACCTGTCGGCAAAAGCCGTTCCGCAAACCCTGCTCCCCAACCACGGGGGAAAGATAGAGGTTACGCTCAACAGCGGCACGCTGCAAAGCATGGGACTTACGCAAACGTCCGTATATCTTAGCCGCTACCCCGGAGACAAGGTTGACGAGGAGAACGAAATCGGCGTTTCAACGGTGATTCTCCCCGAAGCCGTAGCCATGAACGCGGCACAGCTCGCGTCCGCACCCAAGATGTCGCTCAACGCAGACACACTCACGCTTGACGGCACTGCGGGCAAAGACCGCATAAGCGGCGCACTGACGATAGCCAACGAGGGGAAAAGCCCGCTGCAAATACGCTCGCTCCAAGTGTCCAGCACCGCACTCAATGTGGGGGTGAACAGAAAAATCTCCCCCGGCAAGCAGACAAAACTGAAAATAACGGTGCTGCGCAAGTTCCTCAAACAGTCATCGCGCAACCGCCTCAAAGTGCTGATGATCACCAACGACCCGCAACGCCCAAAGGTTACTGTGGTGGTGAAAGTGAAACAGTGAAGACATAAACCAAAATATTTACTAACAATTAAACCGTTCTATAAATGATTAAGAAAACGCTGAGCGCAATAGCCGTGGCAATGCTCCCGGCATTCGCTCTCATGGCGCAGGAACAACGGCTTTCCACGCCCAACACCACACTTATAGTGAACAACGACAACGGCGTGGCACGCATAGTGTATTACGGCCCGAAAATCGACGAGTCAACATCGACCAACGACATGCGCGCCGCCCGCATGACCTTTGACCGTGAATCCTACTACGCTTTCGGCGTTTACTCAAACGAGGAGAGGGCGATTGCTGTAACCCAGCCCGACGGAAGTCTGACGCTCGACCTTAAAGTGGAAAGCATCAAGAAAACCACAAGCGCAGACGCCACCACGATAGAGATTGACATGAAAGACAAAGTTTACCCGCTCTACGTGCGCCAATACTTCAAGGCCTACAACGGGACGGACATCATCTCCACGTGGACCGACATAGTGAACTCCGCAAAGAAACCCGTAGCGCTCGAACTCTTCGCGTCGGCGCAGATTCCCCTTGCGCGCAGCGGAAACCACATAACCCACTTCCACGGAGGCTGGGCTGCCGAAAGTTTTGTAAGCGAGCAGGAAATAACCGACGGACAGATTGTGGTCTCAAACAAATACGGCATCCAGAACACCCACGCCGACAACCCCAGCGTCATGATTTCGGTTGGCGGCAAGGCAACCGAGAACTCCGGCACCGTATTCGGCGGAACGCTGGCCTGGAGCGGAAACTACAAGATCAAGGCAAGGGCTGCCGGAGGCAACCAGCTCGAGGTTCTTGCCGGCATAAACGAGGAGACGTCCCGCTACATTCTTGACGGCGGCAAGACATTCACCACCCCGGAGTTTGCCATGACATATTCAACCGAGGGCAAGGGCGGCGTGAGCCGCGCCTTCCACCGCTGGGCGCGCAAGTACGCCCTCGCGCACGGCGACCAGGAGCGCATGATACTCCTCAACTCCTGGGAAGGCGTTTACTTCAACATAGACGAAAAGACCATGGACCAGATGATGGGCGACATAGCATCGCTCGGAGGCGAGCTGTTTGTGATGGACGACGGTTGGTTTGGCGACAAATACCCGCGCGACAACGACCACACCAGCCTTGGCGACTGGATGGTGTGCAAAAAGAAGCTGCCCAACGGCATCAAGGCCCTCACCGATGACGCGAAAAAGCACAACATAAAGTTCGGAATCTGGATTGAGCCTGAAATGATCAACACCAAGAGCGAACTGTTCGAGAAACATCCCGACTGGGCTTTGAGCAGCCCCAACCGTCCGCTCATCCAGGGGCGCGGCGGCACGCAGATGGTGCTTGACCTCACAAACCCCAAGGTGCAGGATTATGTGTTCTCCGTGTTCGACAACGTTATGAGCCAAGCCCCCGAAATTGCATACATCAAATGGGACGCTAACGCCAACATAATGAACTACGGCTCACACTACCTGAAGCCCGACCGCCAGTCGCAGATATTCATCGACTACCAGCTCGGGCTGCGCAGCGTGCTCAAGCGCCTCCGCGCCAAATACCCCAACGTCATAGTGCAAGCCTGCGCGGGCGGCGGCGGACGTGTGAACTACGGCCTTCTCCCGTTCTTTGACGAATACTGGACCTCGGACGACACCGACGCGTTCCAGCGTCTCTTCATCCAGTGGGGAACTTCCCACTTCTACCCCGCAATTGGCATGGGCTCGCACGTGAGCGCAACGCCCAACCACCAGACCGGCCGCGTAACGCCCCTGAAATTCCGCTTCGACGTGGCAATGCAGGGCAGGCTCGGAATGGAGCTCCAGCCAAAGAACATGAACGACAAGGAGAAGGAATTTGCGAAACGCGCCATCGCCGCCTACAAGGACGTGCGCCGCGTTGTGCAGATGGGCGACCTTTACCGGCTCAACTCGCCGTTCGACGGCGACTATGTAACATCGCTCATGTACGCTTCCGAAGACAAGTCGAAGGCTGTGTTCTACGTTTACCGCGACCACAAGGTGTGCACAATACAGAACGACCCGCTCATACGCCTTGACGGAGTTGACGAGAACAAGAACTACAAGTTCACCGACATAACGCCGCTCGACCCCAACCGCCCCCACTGGCTCAGCGGCAAGGTGATAAGCGGCCGCGCCCTCAAAAAGGCGGGAATACGCGTAAACCTCGACGGCGATTTCTCGAGCGCGGTGTTCAAACTTGAAGCCGTAAACTGATTAGCGCAAACCGCAACGGACACAATCCCCGCCCTCACCGTGAGAGCGGGGATTTTCATTGCAATATCCGCAAGGCGAACATAAATCACAAAATCGCACTACCGTATGAGCGTATGGCACACGCCACACAAACGCGCAACCATCAATTATTCAAAGAATTGCACCGCCGTA
>DKDC01000020.1 GCA_002451695.1 Prevotellaceae bacterium UBA6858 | reverse complement strand
CGTATGCAATACGCCCCTACTGTGGCGCAATTATTTGATTAATTGTTGTTTGTGTATTTATGACGTATATTGCATACGCATTTTATACTGTCGCTTGAACCTGCTGCGCAATACTGTAGACCAATGCCAATATATATCAAAAAACGACGCAGGGCGGAGCTGTAATGCCCCGCCCTGATGTGTGTTTGTCTTTTCCGCGTTGCTATTTCACGCACGAGCCGTTGGCGGTCTTGCGGTCAACGGTCGCAACGGCGAGTGCGCCGTCGGCGTTTTCGGAGCATAGTATCATGCCTTGGCTTTCTATGCCGCGCAGCTTGCGCGGGGGCAGGTTGGCAATGAAGCACACCTGCTTGCCTTTCAGCTCCTCGGGGCTGTAGTGCTTTGCTATGCCGCTCACAATGGTGCGCGTGCCGTTGCCGTCGTTTACGGTAAGTTTCAGGAGCTTGTCGCTCTTTTCCACTTTTACGCATTCCTCCACCGTTCCCACACGTATGTCGAGCTTCTCGAAGTTTTCGAAGTCGCAGAATGCCTTTTGCGGCTGCGGCTTTGCCTCCTGTGCCTCGTTTGCTTTCTTTATGGCTTGGAGTTTTGCCACTTGCGCCTCTATTGTCTCATCCTCTATCTTCTCAAACAGCAGTTCCGCCTTTTCAAGCTGGTGGCCCTCCTTTATGAGCGTGGTTGAGCCGAGGTCGTCCCAGTTGAAATCGGGCATATTGAGCATTCCGCGCAGTTTGCTGCTGCTGAAGGGCAGGAACGGCTCGAAGGCTATCGCAAGGTTTGCGGCGAGCTGCAACGAGATGTTGATTATAGTCTTAACCCTTCCGGGGTCTGTTTTCTGCAGTTTCCACGGCTCGCTGTCGGCAAGGTATTTGTTGCCTATGCGTGCGAGGTTCATCGCCTCTTTCTGCGCGTCGCGGAAGCGGAAGTTGTCGAGCAGCCGCTCCACGTCGGCCTTGACGGTGGTGAACTCGGATATTGTCTGCCTGTCATACTCTGTAAGCTCCCCCTGTGCGGGCGCCTTGCCGCCGTAGTACTTCCACGTGAGCATCAGGGCGCGGTTTATGAAGTTTCCGTAAACTGCCACCAGCTCGTTGTTGTTGCGCGCCTGGAAGTCTTTCCACGTAAAGTTGTTGTCCTTTGTTTCGGGGGCGTTCGCCGTAAGCACGTAGCGCATCACGTCCTGCTTTCCGGGGAAGTCCCTCAGATATTCGTCGAGCCACACAGCCCAGTTGCGCGAGGTTGATATTTTGTCGTCCTCGAGGTTGAGGAATTCGTTTGCCGGCACATTGTCGGGCAGAATGTAGCTCCCTTCCGCCTTGAGCATTGTGGGGAACACTATGCAGTGGAACACTATGTTGTCCTTGCCTATGAAGTGTATGAGGCGGGTTGAGGGGTCTTTCCACCATTTCTCCCACGAGTCGGGCAGCAGTTCCTTGGTGTTTGAGATGTAGCCTATGGGCGCGTCGAACCATACGTAGAGCACCTTGCCCTCCGCGCCTTCCACGGGCACCGGTATGCCCCAGTCGAGGTCGCGGCTCACGGCCCTGGGCTGCAGTCCCATGTCGAGCCAGCTCTTGCACTGCCCGTAAACGTTGGGGCGCCATTCCTTGTGTTCCTGCAATATCCACTGCTCCAGCCAACCTTGGTATTTGTCGAGCGGCAGATACCAGTGTTTTGTCTTTTTGAGCACGGGCTTTGATCCGCTCACCGCACTCTGGGGGTTGATAAGCTCTTGCGGCGAAAGCGTAGAGCCGCAGTGTTCGCACTGGTCGCCGTATGCCTTGGGGTGGTGGCAGTGCGGGCATTCGCCTGTGATATATCTGTCGGCAAGGAAGGTTTTGGCCTCCTCGTCATAATATTGCTCGCTCTCTTTCTCTATGAACACGCCTTTGTCGTATAGGGTGCGGAAAAAGTCGGAGGCAACCTTTTGGTGCGTCTCCGAAGTTGTGCGCGAGTATATGTCGAATGATATGCCGAATTCCTTGAACGAGTCCTTTATTATCTTGTGGTATCTGTCGCACACGTCCTGCGGGGTGCATCCTTCCTTTTTTGCACGGAGCGTTATGGGCACTCCGTGCTCGTCGCTGCCGCATACGAACAGCACGTCGCGCTTTTTGAGGCGCATATATCTCACGTATATGTCGGCGGGTACGTAAACGCCCGCCAGATGGCCTATATGCACACCGCCGTTGGCGTAGGGAAGAGCTGCGGTAACGAGGGTGCGCTTGAAGTTGTTCTGTTCCATTCCTGTTTGCTTTTATGTATGCAAAGTTAAGTAAATCACATGAATTATTGGGATGAGGAAGAGAAAATCCGAATTGTGTGTGCAATCCGGTTTTATGATGATGTTCCGCCTTTTCACCGCGCTGAAAATACAATGTGCAATATTCGCCTGTTTTTTTGTCAGACATAGGAAAAACTACGTCCTATGTAGAAAAAATTATGTCTGATATAATTTTTTCTACATCAGACCTTTTTTCGCCCGCTTGCAATATTCTGGAAAACAAGTCCTTACAAAAATATTTCAAGTTGGAATTTGTCGTTGGTTTACAGGCACTTGCCGTTCTCGCGACAAAACGCATTTCAAGGAGAAATGGTGAGGTAAGCGCATAATCGGAGCTTAATTCTGCGCGGAGGGTTATGGCATAAAAAGAAAGCCTTGCAAATCAATGTTTGCAAGGCTTTCTTGTAATCGCGCTTCAAGATGGACTTGAACCAACGACCCCCTGATTAACAGTCAGGTGCTCTAACCAACTGAGCTATTGAAGCAGTTCTGCCTGAAAAGCGATGCAAATTTACGGGATTTTTTTTAACCGCCAAAGTTTATGGCGAAAAAAATGCCGTTTTGCCGTTATTTTTTGTCTTTGCCGCCTGTTTGGGCTGTTTTGATGCGCGATTTGCGGCGTTGGCGGTTGAAGTTGCGGCAGCTTTGCCTTATGTCGAGCTTCATTGTGTATAGTGCCAGCAAAAGGTAGCACAGGGCCTGGAGCCATAGCCCGATGTATTCAAAACTTACCTGCGACAGCCTTGCGCCCTCGTTTGTCATCCTCACAAATCCGTTTATCCCGAACGTGGAGGGGAACAGGTATGCCACGCCTTTCCAGAATGGCGGCACCGCGCTCCAAGGCCAGGATATTCCGGAGATGAACAGCAGCACGAGCGAGGAGAAAAGTATAATCATCATGCTCGACTCGCGGGTTTTCACAAAATGCGACACAACTATCGACATGAACGCCACTGCAAGCAAGTAGGGCGTGAGGAACGCCGCCACGTCGCCGAAATGCGCGAGACGGTTGAAGTGGAAAAGCATCGGCGTTATGCCGAGCACGTAAAAGGCGTTGGCGATATGCACGGGTATGTAGCACAGGGCGCGTCCCATTACAATTTCAAACGTCCCCCCGGCGTGGCGCGCTATGGGGCGGAAAAGGCGGAACCTGTTCTTCTCGCGCAGCGTTCCGGCGTTTATGCCCACGCCGAGCAGCATTGTCTGCTGGAGTATCATCATCAGCACGGCGGGCAGCAGGTAGGACGCAACGCCGGTTGTGGGGTTGAAGAGGTTCACCTCCTCGTATTTCAGCGGCGCGGCGGTAAGCGCGTCCTGGCGGTCGGTTGTGTTTCCGGCCTGCCTTATCTTTATGTCGGCGTTCATCTTCAGCGACACATCGGTGTTGGCTATGGAGAACTGGCGGAAGTAAAGCAGCGTGCTTGCATCGCTGAAAGCGTAAACGTATGCCTGTCTGCCCGTGTTTATGTTTTTGCTGAAATCGGGGGGGATGCGCACAATTCCGTAAACTTTGCCCCGCCTCATCAGTTCCTGCGCGGATTTCAGGTCGGCGGGCATCTGCGTTACGTTGGTGTACTGCGACGCATCGAGGCTGCGGGCATATTGCCGCGAGAGGCTTGAGTTGCTTTCATCCACGACGGCTATGGGGATGTCGCGCACAATCTCGTTGTTGTATATAAAGGAGTAAAGCAACGGATAGCCCAGCGGCACGAGAACCATGAACACCAGCACCGCCTCGTCGCGGAACGCCGTGTTGAGTTCGTGTATCCAGACAAACGCGGTCTCGGACACCGTCCGCCAGAACCTTTTCGCTATTTTTCGCAGGATGCTCATGTCATGGTTCGTATTTGTATGTGAGCATCACGCCTTTCAGCCTGTACATCACCGTGAGCGGAAGCAGCACGAAAAACAGCAGGAAGAGAATGTGGTCGAGGCAGTAGAAAGCCGGGTAGCCGTTCAACGCCCTGCACGCGTATATCTGGAAATAATGCCTTAGCGGAAAGCACAGCGACAGGGCCTTGAGCGACGGCTGCATACTTGTTACGGGGAAAGTGAAGCCCGACATCGACACGCTTACAATGGCCCACAGCGATGCGAGCGACATTGCGAAACGGAATTGGGGGATAAGTCCGATGAGGAAAACCCCGAAGCCCTGCGAGGCGAGTATGAAAAGGTATGTCATGGCAAGCATAGCGGGGATGCCGCAGTGGCACGGATATTTCATGACCCCGAACATTAGGAAGTTGTAGAATGTGCCGAGGACGAAGAATATCACGGTTTGCGGCAGAAGCTTTCCCATTATTGCCTTGAATATGGAGTTTCCGGCGAGAAGTATCCATTGCCGTGCCGTGCCGTCTTTAAGTTCCACGCCTATTGAGTAAACGGTTGTGAGGAATATGAAAATCATCAGCGCGGCTGGCACAAGCACGTTGTTGAGATAGATGGAGTAGTTCACCCAAGGGTTGCCGACCAAATGCTTCTCCACCATGATAGGTTGCAGAAAGGCGTTGGTGTGCTGCTCGTCCACGCCCTTTGCGCGGAGTGTGGAGCGCGTCGCCGCGCCTCCCGTAAGTTCGCTCATGGTCTTGAAGTCCTGGAATGCGAGTGAGGCTGCCGTGAAATAGGCGTAGTTGCAATAATACGAAACTGCGGGCTGGCGTTGCGCCTGAAGGTTCTTGGAGAAATTTTCGGGAATAAGGAAAGCCCCGTAAATCTTTCCGCGCTGCATCATGTCGCGCATTTCGGAAAAACTTTGGCAGCGGGCGATTACCTTTGTGTGCTGGAAAGCCTCGATGTTCCTTGTGAGCGAGCGCGATGTCGTTGTGTTGTCAAGGTCAGCAATCGCCACGGGCAGTTCGGTGGGGACTCCGCGCCCCATGAGCGTGAGGAAGAACACGAAGCACGCTATGGGCGCGGCAATCATGCAGAACACGTACAGCGGACTTGAGAAAATCCGCCTTGCCTCCCTTTGCGACACTTTCAGTGTGGTTTTCACCCTGCTTGCGAACCCTGCCATTTTTCTGCGGCTTTAGCAATTCGGAGCTGTGCAGCCTTGCGGCGTCAGCGCTTTATGGGGAAAATTACCGACATCCCCGGACGGAGGCCGTCTGCGCCGTCAACGGGGCGTGCCTTTATCTGGAAAGTTTTCATGTCGTAGGAGCCGGTGGTTTTTGTGGCTTTCCACGCCGCATAGCTCCCTACGTCCTTCATGTAGTAAGTGCGCAGGGGGATTTCCTTGCCGCCGAGTGCGGGGACGGTTGCCGTGAAGGTTTTTCCGTTGCCGAAATCTTTCAGCAGATCTTCGCGCACATTGAACGAAACCCACATTTTGCCCATTATGGATATGTTCATTATCGGCGCGCCAGAGCCGACAAGCTCCCCGGCCTTGGGGAAAATCTCGGTTACTTCGCCGTCGGCCTGTGCGGTGAGCACGGTTTCGTTGATGTATGACTGGACTTCGTTGATAGCCCCTTTGGCGCGGTTTACGAGGGCTTCGGCTGCCGCCTTGTCTTCGCGGCGCGCGCCGTTCACCGCCATGTCGTATTGCGAGCGTGCGGCTTTCTCGGTGGCTATTGCTGCATCGCGCTGGGCTGTGGCCTCGTCGAATTTTTGCGCCGCCACAACCCCTTGCTCGTAGAGGTTCTTTATTCTGGTGTATGTCTTTTGGGCTATCTCCACTCCGGCTTTCGCCTTTTGCCACATGCTGTACGCGCCTTGTATCTGCTCCTTGCGCGCGCCGTTGCGTGCCTCGTCGCTTTGCGCCTGCGCCGCAGCCTCGGCTGCCTGTGCCTGTTGCAGTTTTGCCTCCACGTCGGGTGCGTTGAGGATTACGAGCGTGTCGCCGGCGTGAACGGTGTCGCCCTCCTCAACGAGGAACCTTACAATTCTCGAAGGCACTTTGCTCGAGACGCGGTATTCCTCAACGTCCGCCTGTCCCTCTATGTACTCGGTCGAGGGTTGCAGAAGGATAATGCCCATTACAGCCGTGGCAATTATCACGGCGGTGAAAATCAACAGTCCTATCGAGAGGTTCTTCCTCTCCTTTGTCATCTTAGCCATAGCCTTAGCCTTAAATTTTTCTTATTCCAACGTTCCCAGTGATTTCTTGAGGTAAACCTGTGCGAGGCGTGCGTTTATTTCCGCGTCAATCACCTCGCTGTGGGCCGACACCCAGGCTGTTTGCGCGGCAAGAAGGTCGCTTGTGGGAATCACTCCCTCCTTGAAGCCGATGTTTGCGGTTTTCATGTTCTCGTCCGCGCTTTCGCAGTTCTTGCGGGCGCGTGCCAGCACTTTCTCCGCCTCCCTCACGCGGAACGACTGCTGGTTCACCTGCAGCTCTATCTTCTCCTTTGCCTCCTCAAGCTCGTATTTTGCGATAACCGCGTCAGCCTTTGCGGCGCGTATCTTGTATTTGTTCTCGCCCCACTCAAAAAGCGGCGCACTTACCATTACGCCCACGTTGAACATCCCCTTGAACTTGTTTTCAAAGCCATTGTAAACCGACGGGTTGGTGAGCAGGTAATTTCCCGTGAGAGCCACTTGCGGAAGAAACTCGGAGCGGGCAATCTGCACCTTTCTGTCATACAGCCTGGTGGCAAGTTCGAGACTCCGCAGCTCGGGGCGGTTAACGTATGCCTGGCTTATGTCGAACGATGTGCCGCCCTTTGCCGGGGCAATCCGCTCCCTGTTCTCGTCCTCAAGGGTGAAGCTGCTTTCAAGTGGCATTCCGCAAAGCTGGCACAGCACCATGCGCGAGAGCGCAAGCCCGTCGTCCACCTTTGTGAGCGTCATTTCCGCCTCGTTCAGCTTGACGCTCACCGTGAGTCCGTTGGCTTTTGTCGCCACGCCCTCCTTTATCATCTTCTGCATATCGCCGTCGAGACGCTTCAGCAGGTTCACGTAACTTTCGGCGAGCTTCTTTTTGTTCACCAGCGAAACCACGCGCCAGTAAGCCTCGTCAACCTCAAGCACAACCTCCTGCGCCCCGCTGCGGTGCTTCTCCTCGGCAATCTGCCTGGCATAGTTCGTGATGTCGTTGTAGGCGCGGATTTTCCCGCCCATATATATAGGCTGCGTAATGGTGAGTGCGCCGGCGAACATGTTGCGCGTGTCGGTTTCAAAGCCCTTGTTTATCCTGTGCCCCACGTCCGAAATCTCGCCAATCACGTTGTTGCCGAACTGCGTGAGCTTGTCGGCAAGCTCGGGGTGGTATTGCTCCACAATCTGCGCCATCGAGCCGAGCGGCTGCGATATTGACGAGCCGAGGCTGTTGAGCCTGTTGCGCGTGGAGTTGTCAAGCAGGTGCGTCTCGCGGCTGTTGCGGAAGTATGCGGCTGTTGCCTTGAGCTTGGGCAGGTAGTTGGTTTTTGCGGCCTTGCTGGTGTATTCTGCCTTTTCGATTTCCTTTCCGGCAATCAGCAGCCGCTTGTTGTTGGCAAGGGCCATGGAGCGGCAACTGTCGAGCGAGATTGTGTGCTGCCCCTGCATGGAGGCGCTTAAAATGAAGGCGAATAGGATAAAAACGATTCTTTTCATACGCGTTTGCCGTTTTGTTGCCCCGTGCGGGTTTGATTATAACGGCTGTATATTACAGCCCGTTTCCAACTGCAAAATTACCGCATTACATTTTCCGCGCAAAATTTTATGCAGAGTATTGGTGTGCAAAAATGCCGCTAAATTATGCAGATATTACCTGTAGCGCAAATCAACCCCCTCCAAAACGTCTTTTTCCACCATTCAGCGCGGATTTTTGCATATAAACAGCATTGCGGCTCGCAAAGCGGAAAAACTGCATGGGACATGGGAAAAACTACGTCCTATGCAGGAAAAATTATGTCTGACATAATCCAGACTACATCAGACCTTTTTTCCGCTGTTGCAAACCTCTGGGAAACAGTCTCTTATGGGATGATTTCAAAAACAGGCAAATTGTTGTAAACCAGCGTCTTGCAAAAACTCAACCGAGTATGTGCCGTGTAATGTTCAAAACAGAAGCAATTGTAATTCTTGTAGGGTATCGGTGTATCTTGTTTGCGTTTATATGTGGTGCTGCCATTTCTCACCTGTGCGTATCCTTTGAAATTTTGACAGCATGGCCGTTTTATCATAAAATAAACAGTTATTTTTGTATTACAGAATAATAGTTATGATACCTGAAAAAGTTGGTTTAGATGCTTGAAAGACTGACTTTGTTGGTATTAGTGGAAAATATTTAGTTATTGGGAACTGTTGAAATCAAATGGGAGAAAAAGTCCGTGCGGAGCGTAATAGAACGTTAACTGTATCTGAAAGCGAAATTCCTTCATTGGAGAAATTTGTTTTGAGTGCGAATGATGTAAAAAAGTCGTTTGCCGATAATTCTATAATTAATGCGGATCTTTTTGACTGCATTGATTATATACCTAATGAATATTTTAATTTGATAATCGTAGATCCTCCGTATAATCTTGATAAGGATTTTCATGGTAAAAAGTTTTCAAGCATGAAATCAGATGCTTATGAAGATTATTTGAGAAGCTGGTTTTATAAAGTATGTGACAAGCTGTCGCCTGACGGCACTCTGTATATTTGTGGAGACTGGAAATGCACGTCTTCCATACAAAGAGTGATAGAAGAAAGACTTGTAGTTGTCAACAGAATTACCTGGCAGAGAGAAAAGGGCAGGGGCGCCAAATCCAATTGGAAGAACGCAATGGAGGATATTTGGTTTGCGGTCAAGAACCCCAAGAATTATTATTATGATGTTGAAGCTGTCAAAATGAAAAGAAAGGTTATTGCACCATATAAAGTGGACGGGAAGCCAAAAGATTGGGAGGAAACAGAAACCGGGAATTTCCGCATAACCTATCCGTCAAATTTTTGGGATGACATTAGTGTCCCTTTTTGGTCAATGCCGGAAAACACGGACCATCCAACACAGAAGCCGGAGAAACTGTACGCAAAATTGGTTCTTGCCTCATCAAAACCGGGTGACAGGATATTTGACCCATTTTTGGGTAGCGGGACAGCTGCGGTAGTGGCCAGCAAACTTGGAAGAAAATATTGTGGCGTGGAAATCAACCATGAGTATTGCCTTTGGGCTGTGAAGAGGCTTATGCAGGCCATTGGAGACAAGACTATTCAGGGTTACTTTGACGGAGTGTTTTGGGAACGGAATTCGCTGTGCGAACAGAAAAAGCAGAACAATATATCTTCAAAGAGAATATCCCTGCAAAAAGAAGAAAACTCTTTGGGCTTATTTAATTGATTGGTATGACAGAAAAATTCGATATAGAGAGTGTTGCTAATAAAATATTGGAACACCTGAAAGAAAAGGCGACAGAAATAGTTAAGGGCAGTTCGTTGTCATCTCCGCGTGCAGTTGGGGATGCAGTGCAGGAATATCTTGCAGAAACAGGATTGCCTGAAGTTCTTCAAGAGTATGGTATTTCTGTAAATGATGAGTTTGGCAGACGTGCTATGGAAGATATGGCATTTAAGGATGCCAGCAATAATTATTATGCTGTTGATGTTAAGACACATAATACGGAAACACAATTCAATATGCCAAATTTGATTTCTGTTAAAAGGTTGGCGACTTTTTACAAGAATGACGACAGAAACAATTTTTGTGTCCTGATAATATCGTATAATGTTACTGGTGGCAAACTCAATTATACAGATTGCCATTTCAAGCGAATAGAGTCTTTTGATTGGGGTTGCTTGACATTGGGAGCTCTTGGTTGGGGACAGATACAAATTGCAAATGCCAACAATCTGTCCTTTGTAGAGATAACATCAAGAAAGGCATGGATGTTGTCTATGTGTGATAAGCTGGCGACATTCTATGATGAGGAAATCGGAAAGATTGGGGAACGGAAATTATGGTTTAGAAATGTCAAGCAATATTGGGAGGGTAAATAATGCACATAAAGGAAGTGGAAAGTAAAGCGTAATAAAGAATATGCCGCAGGTAAGGTTTAGGGAAATACAGTTATGCAAAAAAGTGGTGGTGCTGCTCAGTGTGCTGTGTTACATTGCCGCCTGTCGTTTCCCTGATTACCTTACGGAAGGTTTGTCGCGTGAGAATGCAATCGGCGGATGGTGGAGCTTGCTATGGGGGTGGATGGCGGTGTTCGCAGGAGGGAAATATGGTTTTTATTTCCTTGCATGGTATGCGAACGTTACTTATGTGTTGTCTGTCATAGATTTCTTCAAGAGCAGGTACGTGCGCTTTAATTGTCTGGCTATGCTGACGGTCGCCTTGGGAGGCTTGTTTTCGTTCTGTCCGAAAATAATCGTTGACGAAGCCATGAACATGAAAAGTTTTGTGTTGGTGGAAGGGTATTACCTGTGGATTGCGAGTTTTGTGGTGCTTTGGGCTGGCGGTGCGGCTTGCCGTCTGCTGGGGTGCAAGTCCTGACGGTCTTTGCCGGGCAGGCAGAATAAAGCCCCGCTTTTGGGGGCGGGGCTTGGTATGTTGGCGTGATGCGGGTTGCTTAGTGGCGCTGGCGGCGTACTGACACGCGTGCGCTTCCCGAAGATGACGTGTTTGAGCCTTTGGTCTTCTTTTCCTTCACGCTTGTGCTGTTTCCGCTGCGGCGGCTTGAGAGTGTGCGGCTGCGCCTTTCCTTTTTCTGGACTACGGTGTCCTTTTTGATTTTGGCGGAGTCGGTGGAGTCGTTGCCCCAGATGTGCCGTTCGAAGTCGGTCAGCTGCTTCTCTATCTTCTTCTGCTCTTTTGCCAAGGCAGAATCGGTGGTGCAGTAGTTCGCAAGCACCCTGCCCTGAAGGTTGTTTGTCTTGTATATTTTGCCTTGGTAGCGGTTCATGGCGAAATAGTCGTCCGCGCTCATGGTCGAGGCGTTGTTGTAGTTGCTTCCCGTGAGCGGCAGCTTGGCGAGGAACGGCGCGATGTCGTCATACTTCACCCAGAACATGGGGTACTTTGCATCCGCCCCGCCGAAGTCGTCGGCTCTTTTCAGCACGGGGCAGAGGGCTGTTACCTTTGTGTGGTATGTTGCGGTGCGCTGGTCGAAATACGAGCTTTCCTTCAGGAAGTATTCAAGCACTTCGGCGGCGGGGATGTCGTTGTCGTTTATGTGCATTCTGCCGTCTTTTGTCTCATAATATATATGGTAGCGGTCGAGAATGTCCTTGGGCTTTACCTGGTTCTTGGCATCGAAGTTTTCGTTGCCGTTGAGCGAGTAGTCGTAAGCCTTGACCTGCCCGCGCAGTATGAGCTTCATGATGTATGTGAACAGGTTTATCTGGTCTCCCTGCTGCTCGAGCGGGTAGTAGAGTGTGGCGTTTGCGTCTTGCGTGAGGTCGAGCGTGCGGTATATGTCCCTGCGCCACGACACGTCCTTGGGCATATCGGGGGCGGTGGGGAAGTCTGTCTGTGCGCGGTCGTCCGAAGTTTTTGCGGCCGTGGCGGCGTTTCTTTGCTGGCGCGGCACAAATTTCGGGCGCGCAGTGTTGGCTTTGTTTGCCGTGTCGGCTGCTGCGGCTTTTATGGGCGCGGTGGCTGGCTTTGCTGTGGGTGCTGCGCTCTTTGCGGCTGGTTTTGCCTTGGCTGTATTTTTTGCCTGCGGTTTGCGTGAGGTGAACGCAGACTGACGCTGGCGGCGCACCGACAGGGACGGCTGGCTTTCCCCGCCCGTCTTGCTTTGCGCCTCTGCCGGAACGGCGGTGAGCATTGCCATTACGGCCGTGATGACTGGCAGCAGGTATTTCGTCTTTATGTTACGCATATTCGTAATCGTTGTTGTATTTTCGTTAGTTTACTATAACCTCAAGAGCCTGTGGCAGGGTGCGCTCTATTCCGTCAGGCCCTATGGCTTTTACGCGGGTGATGTAGAAACGCTTTCCCCTTGAGAGCATCCGGAACATATTCCTCTGCCTTTCGGTGAAGCTTGGGGAGTTTGAGATTTCAGGCACGGCGTTGCCCATGTTGTCGAAGAACACGGTTTCAAAGCCAAGCACCCTGAACGGTATGTTGAGCAGCCCGTCGTCTATGGCTGCGCCTATGCCCTGCGTGCCCATGAGGGTTGCCTTTGACAGCGGGCGTCCGCCCTTGTATTGGCTTGCGTTGCCTTTTTCGTCGCTAAAGGCGATGTATGCCGTGGGGTCGGGGAGCTTGCGCACATGGAATGTGAATTTGCCCATTTCCACATTGCGCCCCTCCATGTTGGCGGTTACGGTTATCACTGCGTCTTTCCCCACTGTTGCGGGGCGGGCGATGTATTTGCCGTTGCCGTTGGGCTGGAGCGTGCCGCCTGTCATTGAAACCCCAATCTTGTTGAGCGGCACTCCGGGGGCGGAGACGCTCATCGGGTTGTTGTAGCCGGCATACAGCACGTTCATCAAATCGGCGGAGACTGTCGCCGACGGGGCTACCACGGTGTATTTCTGCGTGAAGTCGCGGCGTACGGTGTTTCCCTGCCCATTTTGCATTTCTATGTATCCCGAGAAATTGAAGTCGCCCGTGTTTCCGCAGGTGAACTCGTAAATTCCGTTTGAGGCAACCTTGCGTCCCCCCACGTATATTGACGGGCGCATCGTGGTGTCAACTGCCGCCATTATTATGCGTGCGCTGAATTTTCCGCCCTGCACAATGGTGTTTGAGTTGGGGATTACGAATGCGTCAAGCTCGTTTACGCGGATGTCCTTTACGTCAATGTTTGAGACGAGGTTGTGCAGCACCACGCCTTCCGCGTACCTGACATCGTTTTGCAGCTTGCTGAGCAACGCCACCGCCGCAGCCGTGGGAGTGTTCTCGAACATATATTGCTGCCAGTTCTTTCCCAGCGTGTTTTCGCGCTGCGGCACGACTGTCGCGAGGTTTTTGCTTATCACGGCAATCTCGTCCTTGTCGGTTATCATCGATGTTATGTTCCTGCGGTAGCCGTTTATTGCGTCATACAGCTTGCGTCCTTGTCCGCTTGTGGGGTTTAGCATTACGTATGTCGAGCCTTCGAGGTCGTCTTTGTTGAGAATGTTGTGAATGTCCCCTTTCCTGCCGTCGGAATGCAGCACAATGGCGCGCTTTAGTTCTTCGGCGTAATCATAAAGTGAGTCGCTCATGGCGCGTACTCTGCGTGCCTTTTCAAACCATTCCCTCACTTTTACGGGGTTGGCTTTCATCTGCTCGTCAAAGTTCCTGTACATTGCCGCGTTGTCCGATGCCGTGCTTGCCGTCGAGCGTCTTATGTTGTCCTCAACAATCGTGAACCCGTTGAGAACATCGGGCGACACGTTTAGGGCGAGCATGGCCAGCAGGACGATGTACATGAGGTTGATCATCTTCTGCCTTGGAGATACCGGTCTTCTTTTAATTCCCATTTTGCTGTGTTGGTTTCGCTGTTTGTGGCAAATGCGGGTTGCGCTGCGGCGTTATTCGCCTCCGTCGTCCGAGGATGCCGCTGCGGCGTTCTTCATGTTTACAGTGAGGGCTTTTATCATGCGGCTGTAAACGCCGTTGAGTTCCTCTATCTGCTTTGCCATTTTGCGGGTCTGCTCGTTTATCTGGTCTATTGTGCCTATCTGCGAGCTTATGTTCTTCAGTTGCAGTTCGTAAACCGTGTTGATGCCCGTGAGGGTGCGGTTGAGGTTTATCATCTCCTCGCTGTCTGTGGTCATCTTGCGGCTTTGCTCCTCCACCTTGGTGAGCACTTCGGTTAGTTCCTTTAGCTTGTCAACATAGTTCTGCGTAACGTCTCCGAGTTCGGGGTTTGCCGCGTTCCCTGCATCGGCAAGGACTGCCGCGCCGCCGTTCATCACAAGCCCGCCGCCTTGTGCGGGCGCACTTGCCGCCGCCGTTGTTTGCGGTATTTCTCCGCCCGCAGTTTGCTGTCCTGCTCCGCTGCCTCCGCCAATTATTATTGTGGTGCCTCCTGTGCCTCCCGCTTCGGTCTGCCCTGCATCTTCCTCATCGGTTTCGGGGCTTTCCTCGAGTTCGGGCGTTTCCCCGTCAGTGTCGAACGGACGGTCGAACGCCGAAAGGAAGAACACGATGACCTCCGTGCCCATACCGATGAAAAGCATTATGTCTGCGCCGAAAAGGTGGGTGAGCTTGAAGAGTGCGCCGAGGATTACGATTGACGCGCCCCAGGAGTATGCGTAATTAAGGAACGTCTGCCCCGGCACGCTGTCCATCCAGCGTTGCAGACGCACTATTATGTTGAAGCTGTTTGTCTTCATGACTTATATTTTATTTCTTTTTGTCCTTGTTTGTCCCGGCTTCCGCCCCCGCCAGCGAGCGCACGCAGCGGAAGCCTATGTATGAGCGCGGCTGGTTTTGGTACTCGAACGTCCTCCATGCCGAGCGTATCAGCGATTCGGGGTCTTTCCACGAGCCTCCCCTCACCACTTTCTTCTTCAGGCGGTAGGGGTCTTCCTTGGCGGCGTTGTATTTCAGTTCGGGGTTTATGTCGCTCATGTTGCTGACGCCCGCCTCGGTGTATTCTGTGTTTGTCCATTCGGCTGCGTTGCCCGCCATGTCGAACAGGCCGTTCGAGTTCGCGCCGTATATGCCCACTTTCGAGGTGATGAGGTTGCCGTCTTCGGTGTAGTTGCCCCTGTCGGGCTTGAAGTTGGCGAAGAAGCATCCCTTGTCGTTCTTTGTGCCGCCGTCTTTCCACGGGAACGGGTTGCCCTCCTTGCCCCGGGCGGCGTATTCCCACTCTATTTCAGACGGCAGGCGGTAGCGCTGCACGTTTCTCGCCTCCGGGCCGAGCCCCCTCAGAAGGTATTCTGTCCTCCACGCGCAGAATGCGTTGGCCTGTTCCCATGTTACGCCCACCACGGGGTAGTCGTTGTATGAGGGAGAGGAGAAATAGGTTTTGAGGTACACCTCGTTGTTGGCGTTTTGGAAGTCGTTCACCCAGCACGTGGTGTCGGGATACACATTCACTATGTACGTGTTCAGGAAGTCGTACATGCTCGACAGTGGGCGCGTTATGGTCTGCCTTACTATGTTTCCGTCGTCGTCAACGTATGCGGTGTCTTTCGAAATCATGACAACCTCGTCGGGGTCTGCCGGATTGTCGGTGTCGAGCGAGCGTTCCTCGGGGTTCAGCCGGTATTTGCGCATCGCCGCCTTGGCGTAGTCGAAAATCTCGTAGCGGTAGTTAAGCTGCTTCGTGTCGAGCATTCGCGAACCGTCTATCGGGTGGTAGGTGTAAACGCTCTCGATTGCGCGCTCCTCGTCCTCGGTGGGCTTGCGCCAGGGGATTGGCTTTTTCCAGTTGAGGTGGGGCGTTACGGGGTCGCCGTATTTGTCCTCCTCTATCTTGTAGGTTTCGTCGCCTCCGTAGCTCGGGTCGGCAAGACGCTCGCGGATTATGCTGTCGCGCACCCAGTAAACAAACTGCCTGTACATGGAGTTCGTAACCTCGGTCTGGTCCATCCAAAAGCCGTCAACCGAAATGTCCTTCTGCGGTATCACATTCCCCCAAAGGCTGTCCTGCTCGGCGAGCCCCACCTTCAGATAGCCGCGCGGCACTTTCACCATTCCGTAGGGCGCGGGCTCTTCCGAGCGCACCCCGCGTTGTCCTGTTACTTCGCCCCCGTCGCTCATCATCTTCTTGCTGCTGAAGCACGAGGCGAGCGTCAGGCACAGGATGAAGGCTGTGAAGGCATAAGCTATTTGTTTCATGTTCTGATGTTGTTTCTATGTTTACAGATAGCGCACGCTTTTGTGGCGGTTGCGCCCTTTTTTATACAGGTTCAAGTCGAGGCGGTATTGCAGCACTATCTCGTGCGCCCCGCTTTTCAGGTCGGGCATCGAGGTGTATGCCTCGTAGGAGTAGCTGACGGTTATTCCGTGGAAAAGCCCCCCGATGAACGCCGCCGCTGAGTGCTGCGGACTGTAGGTCGCCCCGGCAAAGAGCTTTTTCTTGTCGTCGTGCAGTTCCACGCGCCCGCTGATGTTAGCCCTGAAGTCGCCCCCGTCGTACATACAGAGCACTGCCGGGTGTATTGTAATTAACGGATTTCGCAGTTTGATATTGTATCCGGCGGTGAAATAATAGGTGGGGTCGATTTTCAGCTCGTTGGTCTCGCCCAGCATCACCGTGGGCGACAGTATGTGCGCCATAGACGCCCCCGCATACCAGTTCTTGTGGCGGTAGAAAAGCCCCGCGCTCATGTCAACCTTCGAACCCGTAACCTTTGATGTGGGTATTGCCGGGTCGTTTGAGGTTTCCACGTCGGCCTTCGTGCCGTCAAACTCCTCGGCGAGCAGGTCGGCCTGTGCGCCGACGCTCAGCCGCCCGCCAAAAAGCTTTTCGATGTGGAACGCATATTGCGCCGAGAATTTTTTGTGCGAGAAAAGCCCGAGCTCGTCGTTCTGGAACAAAAGCCCCACGCCGTTGCGCTTTTTCAGGACGATGAACGGCATGTCGGCCGAGGCGAACATCGTTTTGGGGGCGTTGCGGAAGCCGGTCATCTGCATGGAGTACGCCCCGGTTATGTTGAGCGCGTCCTCGTTTCCGGCGGCGGCGGGGTTGAACGACGTTTCCATCATCCAGAAATGGGTGTATTCCGGGTCATACTGCCCCCTCACGGCGCAGCACGCCGCAAAGAGCGTAAATAATATGAGCAGACTTTTGCGCATAACTCATTTCTATAACTGATAATATTGCCTGTTATTGTATGGCATGGCAAATAAATGCCCCGGTTAGGAACAGGAAAATCAGAAAAGGGACATTTTGTTCAGCATCCCCCACGGCATATCCGTTTTGCTTGCTGCCGGAGAAACAGCAAATGCCGCCAGAATTGCGTAAAGATTTGACTTTCAAAAGGATAACCGCATAAAAGACGTGCGCTGTAACGTTTTGTCTTTCAGGTGTTTGCAAGTGGCGAAAAAAGGTCTGATGTAGTTTGAATTACATCAGACATAATTTTTCCTGCGTCCTATGTAGTTTTTCCCATGTCAAATGTAGTTTTCGGCGTGTTTTGAAAAGGACAGGCGGTTATGGTTTTGCAATAATTGTATATGGAATTAATTGTTTGGTTAATTGCTTGTTGCATATATGTAGGGGCGTATTGCATACGCCCTGTACACCGCCGATTAATGCGCATTGTGCAGATGCCGCAGACATACTTTCATATATTTAAGCGAATTATATTTCACATAAAGTGTGTCGTTAGTCTAATATATATCATCCACGCTGGAAACGCCGTATTCTTTCAGCTTAAACTTGTATAGGCATGAGGCGAATTTCTTACCTGTTTTCCAGATTTCCAATTTCCCATCCCAATCAGTGCGGCTTCCTTCAACACATAAAATTATGTCTCCGTAAATCTTTGGTTTCCCCACCAATGTATCCAACGCCCCGTTTTTTTCATTTATAAGGTAATACTCTTCCTCGTTATAGCCGGTGCATGATATCAGCACCCAGTCCCTCCACCGCCCTTCATAATTGTATTTGCAATAAAACCTGTCGGATTTGTCGTCAACAAAACTATACCCATTCACCTTAATCACACCTTTTTCCTTTTTTAATACCGGTTTCCTTTCATCAAAAAGGAGGCAAGGTGTTTTTTCCTTGTAAAATTCCGCGCTGTCAACCACAGTCGGCTTACAGGATATGCTGTCTGTTTTCCGCAACCCGACCGAAGATGCAAACGAAACATGAACAATTGCCGCCAGCAGAACAGCGAACCCCAAAACCATTAATGGTATTTTCATATGCAATGATTTGTTGCGGATATATTTATTGCTTTAATGTCTATTCTTGAAAAAATGGTTCTGTTTCTGTTACCGTTGCTTCATATCCTTCTGACAGAGCATCGAGACTTTCCTTTACCTGTTTTTTCGCTTTTCCGTCGCCGACATCAAATATCGACAATACGAAATAGTCAAAATCCCCTGTTTTCATTTTCCTATCATTTTGAATTTATTCACTGCATTGGGGTCATTCTTGGGGACGACCTCCTGATGTTTCAATGAAGAGTTTTTTCTCAAGTCAAACTCCACATTATAATGTTTCCCAACCTTGTTGTATTGCACATCCGGACGTTTTTTCCAACAGTATTCCAAATATCCAATATTATCCATGACTGTGTACTTATTTTATTTTCACAAGCTCGTCATATGCACCTATATTGTCAATATAATACAATCGCATCTTGTTTTCATTTTCGGCAGACTTTTTTATAAAGAACCGCTCCACTTTTGGATTTGGCTTCCACAATGTGATTTCCAACGTATCGCTTTTTAATTTCCATTCCCCTACGTCAAACCGTTCCGCGTTCTCGTAATAGTCGTCCACGTTGGAAAAACATGTAACAACAAATACGCCGTAGCTTAAAAACACATAAGCCGGCATTTCATTGCCTTGTATTACGGTGTTCCCATAACACTTGCCTTCTTCCGTTTGGTAACTGTACGGAATAACTGTCTTTTGAATACACCAGCTTGTATCTTGCAGGAAAAATCCAGCACTTGGCGAGAAAATGCTTGTAAAACTCAGCAATACACAGCTATGAACGCCTGGCATTATTTTTTGAAAATCATACGCAGACATAAAAACCTATGGTATTGTTTTCAAAAGAATAGACTACCAAACGCCCCATGAGGCATATGCAAACAATGCCTTTTACCTTTTCGTTTCTTTTTACTAAGGGGAAATTGTATTGCCAGCCGTCTTGAGAGAACCATAAAAAATCCGCAACGTTTCCACACTCCCCCAACAATCCTTTTTCATTTGTATTTTTCCAATAATTTGAACGGACGTTCTCGGGTCTCGCAAAATATGAGTTTAGCAAAAGTAACAGCACAAACCCCAAACATATTATAGTTTTCTTCTTTCTCGCAATATTCATTTGTACATTATTCCTTTTTGATAATATCCTTTTACCGCTCCCCGGCCATTATAACTTTTTCTCATAGCGTTAGCTTTCGACATTGTGGGAAAAAATCTGCCAGATAATCCCAAACGTGAGGCACCGACCATATATGTTGGATACGAAAACGCACCATTTATCATACTGTTGGTATTTGCTCTCAAATTCACATATGTTGAAGGGTAAGCATAAGATGTCTGACCATAAACGGAAACATTCCTAAAATTACCTAATGCAGATACACGCGTAGAAAAAGAGGCCTGATTGTTGGACGCAACTCCCGTTCTACATCCAAAAAAGTTTGCCACAGCACCATTTTGCCAATTAAAATTTATTTTGCCCCATCCGCTTAATGTCATTTGTTTTCTGTCTAATGCGTCCGAGCTTGTATTTTCAGTCCCAGCAGGTCCATCTATTCCCGCATGAGACCATATAGAAAATTCCGCCGTTTGTCCGTAAGTGTCAGAATATTCATCAACAATATCTTCCACGCAATCACTTATAGATGCAAGATCTTCTATACCTTTTAATAGCACAATATCGTGTTGGGGATCAAAATTATCACTATGTTCTATATCATATTTTCTTGTTTCTGCCGCAGATTTAAACATTTCGTCTCCCCTGCCATTATTCTTGGTGTAAAAAAGCATAAACACCGCCCTCCCGTCGGGATCGATGTTGTTTATCGGGTTGTTGTTGCAGAAGGCG
>DKDC01000019.1:173082-173385 GCA_002451695.1 Prevotellaceae bacterium UBA6858 | reverse complement strand
ACAATTCCTCGCAGTCTGCTGGTCGATGAGTTCAACCTGAAGAAAAGTAGTTTCGACAAGTATTTCAGCAAGTATCATATAAACTTGGAATACGAGTCCGATGCCGTCAAGAAACAGGTTGAGGAGAAAATCAAGTATCACAGAAGGTCTTTACAAAATGCCATAGGCTACAATGTCACCAATGAAAATAAGGTGCACTTCTACGACCGCAAATTAGGACGCAAGAACTTCCTTTCTATGATTATTGCATATTGTCGCAGCATATTTCGTTTCTGACAATCTGCTACCATTTACAATCCTTAG
>DKDC01000019.1:97666-172942 GCA_002451695.1 Prevotellaceae bacterium UBA6858 | reverse complement strand
TCATCGAGAGCCGTCAAAAGCCATATACCTTTGCACCGTCAATCCGACAAACCAGCGGATTGGCGGTGTTTCTTTTTTATCACGCTGCGAGAAAGAGCATCCTGGTTTACGAGCAAGACAGCGTATGTATAACGAATATCAAAAGAAAAAATATGGTTGACATCATGTCATTGACAAAGATGGGAGGCCAGGTTGCACTAACCATTACTCCCGAAGACCTTCACCATTTTGCAAATGCTCTCTTGGCGCAGTCACGCAAGGAATGGGAGGAACAAGCTGCGTCTGCCCGCAAGGAAGAATCTGAGGAAACCTTTCTTACAACAGAGGAAGTTTGCAAAATTTTCAATGTATGTCCTGCTACCCTATGGCAGTGGCATCGCACTGGTTACTTGCAACACATCAAGTTTGGCAACAAGAACATGTACCCTGCCTCGGCAGTCAAAGCCATTACACACGCTCGTTCTATGAACGAAACTGTTGCTGGCTATTGCAAACGGACAAGCAAGGTGGACAAAAACTTGCCTAATGCTTACGACAACGATAGTAAAGAGAGCGTATGACGTATATCGAATACATGAACCAGCTTTGGCGTTCTGCTTTGTTGTCGCCATTGCCAGCGAGTGAGATAGCCTTGTTTGCCTACCTTGTGAACGAGAGCAACAAGCGGTATTGGAAAATGCCGTTTGCGTGCTCCACAACAAGAATATGTGAAGACTTACGCCTTTCAAGGCAAACTGTCATCACGGCACGGAAGCATCTAGCCGAGCGCAAACTTATCGCTTTTACAGAAGGCAAATCCCGCCATCTACCATCCAATTACACACTGCTTGAATGGACAGATAACTTGACAGTAGGCTTGACGGATAACTTGATGCATGGTTTGACACAGGACTTGACACATATTAAAGATAAAGACAAACCCCAAAGCAAAGATTCTTTTATAAAGGGAAGGTGTGAGATTTTTGACAGTAAAAACGGAGGTGTATATGGAAATAGCAAACGAAAAGAAAATCGCAGGACTTGTCCAGTTCCTGCGGAAGGGACGGACTATGACGGGGCGTTTTAGACTGCCTATGTTGGAGGAGCAGGCATACGAATATCTTCTGGCTGCATATATCATGGAAGTACAGCTCCGCTATCGCAGGTTTATCTATAATGGTTTTGTTGAAGAGCAACTCAAACAGGTAGCCAATTGCCTGACTGCAAACACTGCAAAGTTCGGAATCGTTCTATGTGGCGGATGCGGCAACGGCAAGACCACTATGCTCAAGGCATTGCAGAACCTTGTCAGAAGATTGGAAATCCTCAAACCGAACCTATCGCCTAATGCTGGACATAGTTCTGATAACTACTATAGTTTTACCATTGTCAATGCCATGCAGATTGTGCAAATCCGCAAGACGGACTATAATAAGTTTTGCAAATTGGCGGAAGCTGATATATTAGGTATAGACGATATTGGGACTGAACCTGCTGAAGTGCAGGACTATGGCAATTTCATGTATCCCATCAAGGAACTCTTGGCTATGCGGTATGACGCTCAACTGTTCACGGTCTTCACCACAAACCTTGAACCAAAGGAAATCCGTCAGCGATATGGCGACCGCATTGCCGATCGACTCAACGAGATGATGACCAAGATTGTCTATCGTAATCCGACATACCGAACGGACTATGCACAGCCGGCTGATGACCAAGGATAGAGGGACTTGTATGAGGAGGTGACTTTTTGCAAAAGTCCATGAACATAATAGGGACTTTTAGATTCACCTGCTGACGCTGTTCACTTAAAAAGTCCTTCTATTATGCTCAGGCTTCGCCCGAGACCTGCTGCCATTATACCGAGTTACGCCTTTTACAATGTACAACAAGACTGAAATACAATATGCAAAGCAACATACCACGTGCCGCTATCCATGTCGGCAAAGACAAGAAATCATTCTCCGCCCAAGTGGGTAACGAGGCGGAGCGCAGAGGTTGGGACGAGAATGTCTATCGGTTGAAGAATGCCGACAAGGACAAGAACAACCATTATAATTTCTCTCGCAAGAATCTCAATTTTGAAATCGTCAGAGGCGGAAAGCTTGTTCCGCTTGGATCTAACCCTATTCCACTCCATGAGCGCATTCAGATGCGTCTTGATGAATTGGGCTTTAAGCCATACATGGATGCCAAGCATCCCGACCAAGTTTCAAAGAACAGTCCGAACTGCACCGTCGGCATGATATTCAGTGGCAACCACGACGTGCTGTACAACCTCGCATTTGGCAACCAAAAGATTGACACCGCCAATCCTGATGCAGACCATAGCCACATCGTATTGCAACAAGGCATTTATAAATGGGCAAAGGACACCTACGACTTTGCCTGTCGCAAATGGGGTGAGGAGAACATCATTAGTTTTGCCGTCCATTGTGACGAAACGAGCATCCATGCCCATGTACAGACTATTCCTGTGGAGAAAGTCAAGAAACGTGGACGCATAGGCAGCAAGTATGTAAACAAGAACAATCCCGACATAGTGCTTTCAACTAAGGAATGGAGAACATTACCCAAAGAGGAGCGAGACAACTACACCAAGCAGACAGCCTCAAAGGACTTTGTTGAGCGTGTGTCTTATGCCAAGGTGTGGGGAGAGACGAGAAAAGCAAAGTCGGAATATCTCTCGCAACTACATACTGACTATCACAATGAGGTTGGCTGCAAGTATGGTCTTGCACGCGGCATCCCTTACAATGAATTGTCCGAGGAGGAAAAACGAGGACGAAGGCATAAGAACAAAGTCGTTCTTGAAGCCGAGCGACAGGCGAAAGCAGCTCTTGACAAGGTGGGGAAATACGCTGCTCTTGCCACTATTGACAAGCAAGAGCTTACCTTCCCTCTTCTCAATATCAAGACCCCTGTTCAAGAGGCAATGGATGCCGTTAAAAAAGAACTTGCCATTCCTATTCCAGCACTTATCGGACAAAAGGTTTGGCGAGAGGAACGGACTATCAACATCTATGATGCAATCAAGGTTCTTGTCGCTGCAATCAACACAGAACGTGAGAAGCAGAATAATGGTGTGAGAGCGTCAGTCAACAAGACTTACACCTACTATATGCAGCAACTAAACAAACTGATTGTTGAGAATAAGTCATTGCAGAATGATAATGAAGCACTACAGGCTGAAAATGCGGATGTGAAGCAACGCATATCGCAACTTGACGAGAATGCAGTCAGACGAGTAACCGCTCAAAAGGATGCAGTTATTGAAAGTCTCAATACCCAATTAGTCTCAAAAAATGAGGACATTACAAGACTCAAGACCGATTACAATACTCTATTGGAGAAATATAAAATCTTGGTTCTTCAATGGAACGACTTGACAAAGCAGCCTGAAATAATTGAAGCTGTTAAACGTGTGGAAGGACGCAAGGAGCAAGAAGCGGAGGTAAAACATGAGGAACAGGCAAGGCAAGACAGATACCAAGGTGTACTTGACCGATTCATTAGTGAAGGTCATGAACAGCTCAAAGCCTTTTCGCAATCAAGCAGAATAGATTTCTATGAGAAAGAAGCCAAAGCAATCTATTATGGTATTATGGCTACTGCCACAAAATCCAACATTGCGCTTCACTCTCCACAAGGAGTAGCATCTGCTGCTGACAGATTTCTCGCAAGCATGGATTGGAATGATTGTGGCAACTATCGAAAGGAATGTGTCGCACACTGGACAAAGCTCTTTGCTACCGATGAGGTTGTTTATACCAAACCCATCATTCAGAACTTCCTTTCGTTCATTGATTACATGTCGTGCAGCGCAGATACATACGTTTCACTCGGTGGCTCCAATGGTTGCGCTGATCAACTTACAAATTGGGACGGAACACAGAAAATTGGATTAGGAGCGCCATCAAGAAAGAAATCACAAGGTTTATCCAGATAATGACAATGAGAGGCGATTTGTAGCGTTGGTTACTGCAAATCGCCTCAAATTACAGAAATGTGATACCAGAAGTAAAGATTTCCAATGATTTATTCTTTCGTCTGAATAAGATTCTTTACTTTTGTAGTCAATAATTGACAATTCTATCAAGAAAAAGTCTATTGGTTTAATCTAACCTCTGAGCAATAACATTGGAAGATAACACCAAGCAGCCTTTAATGGCTGACGCTTCATTGTATAATGGGCAGCCTACCGACACAGGCTCATCGTGTCCAAGTGCAGGACATCCCTCTTGTACGCCCTCCATCTCAAAGAACAAAGGTGGGGTGTCGGTAGAAAATGTGCTTGACGCAAACTGGCAATGTTATGTTTTAGAAGTATTATAGAACAATGCACAAAACACATTTTATGAAACAGACTAAAAAACTTAGATTGTTAGGGTATTATCATTTTCCTAATCAAGATATGAAGCCAGAAGAAATACGTATTTCCGAGGCGTTGGAGTTGGCTCCTCTGTTGGAGGTCTCTCTTAATAGCATCTATCACAATCCAGAAACTGATACAAACATAAAAGATGTGATTGCTTCTCCTACTGTGTTTGTTCTCAAGGATGAAGATAATCATCTGTATGGATACTTTACAGGTAATAAATCTGTTCGACTTACGGATGTTAGATACAATAAATCTGCTATTGAACAGATGCCATTTAAGTATAAAGCTTGGTTTTTGCCAGGAAAACAAATAAAGTTAATTCAGGAAAAAGCCGAGAATCAAAAAGCCACATTGTTACAAAAAACAACAAACATTGATAATATGGACAGCAAACAGGAAATTCTGTCACCGGATGTTAACACCGATGCCATGAATGAAGTCTTTGATCAAATGTACATCACAAACGTTGAGAAAAGACTTCGTGAACTTAATGCCCCATCTGATATTGACAAAAAAAGATGGGTATGGGAACTTATTCAGAATGCAAAAGACACAATAGCATTAGACCCTAATAGAGATGAGATAAATGTACGTATTGAGATAGACGGGGATACCGTAAAGTTCAAGCATGATGGTGCTCCTTTCACTGCCAAGGCTCGCTATGGTCTGCTATATAAATATAGTGGTGGTAAAGAGAATCAAGAAAGTACAGGACGTTTCGGTACTGGATTTCTGACAACTCATTGCCTTTCAAAGATTGTTACAATCGAAAGCAATATGTACTCCAATAAGGAATGCACAGAACTTTGTGGATTTGAAGTTACAATGTATCGAGATGGACTTATTTCAAGTGAATTGATTGAAGGTCTCAGAAAGATGCGCGCATCCGAGAAATTCTTCAAACAAACTTTTGACTGGACGACATTTACATATCATATTAATTCTGATTCTGGAAGAACAGCAGTCAAATTGGGTGTACAGAATTTTCATGAGAATATTGCACCTACTATGCTCTTCTGCAAAGAATTGAAATCTATTGAGCTAAATGACAATGGTAATATAACTAGGATTAAGAAACTCCCTCAGGTTTGTTTAAGTAAAAACATCTACCTTGCCGAATATGAAATTGCAAGTCCAAACTCTACCAGTAAGAGACGTTTTGTTTTCTCTCACTACGAAGGACCTTCAAAGGAACTTTCTGAACGTTATCGTAAGGAAAGAAAATTAAGATTGGATGTTGCAATAGAAATAGACGAGAATAACAATATCGTTAATCATATAGGCAAAACTGCCCACTATTGTGTTCTTCCTATGGTTGGTATAGAAGACCAACTATCAGAGCCAATTATTGTCAATAGTCCAGATTTTGAGCCAGACAGTGAGAGACAAAGCCTCATGTTGAGTGGTCAAATCTGGAACGAAGAGAAGAATGTCATCACTGAAACAGGTATAAATCAAAAGATTTATGAGCAGATTTTTCCATTATATGAAAAACTTGTAGCCTTCCTTTCGGAGCGTAAATATGGAAGTCTATATTATCTCGCCTCTGGTTTAGACAAGGCTAAATCCCACAAGAATCTTGATAAGGATTGGTATGTGTCTAATGTCATTCACAAGTATAGAGATATTCTTATGAAATATGATGTTGTTAAGTCATATGATGGTAGTACATACAAAAAACTGTCAGACTGTATTTTCGCTAAGGAGCCTATACAAGAGAATGAAGATTATGTATATTCATTGTTGGCTTCGCTTTACCCATCCAAGATTGTCTCAGATAATCATAAATGGTCGATATTGCTTTGGAAAAGTGGACTGAACCTTTGGGCAACGGAAGATCTTTGTGCAGATATTGAGAGTAAAGAAAATTGGAGCAGTATCAACCTGGTTAATACGACATTACAAATATGGTATAACCAGTTTCTTGAGTATGTTTCAAATTACGATGTACGTTATCTTACAGAATATGCTTTGCTTCCTAACATGAATGGAGAACTCCTGAAGAAAGATACAGAAGACTTCCAGCAAGGACAGAATGTCTCTACTTTTGTCATTGATTTGTTGAACAAACTCGGTAAGGATGTAAAGCCTATTCTGTTGCATAGCGATGTAACAGCAGTATCTTTGGATTCCAAGTATAATTCTCAAAGCTATAGCGCAGATATCAATCGTTTGGCAAAAAATATTATAGATGATGATAATCAGGCTACTAAAATTTCTCGTCTGATGCCATTGATATCTATTATTCCAAATGCGGAAGAAAAGTATTCTTCTGAATTCATAAATCAAAGAAAGCGTTTCTATGAGATATGCATTTCACTATATTCTATTACTGATGCAGTATCCATAACGGACAACAGTCTTCTTGAAGGCGCATGGAAAGAAGTAGATACTTGGTTTGTATCACGAGTTCTCAATAGCTTAAAGTCACTAGGGTCACTATCAAAGCTCCCAGTTGGCCTTAACGCAAAATGGTTGAATAATGCACTTTTAGCATTGAACATTCAAATTACGAAATTAGATACATTTGAAGTTCTTCCGAATCAGGAAGGAAATTTCTGTGCGCATAAAAATCTTTATGAAGATGCTGGAATTCCTGAAGAATTAAAGGATGCCATCTTCAAATCAGCTGATTTGAACTACAAGGAGATCCTACTTCATAAGGACATTGACGCATCCGCTTTTTCTGTTAATCAGAACAAGACAATCACTTCATTTGCAGCAGACTTAAAATCTAAGTTTGCTACGACTAGTTCGTATGCATGTGGAAACTATTTCAGAGAAAAATATCATTATAAACCTCAAGATGCTCTTGACAAAATTGCTCTTTATGTTGTCAGTCTTCTTCCGAAAGATAGAGAATCGGAACTATATAAGTATCAAAGAGATATATTCGACGTATCTAAAGATATACTTCCAGGTCAAACAAACTCCGAAGCCGATATTTCTTTTGATTCATCCGACTTGTGGCTATCCGCAAATGAATATGTTTGCAGCCAGATAGAGGAAGCAATATCGTCTATGGGTACACTTGACGCAATCAACACATCACTTGATAAAGTGGGTGAAGTTAAAGTGTGGGAAGTACTCAATAGGTATTACAGATTTCTTTCACACGCTAATATTTCATACTCGAATCTTTCTATTTTCCCAAACCAAAATGGTGTCTTGAAATCATTTTGTGACCTTAATAAGGATGAGGGAAATATAGGAGACTTGCTCAAGGATGTTATATCTTTGCTTGTTGACCCTGAAACAGACTATAGGAACATTCTGATGGATTCTCATAGTTGCCTTCAGCCTCAATCTGTAATTGGAGCTATCAATGCCTATAAACTAATAGATGATAAGGTTTATGAATACTATCAGCTACCAGCAAAATGGGAGGACGCCAATTATATCAATGCTGTTCATGAATTGATTGAGGTTTGGAAAGAGCAATCTGGACAATTCAATGAGGCAAACTTCCCTAAGACCAAGCCAATAGAAGACTCGATAGTCCTCAATGTAGTTTGGAAGAAGGAGAAGAGAGAACTCTTGATGAATGTAAGTAGTAAACTTACTGATGAGCAAATTCAAATCATTATAGAAAACAGTGCTCAAATCGGAGAATTGACCGACAAGGTTAAACAACTTGAGGATGAAAATGAAATTCTCAAAAGTCAATTGGCTGCTATGGGTATGATTAACGAGCCAAATCCAGAAGATAAGGATTCGGATGATTATAACGTCAATAATCTGAGCGATGTGATTGTCCCAACTGAAATAGAATCTGTCACAGAATCGGGAGAACCATGTACTATTACTGTTGCAGAGCCTCAATATGCAGGTCTTTCAGTAGAAGAAATGAGGGATTATCTTCGACAAGCAAAAACTGATGTTAAATTGTATCTTGAAGAAAAAGGTTATCGTTTCACAAAGGGCATATGTGAGGACGCATGGTGCAATATCTATGGCGTACTAGACCCAACGGGAAGAGAAGTACCAATTGTGGTTCATAGTTATAAATCCAGAAGACGTGCTTTTTCTCTCAATACATCTGATTGGGAGCAATTATCAAAGGAAGGATCCATGCTTTGGGTTGTAACTCATGATGGACCTCAATGTGTACCATTCTATGCACTGCCGCGAGATACAAATACTATTGCAATTACTTTCAGTCCTGAAAATATGCAGTACAAGAATAGATGTATAGCACTTGCAGAGGCTCTAAAATATTTTAAGGGGCTTCATTTCAACTTTGGTACAGCAATTGGTTATAACAAGACTCCCGAACCATTCAATAATCCTAATGAGGAGCTCAAACTGGCAATGCGAGATATGCATGATTTACCAGCACAATCGTTGCCAGCTTCAATTGGCGCAAATGAAGATTCTTTATTGTAATATGTATATTGACAGACGTAATCATTGGCAATTCCTTGAGGACGAGCTAAAAGCTGAAACTGAGGAATTCAACAAAAAATTCATGACAACAGCCATCTCCTTGTTACAAAACAGCGAGGAGATGTTTGTGGCACAATTCGTTACTTTCAAGGACGGAGAAATGATCATGAAATTTCCAAATACAAGATCTTTGCCAAGAAAAGGAGAGTTCTTGATATGCATGGTGCTTCCCCCTACCTTACAGAGCTATAGAAATTGGGGAAAGTTAACTTACCGTGACTTGTACAAACAGAGATATAACTCAACTGAGGCTGTATGCATTTGGCATTCGGCAACAAATGATAAGAACTTTTCATTAGTAGGTTTTAGCAAAGTAAGCCTTGATTTTGCTGAATATATAAAAGATACTCCTGGAATAATCTTAGCATTTGGCCCTCAACGTCCACCGATAGATTATGTAATGAATCTACAAAGAGTGGTAGAAGATAATATAAGCGCTTCGGTTTCTTCTGTTTTAGACTGTGCGTACACTCCTAAGAATTGGACTCCAACACTTATCAATCATGACAATGTTGCAGGTATTGTCTACACCCAGTTAAGCTTAACTGATACAATGATTTTGCAAGGTCCCCCTGGTACAGGCAAAACATACATGATTGCAGAGCTATGTGCAAGACTTTGTAAAGAGGGTTTTTCTGTGTTGGTAACCGCCTTGACCAACCGGGCTCTAATGGAAATTGCAGAGAAACCTTCTGTTGAATCACTACTCGAAGAAGGCAAAATCTTCAAGACCAATATCACAACTGATGAACATCGAGAGGTACCCCAATTGACCCCCATTAAGCAAATTGCGCCTATCCCATCAGCGATTGTCCTTTCAACTTATTACATCACAAGTGGATTTGCTGCAGATCTGACTTTGGAAACTCCATTTGACTTTGTCATAATGGACGAAGCAAGTCAAGCTCTTTTGGCAATGTTTGCAGCAAGCAAGAAAATGGGTAAGCACAATCTGTGGGTTGGTGACATCCACCAGTTATCACCGATTGTAGCCTTAAATGGAGACAGGATAAAAATATGCAATTATGGAGATATGATAAATGGTCTTCAATTATTGGCAGACAACAGCTCTTCTCCAATTTATCAGCTAACAACAACATATAGATTTGGGCAGAGAGCAGCAGACTATACAGGTATTTTCTATAATGGAACACTGAAAGCCTATAAACATGGCGTTCATATTGGGTTACCATCAATGGAAAAAATTCTCTTTAAAGAAGGTGGCCCGACTCTAGTCTTGACGGATATGCCCTCTGGAGAATATACTCCTCAGTTTGCGATAATGTTAACAGCTTACATTATTGGAAGCATTCATAATGATGCGAAAGATAAGGATATTGCGGTCTTAACATGCATGAGAAATACTACACGGGCACTTCAAAAGGCAATTACTCAAAATGTAGGTTCTCATGACAATGTAATCATTGACACTGTCGCAAGAATACAAGGGTTAACTACTGATATAACCTTGTTTTTTGTTCCTAATACGTCGTACATTAGGACCTTAGAACCTCACCTTTTTAACGTTGCAACCAGCCGTGCCAAGGAGCATACGATTATTATTGCAGATAAGAACTTGCTTGAATATCCAACTGTCAAGCCTGCGGTTAGGATGTATCTTGAAAAATTAAAATCAGAAAGGTATATTTATATACCAGCAAAAAATGAAAGAAGGAAAGAACTGATGTTTAAATATTTATTAGAATAGCTTATGCTCGAATTCGAATTACAACAATATCTCCTTCGTGAGTACCCACAAGAGAATGCTCGCTGCGAATGGAAAGAATTTAAGAATCTGAAGAACTCGTTCTGTGGGGACGAGAAAGATGATGTCATATCCTACGTATCGGCTATCGCCAACATGGAGGGAGGAAACCTTGTGATTGGCGTAAAGGATAAAACGCTTGAAATAGTTGGAACTGACATTTCAAGGCTCACCTTTAATGGCCAGCCTGCAAACACGCAGTCAGCAACCTTCAAACTTACAGAACAATGTACTTATCTTTCATCGGAAGGTCTAAGCATCGAAGAATTTGTAACTGATGATGCTAACAAGCGAGTATGGATAATTCATATTCCAAAACACCTGCCTCGTCGCCCAGTCCTTGCCCACAAGAAGGCATGGCAGCGGATAGAAGATTCTTTGGTGGAACTGACACAAGAAAGGATGGCTGTTATCCTTGAAGAGCCAATCTACACAGCAAAGGACTGGTCGGCAGAATTAGTGGCAGACGCAACTATAGACGATTTGGATGAGGTGGCTATTGCCAAGGCTCGGATGATGTTTAAGAAGGTTCATAGTCGCATACCTACAGAGGAAGTGAATGCTTGGAATGTTCAAACGTTCCTGAGCAAGTGCGGACTGACAAGAAACGGAGGCATTACTCGGGCTGCCATCATATTGTTGGGTAAATACGAATCTGCCTTCAAACTTCGCCCTGCCGTGGCACAGGTTACTTGGACTCGCCGAGACAAGAATCAGGAAGTGGTTGACTACGAACACTTCACAGTACCTTTTATATTAACGGTGGACGAAATTCTATCAAAGATTGAGAATCTGACGTTGCGTGAAATGCCAGGAGGAACGCTCTTCCCCGACACGATGAAGCAGTATGACGACTACACCATTCGTGAGGCTCTTCATAATTGTATTGCCCATCAAGACTACACTCTTCAGCAACGTATCAATTTCGTGGAAAATCCTGGTTATCTGTATTATTCCAATGCAGGAACGTTCATCCCTGGCACTTTGGAAAATGCTTTGAAGAACGAAGAACCTCAGACGCATTTCCGTAATGAATGTCTTTGTAGGGCTATGGTTGACTTCAACATGATTGATACCGTAAGCCGTGGTATCAAGAAAATGTTCAATGAGCAATGGCGCAGACATTTTCCTATGCCAGACTATGAGATTGACCAAGTCAAGAAGAAAGTAGTCGTCCGCATTTATGGCAATGAAATCAACAAACGATATACTGATCTTTTGAAGACAAACGACACTCTATCTCTATGGGATTGCATCTCGCTTGATGCAGTACAAAAAGGCAGAACAATTCATGAGGATATAGCGCAAGACTTGCTCAAACGTGGACTTATTGAGGGTGATGCTCCCCATTACAGCATTTCTCTTAGCATTGCCAAAAACACGCATCAACTTCCTTCTTACACAAAGACAAAAGGATTGGATAAGGAGAAGTTGCGTCAAATGATTCTTCAATATCTCAGCAATGCAGGGGACGAAGGAGCCAAGCGAGATAGCATATACGAATATCTCAAAGATGTGCTACCTGCTAATAAGACGGAAGAACAGCAACTTCGCTATGTAGGCAGACTCTTAGTAGAATTAAATGAAGAAAAAATGATAGACAGAATAGGGTTGAAGTGGATATTGAAAGACTACAATCGGTCGGTTTAATCATAATCCGACCGAAAAATCCACAATCCGCCCGAAAATCCGACCGTTTGACGATGTTCCGACCGAAAACGGACCAATATAATGGTATGTCTGACACAGATATTCAATACAAACCCAAAGAAAAGGAAATATGTTATTAGGAAACAAGATAAGGTCTCTTAGAGACGAACAAGGAATATTGCAGCGTCAAGTAGCTGCATACTTAGAAATAGACACCCCCATGTTCAGCAAGATTGAACGTGGGGATAGGCGAGCAAAGAGAAGTCAAGTAATTCAAATGGCAACATACTTCAAAGTGGATGAAAAGGAAATGCTCACTCTTTGGCTTGCCGACAAAGTATTGGATGCTTTGGAGGGTGAAGACGAATTGAAATTTACTGCCATTGAAACCGCAAAAGACGAGTTAATGAATATTAATCGCTAATATGCAGTAAACTATTCGTGTTTCACCCAAACTACGCAAGATTGATTTCTCGCATACAATGGGAACTTTATGGTATCATTTACGCTTGATGCCGTAAAGTTTCTTTTGATTTACAGATACTTACAAAATGCATACTGGTTCAAGCGTGAAGCCATTCTGTCGCTCGTTCCACGATAGAAAGGCCTTCGCATTGCCCGGATTGTCGGAACGAGCAACGGAAAGCCCCACGCGGATGTAAATATATAAACCAGTCTTTGGCAAATTGCTGTAAAGCGAATATGGCCGAAAGAGCTGGCATACAATACATCTAATGGGGCGTTCTTGTTGCTTTGTTCTTGACAATCCATAGAGGAGGTTGCGAAGTTCTTCTATCGTCAAAACAAAAGCGTACGGAAACGCCTTTTCAATATGTATGCCTAACCTCATCCTCAACCTTTGAGGCTTGCGGTATGAGTATAAGCGTTGCAAATATACTATTATTTCTCTAAACAAAAGGAAAATAAAACTTTTTTATCGCAACAACCCAACCTTTTGGTTGCTGCAATAAAATTCAACGCACGCTGCTGAAGATGCGGTCAACGTATTTTTCCACGTCCATTGTCTCCACTATGTAGAAGTGGCTGTATTGCGGGTGGAGCACTACGAGGAATGTGCGGTCGATGCTTACGCCGTAGTTTTTGGCGAGGATGCGTTTGTAAACCGCCTGTTGCAGGGAATAGTGCACGAACGCGCAGTCGGGCAGCGGCGAGTATGCGCCGAAACCGTGGCGGTTCCAGCATTTCATGTTGGGCTTGCCGTTTATTCCGGGACTTGCCCCGGCGTCCACTACTTTGGTGGAGCGTTTCCAGTCGAACATAAGGAGTTTCCCGTTCTTCTCGGCAACCAAATCGGGCGAGCCGGCAATGCGCGCCTCCGCGTCATAAATGGGCCATTCGGTGCGGTAGGGCTTTATGCCGGCGCGGATGATGAAATCCAGAAAATAGGAAAACTCCCTGCCCACGTCAACGTATTTGTCGCACCTGACGGTTGGCGAATCAAAGCGCAGACGGAACGAGCTGTTTGTCTTTCGCCCGAGAAACCAGTTCTCTATCTGCGCGTGCATATGCGTGCCTGTTTCTGCCGCCTCACGCGAGGCGAAAGCCCATTTGTCGAGAAACACGTTGGGCGAGCATTGCTCCTCCCTTGCCTTACGCTCCGCCGTTGCGTGGGCGTCGAATGCGGAAAACAGTTCCGAAACCACTGTTGTTACCGACTTCATGGCGTCGCAGCCTTTGTAGAGGTAGGTGTGGGTTTCGGGGATGAACACGATGTCGTCATCGCGGTCGAAATGGTGCTCGGCGTTATAGCCCTCGTTGTTACCGCTTTCATAGCCCAAACTGCCGTCCGCATCCGTTCCGCACAGGCTGGCGCGTTCCCCGGGCGTGAGCGGCTCGCGGTCGGCGTATGGCGCGGTTTCAAAACTCTCTATTCCCGCACGCCCCAGATATCCCTCGCGCAAGCCGGTGCGTGCGGCAAGTTCCGCACTTACGCGTGAAAACCTGCGGAATGAGGACGGTTTTTCGCGCACGCTGCTGTCGTATGGTATGGGCGGGAAAAGCTTGAGGCTGTTTATGAGCGACAGCACAAAGTTGCAGCATATTCCGCAGGATTCCACAACCTGTTTTTCAGCGAAACGCACCACAGCCCACCCCTTGGCGGTAAGCAGGGAATCGCGCAGGGAGTCGCTGCTGTCCTCTATATAGTGGCGCGGCGTGAAGTCGGGCAGCGTGTAAGGCTCGTCAATCTCCAGATCGATGGCAACGCCCTTGTTTTCCCTGTCGCAAAGGAGTATTGAGGCGCGGTAGGTGTATCCGCCGTCGGCGAACTTGAAGCATCTGCCTGTTGTCACTTCAAGCGCGGAAGTGTCGAGAGCCTTTTCCAAGCGTCCGGCAAACAATTTCTCCACCGGCGTTGCGGGCGCGTCGCTGCGGCGATATGGGTATATTGCCGTGCCTTTGTCGGGGAAGATGAAGTAGGGATATACCGCATCGGAGCGGGAACTTGCATGGGAGTATCTGGTTTTGTTCATCAGGTGTGGGTTGTTGCAGTGGCGGCGTTGCGGCTGCAAAATGGGGCAAATGCAGCCGTTTTTTCTATCCCTTTGATACAAAGGGAATTACCTGTTTTTGAGAAAATTTTGTAAGATATTGGCAGTCAGAGGCTTGCAGTGGCAAAAATTATGTCCTATGCAGGAAAAACTACATCAGACATAATTTAAACTACATCGGACGTAGTTTTTCCTATGTCCGATGTAGTTTTGCGGTATAGGCACACGGAGCAGATTGCGGCTTTAACGGCAAGCCGGAATTATGCGCCTTGGGATTTACTTTCTTATGATTGTCGCCTCGCGGTCGGGACCGACTGAAACTATCTTTATTGGACGCTGGAGTTGTTGCTCGAGGAATGCGATGTAATCCTTGAAAGTCTGCGGGAACTCGTCTTCCGACTTAACCTTGGTGAGGTCGGTGTTCCAGCCCTTGATTTCGGTATATACGGGTTTGCAGCCCTCGGTGTCGAAAGGCATAGTCTCTGTTTTCTCGCCGCTTGGCAGTTCGTAGGCAGTGCAGGCCTTTATTGTTTCGAAGCCGTCGAGCACGTCGCCTTTCATCATCACGAGCTGCGTAACGCCGTTCACCATTACGGCATACTTGAGTGCCACGAGGTCAACCCATCCGCAACGGCGGTTTCTGCCTGTTACCGCGCCGAACTCGTTTCCGATTTTGCGTATTTCGTCGCCTGTCTCGTCGAACAGCTCAACCGGGAACGGTCCTGAGCCGACGCGGGTGGAGTAAGCCTTGAAAATGCCGAAAACCTCGCCGATTCTCGACGGCGCAACGCCAAGGCCGGTGCACACTCCGCCGCAGGTTGTGGAGGAGCTGCTTACGAAGGGGTACGTGCCGTGGTCGATGTCGAGCATTGTGCCTTGCGCCCCCTCGGCAAGCACGCTCTTGCCCTCGTCGAGCAGGGTGTTCAGCTCGATTTCGGTGTCGGTGAGCTGGAACTTGCGCATATATTCTATTCCTTCCATCCATTTTTCCTCGTCCTCCGTTATGTCGTATTCAAAGTTGAGATTGCGCAGGATGTTCTCGTGATAGGATTTCAGGGCGTTGTATTTAGCTTCGAAGTTGTCGAGTATGTCGCCCACGCGCAGGCCTATGCGTGAGGCCTTGTCGCTGTATGTGGGGCCGATGCCCTTGCCTGTGGTGCCCACCTTGTTTTTGCCTTTCGCCGCCTCGTATGCGCGGTCGAGCACCCTGTGGGTGGGGAGAATGAGGTGCGCACGCTTGCTTATGTGAAGGCGGTTTGTGAGTTCGTAGCCGGCAGCCTCGAGTTCCTTGGCCTCGGCCATGAAAAGGTCGGGGGCTATCACGCAGCCGTTGCCTATGATGTTTACCTTGTCCTCGCAGAAAATGCCCGAGGGTATCGAGCGCAGCACGAATTTCTTTCCGTCGAAGATAATTGTGTGTCCTGCATTGGGGCCTCCGGCAAAACGGGCCACCACGTCATAGTGGGGGGTGAAGAAGTCAACAACCTTTCCCTTGCCCTCGTCGCCGAAAACTATACCCAAGAGTGTATCAACTTTGCCTTGTTTCATTTGTTATTCTGATTTTTTATTTTGCGTAGTTTTGATTTCTCCTTGCGTGCGCACGATGCGCAAACGCCGTAGATGTATGTCTTGTAGTAGTTGAAATGCAGTCGCGGGGTCTTTACAACCGACACCGCACGGTCGAGCGAGCGGTCGTGCAGGGGGGTTATCCTGCCGCATTTCGAGCAGATGGCATATTTGAATGAGGTTTTGCCGTAGGCGTATTCGAACACCACCGAGTCGGAGGAGAGGAAGTGCCTCACGATTATGCCGCACTTGTCGAGCAGGTCGAGGGACGAGTAAACCGTGGCAAGGCTCAGGTGGAAGCTCATGCTCCCGGTTATGAACGAATGCAGTTCGGCAGCCGTGAAGAGACGGTTGATTTTGCCTGCGGCCTCAAGCACAGCATAGCGTTCCTGGCTTTTTTTCAAGCCATTGCTCACCAGATATTCGGTGAAGGTCTCGACCGCGTTCTCTTTCCGTTCCTCAATTTCCATTATGGATGTTTTTGCCCTGCGAATTTAGAGAAAATTTTCTCAACTTCAGTTTCCTGATAAGAGTTTTGTGAGCCGAAGCGTTGCAGGGTATTGTACGCAGCCCTCGCCACTTGCGGGTTTTTGCTGTACATCGCCGTTTCGCACTGGTCGAGAAGCTCGTTGCGCTCGCGCCCGTAAAACCTCACTCCGCCGCCAAGCAGTCTGCCCGCCGTCAGGAAGCCGCAAAGCTGGCGCAGGGCGTTTTCGGAAGCCATCCATTCCATAACCTTCGCGCCGGCGTATGAAAGGTGCTGCAAGAGGTGCATTGAAAGATACTGCGCCTCCTCGGTGGTTCGCAGTGTGTCAATCCACGCCTCGCACACATCCTGCGCAAACTCTTCGGCGGGGTATGTCATCGGCGCAAGGAGGCGGCATTCCCTGACCCTTTCCTGCCAAAGTGCGCGCGCAAGGGCGGCGTCGTGGGGCAGGTTTCGGGAAAGCTCCGTGAGCCTCACGCCCTCCACGCCGAAGTTCACGCCGTAGTCAAGCCCCTTTTCACGCATAGCCCCGCTTACAATGCCGTTCATCATGGAGCGGAACTCCTTTTTGAGGCGCGTAACGGTTTCGTTCACCTCTTGCGCGGTCATCTTATTCGTTTATGAAAGGCAGGAACGAGTAGTCTTTGCTGTAGCGCAGCATCTGGTGTTCGTAGCTTTCGCCGTAAACCACCTTCACGTCCGTGATGTTTCCTTTCTTGTCGGTTACTGCCTTGAACTCCGGGTTTATGAAGCCTTTATATGGGGATATGTCCAGCTTTTCGTAGCGGGCGAGAATTTCCTTGTGCAGTTCCGGGTCAACCTTTACGCCGTAGTCCTCGACCAGCTTGCGCGCCCCTTCGAAATCGCCCTCACTCTTCACGCGCTGTATTTCGGCGAGAAGTTTCCCGAACAGCGAGCGCAGTTTTGCGTAGTCGTTAATCTTTACGTATGTCTTGCCGTCGCGCTTCACGAACTCCACGACATTTTCCTGCCTGCCGTGTTCGTATGCCCAGCGAGCTATAAGTGCGCGGTTTCTCATGTGCGCCTCCTCAATGTTGTTTCCCGGCTGTATGCGCACGAGCTGTGTCATGAGGCCGTTCATCATGTATGTGTAATACTCCGCCTTGTACGCTTCGAGGTTCGGGGTGAGGCCGAGTTCCACGAGCTTGGGGTCTGCCACATAGTACAGCCCGAACAAATCGGCGCGTGCCTCCTCAATTGTCGAGCCGTAGGCTTTCAGCGAGTCGGGGTCAACGCCGGGGAGAAGCTTTCCGCTGCCGTGGCCGAGGCACTCGTGCAAGTCGGTGTGCAGCTCGTCGCAGGCATCCCCGTATTTGTCTATGTTTTCGAGCGTGGCTTTGTCGATGACGTATTCGTTCAGGAAGCCGTTGCCGTGCGCCGCCTTGTTGTAGGCGTCGGTTATGTTTCCTATCGTAACGCTCTTGGAGCCGTATTCCTTTCTCACCCAGTTCGAGTTCGGCAGGTTTATTCCAATTGCCGTTGACGGGTAAAGGTCACCGCCGAGAATGGCTGCCGTGATAACCTTTGCCGATATGCCTTTCACGGTTTCTTTTTTGAAGCGGCTGTCAACAGGCGAATGGTCCTCAAACCACTGTGCGTTCGAACTTAGTTTCTTTGTGCGCTCGGTTGCGGCAATGTCCTTGAAGTTCACAATCGCCTCCCACGAAGCCTTCATGCCGAGCGGGTCGCCGTAGCTTTCGGTAAAGCCGTTGGTGAAGTCCACGCGGCTTTCGGTGTCCTTAACCCACAGTATGGAGTAGTCGTCAAAGGTCTTCAGGTCGCCGGTTCTGTAAAACTCCACGAGTTTCTTTATGACCTTGGCCTGTTGCGGGTTTTCCGCATACGGCTCGGCCTTTTCCAGCCAATAGATAATCTTGTCTATTGCCTTGCCGTAAAGTCCGCCCGAACGCCACACTTTTTCAAAGACCTTGCCGTTTTCCTTAACGAGCCGGCTGTTTAGGCCGTACATTATGGGCTCGGCCTCATCGGGCTTTTTCATTTTGTTGTAAAAAGCCTCGGCGTCAGTCTGGGTTACGCCCTTGCCGTAGTAGTTGCAGGCGGAGGTTTTCACAAGGTCCTGCCCGTCGGTCTGGTTTACGCGCATGGGCATTACCTCCGGGTTGAAAATCACGGGGAACACCTCTTTTATGAGATTGTCAACCGTCTGTCCCTTTTCCAGTGGCAGCCTGCGCTTGTCAACGCTCCGCAAAGCCTTGTCGAAAAACGCCTCGCTGAAGCCGGGGACGAATTTTTCGCTGCCGTAATGGTGGTGTATTCCGTTGCTGAACCAAACTCTTTTAAGGTAAACCTCCAAGGCCTTGAAGTCCTTGCCGCTGCGGTCGCCCTTGTAGTCGGTGTAAACGGTTTCGAGCATCTTGCGTATGCGCAGGTTGTAGCGGCAGTTCTGGTCAAACAATATGTCGCGCCCGCAAAGCGCGGCCTGCTGCAGGTAATACACAAGCGTCTTTTCCTTGAGCGGAAGGCTTTCGAAGCCCTCCACCTTGTAGCGCAGCATCTGCAGGTCGGCGAACTTCTCGTCGCTGTACTTGAAGCCGCTGTCGTTCTGTGCCGCCGAAGCGAGGGCGGCGGTAGATATAACCATTGTCATTATCAAATTTTTCATATTCTCTTTTTTCCGGGCTTGGCGGCGGCAGCCGTTCCGCGCCACGCCGCACCCAAGTTATTGCATAATGCAAATTTGCCATTTTTTATTGGCATGACAAAGCCGTGACGGAAAAATCGGAACACTGGCAAATTCGTTTGCACATAAAAACTTCCGGAAAGTTTTACCGGTTGTGAAAAAAGGAGTAACTTTACAGTTTCTTAGCGGCGGGAGCTTTCCCGCGTTTGGCTTGGAACTATACATTTAATATATAACCTAAAGCAACAAAGATATGAAACCAACATTGTTTCTGCTCGCTGCCGGAATGGGCAGCCGCTACGGTGGTTTGAAGCAGCTTGACGGGCTGGGCCCCAACGGCGAGACCATCATGGACTATTCCATTTACGATGCCATACACGCCGGCTTCGGCAAGCTGGTGTTTGTCATCCGCAAGGACTTTGAGGACGACTTCCGCAAGAAAATCATCTCGAAGTACGAGGGCCACATACCCTGCGAACTGGTGTTCCAGTCGCTGGACGCGCTGCCCGAAGGCTTCACCGTGCCCGAAGGCAGGACAAAGCCCTGGGGCACGAACCACGCGCTCATGATGGGCGAGAGCGTAATCAACGAACCGTTCGGCATCGTGAACTGCGATGACTTCTACGGCCGCGACTCGTTCATGGTGATGGGCAAGTTCCTCTCAAGCCTCCCCGAAAGCTCAAAGAACAAATACGCCATGGTTGGCTTCCGGGTGGGCAACACGCTGAGCGACAGCGGCACGGTTTCGCGCGGCGTATGCGCCACCAATTCCGAGAACCTGCTCACCGACGTTGTGGAGCGCACCAAGATAGAACGCCACGATGGCGACGTGCAATATCTTGACGAGAACGAAAAATGGGTTACGATTGACGACAAGACCCCTGTGAGCATGAACTTCTGGGGCTTCACTCCCGACTATTTCGCCTACAGCAAGGACTATTTCAAGTCCTTCCTTTCCGACCCCAAGAACATGGCGAACCCCAAGAGCGAGTTCTTCATACCGCTAATGGTTGACAAACTGATAAAGGAAGGCACCGCCACAGTGGAAGTGCTCGACACCGCAAGCAAGTGGTTCGGCGTAACCTATCCTGAAGACCGTCAGGGCACTGTGGAGAAAATCCAGAAGCTCATCGACGAGGGCGTTTATCCGTCAAAACTGTTCTAAGCCGGGATTTAGCCGCCCCGTGTTTGCCGGGCGGCATATTCATTATAAATCCAAGAAAACCGCAACCTGGGCGATTGGGCCAAGGTCGCGGTTTTTCTTTGTTTGGCACAAATTCGTGCCAAACGCGGGAAAGCGCAATAAACCGTTGGTGTCCAGCAAATTGCCTGTGAATCTGAATGCTTTTGTAGGTTTCTGAAAAACAAAGGTTTGTAGGTGGCAAAAAAAGGTCTGACGTAGTTTAAAATATATCAGACATAATTTATTCTACATGGGACATGGGAAAAACTATGTCCCATGTGGTTTTTGTGGTGCTTGGGAAAAGCAATCGTTTTTTTTTTGCGTTATGCGATAAATCATTAAACTATGCCACTGTTTGACACACACTGCTAATTCTGCAACTTATCATCGCCGCATAGCATAAAAGGAGTAAGACAAAATGCTTCCTGTCAGTTGTATTATATATGGTTTTATTAACAGAAAATGCGAGATTTTTTAGAATGTCAAATACTTTTTTACTGTAAATTGTTGTGGGACTGTGTTTTTTACCCCCCCCCCCGATTTTTTTTCTGTAGTTTTATCTCTTTTAAGAATTTTATTCGTACATTTGTAGTCGGACTGTAAAGGTAATGGCGTAATGCCATGCCGCCCACGCCGTGCTGACTGCGGAGAAACCGGCAGCGGTGATCCGCACGAAGCGGACTGGGCGGGGAAATGGTCCGAATACATAAAAAGGCGTTTACTCGACGCTGCGTTTGAGACTCTCTGAAATCTCGCAAAGCATTTCAAATCCTGTCTTGAACCTGGCCAACGGTAGATTTCCGGGTGTGATTACATCAGCCCCGTGGAGACCTTGTAAGCACAGATTGCGCCTCAGGCGCAATGACATGGCTTGTTAAGGTCTCCTAAATTAACGGTGGTGCATTCATATCGGCGTGGGTTCTAACGTTGTCTGTTCAACAGGATTAGGCAATGCGAGAGCCTCAGAGAGTGGGACAGACGACACGAAGGTCTCACGCTTTTTTGTGTCCGGACAGGATGCACAACGATATGGACTCATTGCCTAATGAGAACACCCGGCGAGGCGGGACAAATCCCTCTCACGTTGGACTGACCCCCAACGTCTCCCCCGAAGTTCAAGGCCTTAAAGCAAAGAACTCACACACAGGGGTGTCCTCGGACTGTGTGCCTGCGGAAAAACGCTGCTGGTTCGTTTTCAGGGCCACATACGGCAGGGCCGAAAAGGCTTGCGCCGAACTCAATCACAAAAAAATAGAGACTTATATGCCCATGCGCTATGCCGTAAGGGAGGCTGACGGAAAGCGGAAGCGCGTTCTCGAACCGCTAATCCCCGGTATTGTCTTTGCGTGTGTAACTCCCGAGGTCGCGGACTGCCTTGTTATGCAACCCGCCCCGACGACCCAATGCCTTAAATATTACAGGGACAAGACCAAACCCGAAGAGGCAGGACTTAATCCGCCGTTAAGGGTGAGGGACGACGACATGGAAAACTTCATAAGGCTTACAAGCGTGAAAAGCGAACACATCATGGCTGTGCCGGCGGAGAAATGCCGCCTCAAGAGCGGGGACGCAGTGAGGGTGGTCAAGGGCGACTTTGCCGGCGTTACTGGAAAAGTGGCGCGCATAGCCGGGCAGCAGCGCGTGGTTATGGAGATACCGGGCTTTGGCCATGTTGCCACGGCTTTCATACCAAGCGCATTCATTGAAAAACTGTAAAAAATTAAAAGTACACACGGGATAACTGACAGAAACAGGAAACAGTTCCCCTCTGTTATAATAAAGCAAAACGGATAATATGGATGCGTCATACATAATTGCACCTTTGCTGGGCGGCGTAATTGGCTATATAACCAATGACATAGCCATACGGATGCTGTTCCGCCCCCACACGGCGAAATATCTGTTCGGCATACACATACCCTTCACACCGGGAATAATACCCAAGGAGAAAGGGAGGATAGCCGAGGCGATAGGCGGCGTGATAAGCGAGAACCTTATGAACAGGGAGGTGCTGGAGAAATACCTTTTGTCGGACGGGATGATTGGCAAGGTGCGCTCCGCCGCCGAGGATTTCATCACAGCGCAGCAAAACAACGGCGAGACCGTGGGGCAGTTCCTTTCCCGGTATTTGTCGAAAGAGGAGATAGCCGCCGTTGCGGGCAGCATAAACGAAAGCATAACCAAGCAGACTTACTCCAAATTGGCAGACTCCGCCATGGGCGAAAAGGTGGCCCATATAGCAATGGACCACATAGCCGGCAAGTTCAGCCTTGACGGCGCACACGAGCTGCTGGCGGGGCTGGGAGGCGCGATAGGCGGGCTTGGCGGAAAGGCTGCCAGCATGTTTGGCGGCAATATAGTGGCAAAGTTTCTTGGAATGCTGCGCGAGCCGGCAGAGCATTTCCTCGCCAAGAACATAAACACCATGCTGAAAAACAACGGCGAGGAGATTGTGTCGAACATGATTGGCGGGGAGGTTGACAGTTTCCTGAACAAGCCGGTGTGCAAACTGCTTGAAGGGCGCGAGGAACAACTGGCGCAAGGCGTGAACACTGTGGAGGGCATCTACAGGACTGTGATCATCGACCACCTGCCGAAAATTCTCGACTCGATAGACATCAGCAAGATTGTGCGCGAACGTATCAACGAAATGGACGTGAACGAGACGGAGAAGCTGATATTCAAGATAATGAGCAAAGAATTAAAGGCCATTGTCTGGCTCGGGGCACTGCTCGGACTGATAATGGGAAGTATAAACTGTTTAATCAATTAGAAAAGAAATATTGTATAGATTTTAATTATGAAAAAATTGTGGAAATTGTTGACAAGGGGTACTAAACCTGAGCAAGGAATGAGGGTCTCGTCGCAAGGTGAAAACGAGTGGGAGTCTGCTGAAATGGCTTTTAAGAGAAATATGGAGGAAATAATTCCTCTTTTGAGAGGGGTGCACTCAGAGTGTATAGCAAACAAAGAGCAGTGGTGCTTCGTCATAAATAAAATTGCCAATATGGAATTGGCATCTCTATGGGATGCAGGAAGCAAACGCCCGGCTCTCTGGATAACTTGCCTTCAGTCATTTGGACTTCAGGCTGATTTGATTGAAGTTTTTGAAGGTGTTAAAGGGTATGAAGAAATGTATGACGTGGAGGACGGTTCTGCATTGGAAAAAGAAAAAAAATATAGGGTAATATTTCCGTGCTGGTTATATACGGATGAAAAAAACAGTAAATCTGTGGCTTTGAAAGGGGTAGTTAAAACAATACAATAATATGAAACTGTTAAGAAGCTACAATGTTTGTTTTTTGGGTAAAACAGGATATGGGAAAAGTTCTTTGATAAACGCAATGTTTGGGACTCGTTTTTCTACGGATCCGTTTTATTCCTGTACAAAAGAGTTGTATTCTGTATCGGTTTTAAAGGATGCACCACAAGGATATGACTGCGTGACAATTTTTGATACGCCAGGAATTGGCGAATTCCCTGATAACGATGCTTATCAAGCGTATTATGACCATGCTGTAAGTATTGCTGATGCTATAGTGCTGGTTGTTACATTTGCTAAAACGGATGCGCCGGAACAAGAACTGCTTTTGGGGTTAAAGCAGCATATATCTCAAGATAAGAAGGTCAAATTTATAGTGGGTTTGAACCATATCGATTCATCAATAGTGGCATTGGATTCGGATTACGTTCCTTGGAATAACGAAAGAAATGTTCCAACGCGAGATTGTCAATCTGTCATAGAAGAGCGGATAAGTATAATACATCAAAAATATGATGAAATTTTTATGCCCTCACAAGTTGTTGCTGTTTGTGCAACGAGAAATTATGGAGTAAATGAACTGAAATCAACAATATTAACTATATGAATAGAAATATATGACACAAGAAAAGAAAACCAATCAAGAAAAATTCAAGGTAGAAGTATGGCTTAGAAAATTGCTTGAAAAATCAAACAAAGTATCAAAAGACGAAATAGAAAAGGTCGGGGAATTGTTAAGTGGGGAAATTCGTAATAAACCATTTAAGGTTGCCATTATAGGACAAGGTGGTGTGGGAAAGACATCCACCATTCAAAGCGTATTTGGGGTTCGACCAAGTAATTCAAATAGAATACGTTCCGTTGCAGAAGGGACGACCGACATTGAGGAAAGGATATATGAAATAAGTGATGGGTTTAGTATTTCCATAGCAGATATGCCTGGACTTAAAAATGACATCACGAAAGACGAGAAAGTGTATATACCTCTTTATAATCAGATTCTTCCTGGATGTGATTTGATTATATATATCATTGATTCTCATGCAAAGGAATTGGGTATTGATATAAAAATACTCCGTGATACCGTGATACCGATTTGTAAAAGAACAGGAAATACAAAAAACATCATCATTGCATTAAATAAAATAGATGCAATAGGAGAAACTTTTCCTGCATATAAAACGAATAGAGAATTCCATTGGAATAGGGTTGAAAATAAGCCGACTCCAACATTAGAAAAACTTATAGAAGAACGATTGATGGGTATTTATCGTCGTTTGGTAAAAGAAGATATATTCGAAAATATCAACATGAAACAATCTCCTGCATATTCTGCGGTATTTGCATATAATATGCAAGGGGTCTTGATGGCGATATTAGAATCTGAACGAGGCTGGATATTTGCAGGCACTGTTGCCGAAAAAGTAATGGCAAAGTGGAGCGAAAAGAGATCAAAAATTTAAAGACACAGTTTTATGTATAGAACGCCAGAACAAGAAAGAGAATACAGGAATTTGGACAGTGATACAAGAAGTAGGTATGATAATGAGGTCAGTATAAATCCTGATATAAGCCATACACAAGCTATGCAGCTTGCCGGTGCCAGAAAAGTGCTGAAAGATCTTGTAAAAGAAGGTAAAGATATTGATATAGATGAGCCAAACGTTCAAAAAGAAATATTTGAAAGATTAGCAGTTTTCTTGCGTAAAAATGCCCAAGCTGTATGGGAAGAAGTTAAAGATACATTTGAAAGAGTAATTGATTACCTTGGAAAGGTAATCATTGGAGCTATCGTTTGGGTTGATGAACACATTATAGATCCCATTAGAGAATTTTTTACGTAAAAGTGAAATTAGAGAAGTGATTTGCTGAAAATATGAAAATCATTTCAATTCAAGAAACTGTCATTTTGTTTGCGTAATATGCCACAGATAAACCAACAAATACAACAGATAATAGCCAAGCGCAAGGAGGCGCGGCTGCCGTTGATTGAGGGCAAAATTGCTTTCATGGAATCCTTGCTGCAAAGGGTGAACAGCCTTGACAACCTTATAAAGGAAATCAAGAGCCAATGCGAAATAAAGAAAGGCCCTTACTACGCAATTCTCGCAGCAGACCCGGGTATGGAACTGCGGTTGCAGAACGTGTCAACCGAAGACACAAGGGCCGCGATTGCCGAGTTGCAAAAGGAACTTGTGCGTTTGAGGACACGTTTCAGCCGCAGAAACATTTCGTTGCAGGTGTTCGGCATGGCTGGCAGCGGCAAGAGTACATTCATACAAAGCGTTACTGGCTTGGGCAACGATGTGGTGCTTGCCAGCGAGGGCGGGCATTGCACTGGCGTTTCCTCTTTCATCTACAACTCCGACCATTTTGAGGCCCGTGTATATATCTATACGGAGAATGAGATGCTTGCCCTGTTCAACAAGAACCTGGAGGCCTTGGAAAGGAAGTTCAACCCAGCGGCAACGCCGAAGCCGCTTGGCAGTTTTGCCGAGATACGGGATTTCAGGATAGAGGACGTCGGGCTTCCCGCCACAATGGACGGCCGCCTTTCTGTAATGAAATATGTGGAGAACTACTCGCTCATCCGCAACCTTATTTCGGGGCTTAATGCGGACGGAATGCCGCTTCAAGGCTTGGAACACGATACTCACGGCCACAAGTACGTAAAGATAACAGACCCAGTCCAAGTGCAGCAATGGGTGGCGCAGCACAACGGACACCACACTTCAGACCCGGATTATGTTGCCTACACCAACTATCTCGCCGTTGACCATGTGGACATATACAAGAAGTTCCTTTGCGAGGATGCCGGCGACATAGTGCTGATGGACAACGTTGGCTTGGGGGATGCCTCCAACGATGTTTCAACCGAGCAGCACATGTATCAGGCGATAGCCGACAACAGCGACGCAGTGATACTGCTGTACCAGCCCAAGCCCAATTCGGGCTGGCGCGGCGAGGAGGATTCCATCAACACGCGGCTGAACAACATACGCTTCAAAAACGTGTATCAGGGCGTTGAGCGCATGGACGTTCACGAACTGTATTTCCTGCTGAACAAACGCAGCACCCCGGGGTTTGACAATTCCAAGGACTGCCCCGAGGTTGTAAAGGCTTTCCGCGCCCAGCCATACGAGCGCAAGGAGACAATACTGATAGCCAACGCCGCAGACAAGGACTCTACCCGCACGGACGCGATAGAGCCAATACTCGCGCAGCTTATGGAGCATCTGGACAGCATTGACGTGCGCATGATGGAAAAGGTGAACGGCCTCGGAAGCAGGCTTTACACAAACTACAAGATACTTGTTGACGCGGTGAACAAAGTGGTCTCCGGCGCGATGAGGCAAGGCTCGAGCGAGCTGAAAAAATTCAGGGAGCTTTACAAAACCGACCTCACCTATTCCAACGAGCTGAAGGTGTTGGACGGCAAATATTTTGAGGGAAGAGACAAGCCCTGCCCCGAGGTGAAGGAGAAAATAGAGGAGGTGATAGTTTCGCTCACAAAGCTGATAGACCGTCCGAATGTGGTTCTTGAGGATGTGAAAAAAGGCGAAAAGTCCACGAACCAGATATTGGAAAAATACTGCAAGATATTCCGCAACCGCATATACGCGGCATACGGCGGTGTGAACATCATGGTGTTGCAGCCCCTTCAAAACCGTTTGAAAGATTCCATTATAGCAATATTGTTTGAGAATGCGCGGCTGGGGAGAATACCCCTTCAGGATTATGCCGTAGAGGACGGGGCTTCGCAGGAATGGCTGAGGGTGTTTGTGGCTGAGAAAGTTGACAAGGAGATTTATCCGCACATACATTATATGCTCAATTTTGTGCTTGGCTACCAGATAAGCATTGAAGGACTGCTGGAATACAATGTTGCCCGCTGTCTTGACACCCTCGACAAAAACAGTCCGGCGTTCAAACCCATGTCCTCTTTGGCGGGAATGCCCGATGAGCAACAGGCAAAGAAAATATGGAGCGAGATAGTGAGCCGCACATCCGTAATACAAACGCAGATGCGCAAGTGGCGCGATGACTTCTCGTTGATACCAAGCCACTCGTTCTACGCCCGCACTAGCATGTTCAGGGATTTGCTTGTGGACGACACCGGCACCAACATTTCCGAAGAGCTGTACAATTTCTATTCGGACAACCGCATGGCAATATGGCGCGATGAATTTGCGGGAATGATGCAGGAGGCTGAGGCGTTCGGCAGTTGGAACGAGGAAAGCAAGGCGGTTACGGATTTGTGCAAAAAGAATTCGTTCGTAATAAAATTATAGGCGTAAATGGAACTTTTTGACAAAATAGGCAGGGCTATAGCCCAAAGGGCTGCGGTCGTAACGCCCACGTTGAGCATCTGCATGATGGGGCCGCGCTCTGTGGGAAAGACGACTGTGCTCACATCCATATTCCACGAGTCGCAATCGCAGATATGTGAGGGCTCTTCCATTTATCTTAAAGCCCTTGACGGCAACACCCGTATGCTAAACGACTACCACACCATGCTGGTTGACGCTGTGGCAAAAAAGAACGCCTCTAACTTGCCGGCATCCAGCACTGTGTCTGAGTTTCAGTTCGGTCTTGGACTTGTAGGGCGCAAGGAGTCCGTAAAACTTACCATAAGGGATTTCCCTGGGGAATATCTCACCTCCGCCTTGAAGAGCGACCGCGAGGATGTTTATAATTTCATGGCTAACGCCACTGTAATCCTGATAGCGATAGACACGCCTTATTTAATGGAAAAGGAGGGCAGATACAATAACGACAAAAACAAGATAGACATAGTAACTCACTATCTTAGGGATAATGTGTCGGCCGTAAAAGACAAGCTTGTGTTGTTTGTGCCGCTGAAATGCGAACGCTACCTGCACGACGGCCGTTTGGCGCAGGTTTCTGAAAAGGTGAAAGAGGCTTATGCCGATTTGACTGACTTTTTCGGCAAGAACAACATTGCCAGTTTTGTAACCCCAATCATAACGCTCGGCGGCATAGAGTTCGACCACATGGAACAGAGTGGAGACGCAGGCGGCGTGCCTGAAATGTCGATGTTCCGCCCTTGGGCGGCAAAGCCGGAATACAAGCCTTTGTTCTGCCCCCAGCCGCTTTACTATCTTTTGACATACGTGGCGAACTATTATGAATGGAAGAAAAAGCAAAAAAAGAAGTTGCTTGACAGTTTCATGGAAACTTTCTCCTCTTTCCTTAAAAAGGACACCAAGTTTTATGAGGAAATGAAAAAGCTTACGCGGTTTGTGATATACGACAAGAACGGCTTTGTTCCGATAACCACCAATTCAATCATAAAAATAAACTAACAGACAAATAATATGGCAGAGCCTTTAAGAATAATGATGATGGGAGGACGCCGCTGTGGAAAGACATCGGCGTTGGCGAGCCTCTTCGAGCAAATGAAGAATGGCCCGGTGAAGGACTATTTCACGGTGTCGGACAGGACGGTGCTGGAGACAAAAGGTTTTGAAAGGCAGGACTCTTTGAACGACAAGACGCTGGAACTTCAGAATATGCTGGAGACAAACAAGGGCAACAGCAATATCTTCCTCGTTGACCAAGGTCCCACGTACAATTTCTGGTCGTACAAGCTGCACCTGCAAATTCCCGGCACCCACCGCGAAATGGATATGGAATTTCGCGATTCGGCAGGGGAGTGTTTCGAGGCAAACAATATTTACGCGCAAGAAACAGAAGAATACATAAAGAACTGTGATGTTTTTGTGATTGTGGTTGACACACCGTACCTTATGGGAAGCACCGATGAGACCACCCGGGATTTGTGTCCCGAATCAATTAACCTTGGAACAAACAGGGTGTCGGACATACAGAACTTCCTTACTCACATAGACAACAAAGACGGAAAAGACGCCAAGATGGTTGTGTTCGTGCCGCTGAAGTGCGAGAAATGGGCGAAAGAACCCAATGGGCTGAACAGGGTAACGGCGCGTATAAAGGAGGTTTACGCCACACACATCAAAAATCTTTCCGCTTTCGAGAAAATGAGCATTTGCGTGATTCCCATGCAAACTTCCGGCAACATCGTCTTTTCGGAATTTCGCAAAGCATACAATTACAACAGCGTGGAGGGGACTGTGAGGTGCTGCAAGATTGATGACGAAACCATAAGAAAGGAGAATGGGGAAAACGACATTCCGATGCCGGGCGAGACCGTTACTGAAGACGCTTCGGCGGTGATAAGCGGCACAACTCTGCAACGCCCATATTCGTGGTATAGGATTAATACGCAGGACGGCAGCTTTGCCCCAAACAACTGCGATCAATTGCCGCTGCATATAATAAGATTCATGCTGACAAAGCTGATGGATGCCGAGGCAACCGTGAAGCACACGGGATTGCTGGGATGGATTTACGATTTTCTGAGAGACATCATAAACAGGATACGCAGTTTGTTCGGCACGATGGACACGGAAGAACTCAAACAGATTATCGGGAAAATGCAGCGCAGCGGCGTTATAAAGGACACGGGGGACGGAATAGAAATAATCAAAAGGTTCTGAACAATGCTAAGATATTATTCGTATTATTCGGTTGGCGGATATAAGGATTTCCTGCTTGGCAGTAAAGACGACCGCGAAGAAGCCACATACTATCTTCCGCTGCTGCCTGTTCTTGAAGAGAGGGCGGAGAACGATGCGGAGGCGGCAAAGCAAGTGGAATGCCTAAGGAAACTTCCGGCAATCAAGCAACTGTCGTCGAACAGCACGTATGGCTTGCCCTCACCGGCGCGGACGCTTTTTTCGCATGGAGGCTACAAATTCATATACAAGCATCTTGAGGACGGCTGCCATGCAATGGCTTTGAGGAACATTGCGGACAATGGCAAAGACGAGCATGGACGCTCCGTACCATTCATGTTTGTAATCATGGGCGACAGTGCGGAAGATATAAAGGCTCTCGATGTTATCGCGACATATATCGCCGCCAACATAAGTACGGTAGAGGAAATGCTGCCCCAATTCCTCTATATGGACGTAGAGAAAAATGGGCTGAAGTTTGAACTGGCAAAATTCAACTCATGGCTTGACGATGTGCTTGCAAAGCGAACTTCAACAACTTTGCCAACTGTCAACGGCGGTGTGGAGGTTCATGCCAAGCCTGATACGGTGGCGTTGCTGGTTCTTCCCCAAGGCATATCGGCTGAGACCGCAATAACAGAACAAAAAATAACCTCCCATGAGTTTCCTTGCATAAGCGAAACGGATATTTTGTCAAAAGACAATCCCGAACAGTTGGTAAAGTTGGCTCTTTCCCTTGCCGACGAGCTGAAAGAGGAGCGCAAGAGGAACGGGACTTTCAGAAAGGGCATTGTTGCCGCAGGCATCAGCGGTCTTTTCGTGGGTGCGCTGATAGCAGGGTGTTGCCATAAATAGCGAAAGGCAATGGCGGATGTTCTGAAAGTGCTGATGATGGGCGGACAGCGTGCGGGCAAGACCTCTATGCTGGCGGGTTTGGTTGAAACAATGACCAATGGCGCGGTTAATGACATTATCGCCGTGAAAGACGTAACGGAGAATGAGCTTGCAAGCCGGAAACTGAAAAACAGCGTTGAGAGCCTGAAGCGGAACTTGAAGTATTCTTGCGGCAAAACCTATCTCATTGACAACGGCAAGTCGGCGGAGTTTGAGGACCTCACTCTCCAATTCCGTGTGCCCGACACCGACAGCAAGATGAATATTGTGTTCTCTGACGTAAGCGGCGAATATTATGATATGGGAAGTTATCATGACGTGGAAGTCCGTGAGAAAATCAGGGAATACGATGTTTTCCTTATTGCCATAGACACGCCTTGCTTAATGGAGGCTGCCAATCCCGAAAACAGTTTGTGCAATGAGGCGATCAACAATTCCTATAACCATGCGAACGACATGCACACGTTCATGTCGGAACTTGACGATGCTGACGGTAAGGATGCCAAGCTTGTGATATTTGCGCCGCTTAAGTGTGAGAAATGGGTGAAAGACGGATGTGTTGACAAGGTCGTGGAACGTGTGAAAAAGGTGTTCGAGTCGGTAATCCATGCCTTGTCGCAATATTCAAATGTGGAGATTGACATAATGCCCATACAGACAGTGGGCAACATAGTGTTCCAAGAGCAGGCAAAGGCTATGCTCTGCGTCATAAACGGAAGGGAACATAGGAAATGCGCAATCATTAACAACAAAACGCAAGTGAGGTTTGAAGACGGTACGGTTGAGGACATCGATTTGAAGAAGCACAAGTTTCAACCAGACAGCGACGCCGTTATCCGGGACAGTTCCCCCTTTGTCGCCCCGAACTCGTGGTTTACCACCGTAGGAAAGGAATATGCCCCTAATAATTGCGACCAGTTGGCGTATTATATCCTGCAGTTCTATTTGGCAAAGGCTCTGTTTGCAAGAGACGTGGAGAGGCTCCAGGAGAAAAAGCAGAGGTGGAAATGGGGACGGCGCATAGCCATTGCGGCAAGTTGCGCGTTCGGGCTGGCAGGCGCAACTGTTATGTATTTCACATCAAAATATCTTGAAAGGAAATTCGGCACTTTCACACTGGAGCGTATGCTCGCCGTTATAAAGAAACTTCAGGATGGCGGCTACATAAAGAAAAACTGCGACGGCATAGTGACAATCAAGGAATCGAAGTTGAATGCAATAAAGGAAATCACGGCATGATAAGGTTTTATGCTTACTATAACTACGGCGGCTACAAGGATTTCTATATGGGAAACCTGCAGGAAGAGACCAACTCAAAATATTTCCTGCCGTTGCTGGGAGTGCACGAACAGTCTCTGGCGGGAAATCCCGAAGACGAAGGGCTGAAAAGTCTTGTTGAACGCCAAAGGCTTCTGCCCAAGCTCATGGTGCTTTCCGATGCCACCGAAGAATACAACTATCCGAGAGATGCGCGGATAATGATGTCCCATGCCGGCTACAAGGTGCTTTACAGAAGGGTTTCCAAAGACAGATGTGTGTTGGCGGTAAGGGGCATCGCAGGGCCGACAGACGCATACGGACGCAAATCTCCATTTAACATAATGCTTACAGGCGACAGTTCCGGGGATGTGGAAACATTGGACATTATTGCCGAATATATCCGCACAAATATCCCGGCGTTTGAGAATGCCGTGGAAAACATTTTCGTGAACGATTTTGAGGAAAATGGGTTGCGCTGTGATGTGGGGGCTTTGCGGGAGGAGCTGAACAGAATAACAGAAAAGGGGAATCCGTTGCAAACATACGAAAAACAAGACCTGCCGGTCAGGATGCTCGTTGTGGCGGGCGGCAGTCTGTCCACTGCAATAAAGGAGCAGAAAATAGCCAAGGGCAGCATCAATGCGTGCTATGACGAGAAAGGTTGTTTGATTTACAAGGCACTGCCGGCGGAAAAGGGACAGGATACAACCGCCGGGGCGGAAAGGCACGACAACCCGTCATTGCACGCAATGCTCAATGTGCCCAAGCGCGAGGACATTGACAGGCTTTGGCTATACGTAAAAGAACTTGAACGGAGAATAACGGAACTCGAAAACAACCAGAAATCATGAACAAGAAGAAAATATTATTCGGTCTCGATCCGAAATCATACGAACACGAATTCGACAAGGCTGCGCTGAAAGCCATGAAGGCTTTGCCGGGCTTCGACACGGTGGTGAACTTCTTTCTTAACTGGACGTACATAAAGTGGCACGTCATAGAGCTTCAAGGCTCTAACTTTCTCGTTACGCGGGAGTCGTGCCCCGAGCTGTACGACTTGGTGCGTGATGTTGCCGACACTCTCGACCTCAGGCCGCTTCCGCGCTTCTACACGCAATGGGGCTACAACGTCAACGGCTACACCACAGGCTATAAGGAAGACACCCTGCTGGTGCTGAACAGCGGTGCGGTGGATTTGCTCAGCGAGGACGAACTGCGCTATGTTGTGGGACACGAAGGAGGGCATATTCGGAGTGCGCACACAATTTATCACGTTATGGCCCAGTTGTTCAACAGCGCGATAGGGCAAATACCCATTGTCGGTTCGCTTGCCACGCCAATCTATTACGCCTTGCTGTATTGGACGCGTATGTCCGAGTTCACGGCAGACAGGGCGGGGCTTTTGGCTTGCCAGAATATCGATGCGGCAATCAGTGCGATAATAAAGATGTCCGGGCTTCCGCAAAAATATTTTGACAATATGAACAAGGAGGCTTTCATAAAGCAGGCCACGGAGTTCCGGCAGTCTTTCAGCGGGTTTACGGACAAGGCTATAAAAACCCTGACAATAGCTGGAAGCTCGCATCCGTGGACGGTTCTGCGTGCGGCGGAACTGCTGGCGTGGTACGAAAGCGGCGAATACCAGAAGGTGTTCGACGGCGTGTCATCGCGTGAGTGCGGCGTGTGCCATTCGCAAATCCCCGCAGGAAGCACAAAATGCCCTTATTGCGGGAACGAGGATTAACGCAAAAGATATATGGTAAGAAACGAAAGGGAATTGGCACGGGCCATTCAGGGAAAGGAAAGCCGTATAGAGCTTCATGACAAATTGAAGAGCGGGGTGGAAAAAATCAAGGAGCCGTCCTCTGTGGTGTGGGTTTCGGTGGCGGCGGCTTTGCTGTCATCCGTTTTCTTTTGGGGAAGCCCGAGTGCATTCACCTTGGGGTTGATAGTCGGTCTCCCCGCCATACTTGCCGTTTGCGGCGGTGTTGGCGGCATTGTGTTCGTAACGCTCGGCGCTTCCGGCACAGTGTGCGCTTTCCGTCTGCTGATGTCGGCACATACGATTGATGTGCTGAACAGTTTGAGGAACGATTACGACTTGAACGGAAACATTCTTACAAGAAAAAGATAAAAACAAAAAGGAACTGTAACTGATTCCCTAAATAACAAAAACGTTTAACATAAAAAACTTACAACTATGGGACTTATTAGGAACTGTTTTCCATACAGGAAAGCCATTTACGAGTATTGCAAAGGCGATGCAGACAAGTCTGGCAAGGAGATAGACAAAGCCGTTGATAGTCTTCACAAAACAACAATCATTTGAATAATAACCATCAAAACAGTTAAGTTATGATACCAAGTTTTTTAACATCAGCAGCTGCGGTAAAAGTTACTTCAAACCCGGCTGTTGCCCCAGTGGCGATAGGAATAGGCATAGGCATCACTGCCGGTGCTTTGGTTGGCGGCAAAATAACAGAAAGTGAAACTGGAGCAAAAATCGGCGGTGCTGCCGGGGGTGCAATTGCGGGGGGAGTGACTTTTGGCGCACCGGGTGCTGTAATAGGAGGTGCAGTGGGAGGTGCAATAGGATATATGGTTGGCGATGACATATACAATGTGGCGAAAGCCCTTAAAGAGGCGTGAAACCAAGTAAGAATAAATAAAATGGCTGTATTAAAGTATAAAAAGAACGCCTTTTACATAGAGGATGTAAACAATGCTTATACAAGCGGGATTTACTTCATGTCTGACGAAAGTCATGATATGATTTCTCTTTTGTCTTCAAAGACATTTGAAGATGTGGAATCTTTTGAAAAAGCAATATCATTGGGGCATGAGGTGAACCATTATATGCAGGACTTGTCAATAAATGCTTGCATTACGGCTGGACATTTTCGTGATTACCTAACGGCGTATGCAAGAGAACTGTCCAAAATAGACGGCGTGAAATTCCCTCTTAATTCTGAAGAGGCAAAAGATTTTAACCATAGTCTGCGACTCTCGGAGGAAGAACAGGAACTGCTAACTTCGGCAGAGGAAGTAAATGATGTATATAGGTATTTGTTTGTTCAGAAACATATAAAGCCAGAAACGAAAGAATATGAATACAAATCCCCAATTGAGAGGCACTTTGTGGAAAATAAGATTTGTTTCGATGATTTGTTGGAATCTTATGCCTACAACAAATCCTGTTGGGATTATATTTGGTACAATCAAGAGGGAAAAGGGGCAGGTGTTCTTAAAGAGGTTTTGAAAAAAGTTGGATTTATACCATTAAAGTATAGAGACGGTAAAATTGTTATAGAAGACCGCAAACGTGAGCTTGACTATGTTTACCCATATCAAATTGTTCGTTTGTTAGTAACGCTTGCAGTGCCTTTGGGAACGTTACAAGAATATTTGGACTATTGCGAACACGAAATGCCCTTTAACTATATGGCATCCCCTGCAAAGATTATGGATGCTTGTATGAAAACAATACTTGAGACTGCTTTGTGCATACCAGGTTTTGGCTTTATAATGGGGGCGATACAAAACAACACATACGACAAGGAAGTATTTTCACCAGTTCATCGTTTTTATAAAATCATTAAAACGATAAGAGACAATGGTGGTTGCCCAAATTCTGTTGAAGGTGAAGACTACATGGAGACATTTTTCAACTTTGTCGCTGACAGAAACCACTGGCCTTCATACGAGGAAACTTTTAAGAGTATGGTATCAGCATTGATACCAAGAGCAAAACAGAATGGAGAGGTGTGGAGCGCATATCAATTAAATGCCATTTGTAATAAAAAATCCAATTATAGGGTTTATGCTCAAGATATCCCATATAACCTGTTGAACAAATGGTGTCTGCCTTTGGTATTGGGCAATGAAAAAGGGTTGTTCGTGAATGAGAGCTTTGGTTCTGGTTTTCATTGGAATCCTTCTGGATTGATTGATTTTTATCATACATATTTCTGTAAAGAAATAAAAAAACACGAGTATTGCTGCACGGCTGCAAATATACAAGAAGCACTTGCAAGATGCTCGGACAATCACCAAGGTGCGGTTCGAGAAATAATTTGCAGGTTGTTTTCAAATGCGGTGTATAGGGCATACTTCAATAAAGGTAAATATGAATGCCCGTTTTACAAAAACGGATGTCCGTATTCAACCAGTGAATGTCGTTGTTTTAGCGACTTTCGCGATGTGATTGGCAATTGCAAAAAAAGTATATTAAGGTTGCCGAATGTGCAAATGTTGTTGGATAACGAGGAAGGTAATTTCCCCGACTGTATGTTTTTGAATTATTTATATGATTGTGGTTTCAATAAAAAAAAACAGCAAACATGAATGAAAAAGAGTTCTTTCAAGGAAACAAAGATGAAATAATAGAGATTATCGCAGATGCAATAGTGGTTGCTAATCGTGAAAGTGATGATTTGTTTGATTTAACTTGTTTGGATCAGGTGGCAACAGGGATGTGTTCATTGATGGAGAATTCGGTATTGCAGGCTTCTACTACATTGTTTGTGTATCCTTTAGCAAAAGGTATTTTCCGAAAGACATTCCCCAAGGTATATGAAGATATACGGAACAAAGCAATAGAAAATGGAATAGATTTTTCTGAAGCTTTCTTCGAAAAGATCTTGGGTGAAATTAGCTTTCTTTTCAGCAAGAAAGAAAGTTCTGAATCGTAGGTTTAAAATTGCAATTTTGGGCGGATAGCAAAATAAAGTTTTGTCAGTAATACCGAATTGTATTACAGAAAATATGATTTGTGGTAACACAAGAATTTTGCACTTTAATAAGATTTGTGATTACTTTGTGAACTTTTGTTTTTCAGAAACTTACAAGTTGCGAAAAAAAGGTCTGATGTAGTTTGAATTATGTCTGATATAATTTTTCCTGCATAGGACATAGTTTTTCCCACATCCGATGTAGTTCTCGGGGCGTTTTGAAAAAGAGTTGCCGGTTTGGGTTTTGCGGGATTTGTAGGGGCGTATGGCATACGCCCTGTATGCCACCGCGTGAATCGCACCGTACAAACAAAAAACAGTGCCGCCACTGTAGTGTGAAATCCGCGCAATTTAGGGTGTATGCAATACGCCCCTACGGCGGTGCAAATCGAAGAAAGGCAAAATTGTGCGATAATCGTGGGGCGAATGGCGTTTGCCCGAATTTCCGACACCCGAAGTGTTCACGCATTACATTCAATCGTGGAAATTTGCCGCATGATTGATAGAAATACGCAAAGTTCCTGCTCCATATGATTAAACGTAATTCTATAAGACTATGGTAAGAGAGATAAAAGGGCTGAAATGCCCGCACCACGACTGCGTGAGGGACAACCACCACTTTATGTACAAGGAGGCTTATCCGGGCGCGAGACCGACCTCCGGCACGCGCTGCATGAAGTGCGGCTACACGATGTCATTGCACAAGGCGCAGAAATATTAACAGCAGTATATACAATATCTGGAAACAAAAGTGCGGAGTTTGCAGTGGCGGCTTAGGTCTCGGCTTGTGCAAACTTTGCCTGTAAAAACAAATGTCAATTATGGGAAAATTCACTTATGATGACGTGGCTCGTTACAGTTTCAGGTTTGAGGACGTAAGCGAGCCTTTGAAAGAATACAAGGTCAATATAGACGGTTCTTTGACAGAAACTGAAACATCCTGCTCTTTGCTGGGCGTGGAACAGGACGGCAAATGGGGTTGGATAGACACATCGGGGAGTTTTGTCATATCTCCTGTTTTTGATAGCGGTTTTGTGGTGTGTTATAATGGGATAATCATCCTTGACAAAAACGGTTGCCAAGGTGGGTTGTACAGAGACAATCTGGAGCGGGCATTCCGATTTCAATACAGGGTTTTGGGTCATTTCTGGAGGGACACTTATGTGGCGTGGAATGCCAATGACAGATGCGCATTGGTCAAGCCTGGAGATATTATGCTGACTTCGTTCGCATATAAGGGGTTCTCCAAATACAACCAGGGTAAAATTACGGAGTACAAAAAAAGCGGTTTCTTTGGGGACACAACCGGGTATATTGACTTGGAGACAGGCATAGAGCAATAAATTCGCGGATATTGGCAGTGCCGTATGGGTACGTTCCGTGGTATAATCGGCGCAATTTTGGGCGTATGCCATACGCCCCTACGGCGGTGCGATACATTGTGTTATGTGATTGTTGTTGGGCGGATGGCGTTCGTCCGAAATCTTTCGCTTGCGCAAAACAAAAACCTGTTTGTCGGGTGTGTTTCTGCGATAATTTCGCAAACTTTGCACAAACGACACAAGAATAACGACTGAAAGCTATAAGACTATGAAAATCATTGACAACTCCCCTGTGTATGAGCCGAATGTCGGCGTGATTGTAGAGGAGGCTTGCTCTGTGGGGCAGTTTCTCGACAGCTGCATATATATTATTGCCGCCGAGGGCTCGCCTTTGGCGCAAAAGTCCCTGGAGGTGGGAGAGGGCATGAGGAATTGGCATGGGGACTATTTCAACACCTACAGCATTGAGGCTGTTCCGTGCGTAGAGCTGGCAAACCACCCCAAAATACAGGGGCTGGTGGAGGAGCGGGGCTGCAACCTGATTATGCAGCTTGACACGCCGGGAGAGATTGTCAAAAGGTTCATCGCCGCCAAGACGGAAGCGGAGCGATTGTATCAGGATGTCGCGCTCGTGGCGTATGACGCGGAGCGCATATACCAATATAACATTGCGGAGGCTCTGAAGCGGTATATCATCAGCAACCCCGGGGATTTTGAGAAACTGGTTGCGCCGCTTGTGTCGAACAAGAGGTTTGTTGCCGGCTATTTGGCCGGACTGGCGGACAAGGCAGTGCATCCCACATTCGGCATGGCAGCCCGCTCCATCGGGGAGTCGCTGGACTTTGACAGCATTCTCGCCCACAAGAAAAGGCTGAAGTGCTACAAGGAATTGTCCAATAACATCAGGAATGTCCGCAAGTTCGACAAACCGGAGATGACGGCAATGCTTAATGTGCTGATGGATTCTTTAGATGCGAGCGCAATTAGGTTTTTGTGTTCCCAGTTGTCGCCAGGTGAGAGCGAAAAGATTTTTACGATACTCAGCCCGCAATATATGGCGGAGAAATCCGCAATAGACTTGGAGGTACGCAGTTTCAATCATATAGACTCCCAAAACCGTAACAATGGCATCTACCGCCTGATAATGAAAAAGAGGGGGCGCGAGGAGGTTTTGCATTTTGGCCGCAGCGGGAGTTTTGTCCTCTACCTTATATACTTGATAGACCGCAAAAAGAATGGGGACAACGTTGACACGCTCGACATAAAGGGGCAGGAGGAGACTTTCGGGAAACTGTATCGTGAGGTCTATAGGCAAAGCGGCAAGAAAACTTTTGACAATATGGTGAAAGACTTCAACGCCCAGGGCGAAAACCGGGAGAAAACGCTTCACGTGGTTTTGGGCGACATACGCAAGGTGGTGGGGGCGGCTTGCGAAAAGATGCGGGAGCCGTCAGGGCCGTTCCTGATCAAAGGCACGAAAGGCCACCTTACGGTTCTGCCCGAGCACATAACAATTCCCGAAGAACTAATGACGCTTGTTTAGTGTTAAAATTCAATTAACATTATAGGGTAAGTTGCAGACAAACAGGGAGTAGAAATTCCGCGAATTGTTTGTCTGACAACGTTCGCCCCACCTGCCTGTACCAACCGATATTTGCATTGTGAAACGGCTATGCAAATGTCGGTTTTTCATTGGTACGAACGTAAAAGTTATGGCAGACATGAACACGAACTTTTTGCCCGACAGGGACACGATTATCGGCTTGATAGAGGCTGCGCGCAAGGAATTTGCGGACAAGGGCGGAAGGCTTCCCGCCGTTGGTGATTGTCTTGTGCAAAGGATTATGGACAGGATTGCCAAAGAAAAGAAGGCTTTCCGCACCCGGCAGGAGTGTCTTGGCCATTGCCGTTCGGTTGTGCGCAAGGAGCTGCGGCGGTATGCCGGCATGGGGGAGGGCGCGGATGAAATCATCAACAAACTTAAATCAGGCGACAAAGAGTATATCCGCCTCTTTTTTTATGAAAACAACTGCCGTATTCGTGGCTTGCGCTCAAAGATAATCGGGGAAATAAGACGGACTTACAATGTTGATGTGTCAAAAGAGGAGTTCGGCAACATACTCTACACACACCTTTGGGACAACGGCACATGGGGTGTGCTTGACAGTTATTCCGGCAAGGGCAGTTTTTTTAAGTGGCTTGAAAAGCTGGCGTGGCACGAGGTGATGAAAGTGCTTGAGGACATGGGGTGCATAAAGGCAAGCCGCGCACGCACGCCCGGCAACACGCGTCTGGTGGGCAAATCGGTGGGGGCGGCGAGGTGGGAGGTAATGCTTGCAGACATGATGCCCAACGGCCTGCATAAGGACATGCTTACGGCGGTGTATGTTGACCGCAAGAGCGAAGCCCGGATGATGAGGGAGCTAAGCCTTGGGGCGGACAGGCTGCGCGACATAATCAAGAAAGCGGAGACAAGGCTGAAGGATGTGCTGATACGCAACGACAACCCTTATGCGGAAGAGTTCCTGCGCGACAAGTCGCCCCGCATTGTCGAGGTGGAGGAGGAATATGCGGCGGACGGCGCAAAAAGCATATTGGAGGACATGGAGAAAAGCCCTTTGTCCGATGTGTTAGGCGTGAACCTCGGGCGGTATGAGCGGGATCGCAATGTGGTGGATTTTCTTTACTGGTTTTCCGGCAAGATGAAATGGTCGGATGAGGACCGCCTTATATGGACGCAGCGTTTCATAGAGAACGTGTCCCCCCTGGATGTGGCAAAGCGGCTTGGCAGGGAACGCTCGTGGCTCGACACGCGCTATTCAAGGCTTAACAAACATTTCGGCGAGGCAATAAGGAAATGGTGGAAAAACAATGCGACATAAAGGGTACGGTTTTCACAGTGTGATAGAAACCAATGGTTTTGACACTCTAATTATAAAGAAAAGGCATTAACACAAAAACATAATGAAATAATGAAAGAGAAAGTTTTTAAGGCACTTACAAACATGGGCTTCAAGCCCGAGCCGGTAGAGGATTGCGGCTACTTTTTTTGTTACGAGGGAATGAAACTTCTTTACATTTACAACGAGGACGACGAGGATTTCCTGAATGTGGCTCTGCCCGGCATCTACGACATTGAAGAGGGGAAAATGGCGGAATACTGCACACTGACCGAAAAGCTCAACTCGGCGCTCAAGTATGTAAAGGCATACGCGTTTGGCGAAAGCATGTGGCTCACCTATGAGCGCAAACTGCTGGGCGGGGAAAATCTGGAGAAAACCTTGCTACATATAATATCGAGCATGGAAGGCGCGTATATGTATGCGCGAAAGGCCATCGCGGGCGTAGAGGCGGAATTTGCAGGCGGGCCGGGCGGTGCAAGCGTTTGCGAAAAGGGTAACTGACAAACAAGGATTAGGATTATGTCGAATAAGGAAATGATAAAAGAGACGCTTGAGGGTTTGGGCTTCAAGCCGATGGAGGACAAGGTTGGCAGCATTTTCATTCTTCACGAGATGAAGACCATTTACATACTCGTGCCGGAGGACGAATGTTTTGTTACGGCGGTGCTCCCAAGGTTTCATGACATAGGCGAGGAGGAAAAGGTGAAATGCCTTGCCGCTTGCAACAACGTAACGCGTGAGGCCAAATTGGTTAAGGTTTATATCGAGCCTACTGCAAAGGAGGTGAGTGCCAGTTGCGAGTTTTTCTATTGCGACAAGGAGAGCCTTTCCGCAAGTCTCGGGCATTCGATAGAGATATTGGGCATGGTGCGCACGGTGTTCTACAACGCCATGAAAGAATTGGAGGAGCGCGAAAAAATTGAAGATACGGAGCAGCAGGTATGATAAAGGTTAGGAATGACGGCGCGATAAATGTGCTGGGCGTGAAATTCCAAGGCGTGAAAGATGTAATAGCGCACGCCTTGAGCGGCGAACCGAAAGACGGAGTGTATGTGGCGGCTGACAGGTCTTTTTACCCCTGTTTTGATTCTTCTGACATTCTTTATGAGAACAGGTGGTATTGGAACTTCGTGTTTGCCAAGAGCGAAGAGGAGTTGGTGCGGAAACTGGAGCGGCTGGAGGAATTGCCCGGGCCTTTGTGCTATGACAAACTGACTGAAGAACTGCACCCAATGGCCTATTGGGAGGGGGACAGCTTTTTTCCAGTAAAGCTTACGGACGGCAAGGAGCAGCGAATAACCCCGAGATTTGTGGACAAGCTAGAGGCAAACGAGATTTTTGTTTTTGGCAGCCATTGCTCGGGAAGCCACGGCGAAGGTGCGGCGGCTTATGCGCGTGAGCATTTCGGCGCGGTTAAGGGGCAGGCGGAGGGCTTGCAAGGGCAGTCTTATGCAATTCCCACCGCAGGTGTGAACTTGGAGAGCATCGGATGTTCCGTGAGGCGTTTTCTGGAATTTGCAAAAGCGCACAGTGAGTTGAAATTCTTCGTAACCCCGGTAGGCTGCGGCAAAGCCGGTTGGAGTCATAGGCACATAGTGCCGCTTTTCAGGGACGTCATGGAAATGACAAACGTGTGGTTGCCGTGGCCGTTTTTGGATTATTTGCTTATATTCGATGAATAATGCGTAAACCTTTTTTGTTATGGCGAACGTTTTTACACGTGAAGAGAATTTTGTAAAAGATGTTGTTTTTCAGAACGGCGACAGTCTTTGGGAGAAGTATGAAAGGATAGGCACGCTGCATTTACCCAAGCATACTGACATTCCGCACAGAGAGGACAAAAGTCCATTTGCTTCTGTAAGTCCGATTATTTATGCGTTTTCGGCATCCCCCACAGATTTTGCAAGGGTCTGCATAGACAATGTTGACAACCAGTCGGATTTCCTGACGATGAAAGACGGCGTGCTTTATTCAAAGGACATGGCACGGCTTATATTCTGTGTGGAGGAAAAGGAAATTTTCATCGTGCCGGAGAGCGTTTCCATTATAGAGCCTTACGCCTTTTGCTCGCAGAAAAAGCTGCGCAGCATAACTTTGCATGACGGTATTGGGTGCGTGGGCGATGGAGCGTTTATGGGTTGCGCTGCATTGGAGACGTTTACCGTACCTCGCTCCATAACCTGCATAAACTGGCGTGTTTTTGACGGCTGCGTTTCCCTGCGGGAGATTCACATTCCCGATAGCGTGGTGGGAATCGGAGGGTATGCATTCCGTCATTGCGACAGTCTGAAAAGGGTGGCTCTCCCACGGTATCTTGAATTTTTGAATTCTTTTGAATGTTGTGGGTCGTTGGAAGAGATAGAAATTCCCGCTGGCGTGGAGATTGTTGGCGGGTTCATGTTTTGCAGTTCCCTTAAAAAGGTTACACTTCATGAGGGCGTGAAAAGAATCTCGGAGTATGCCTTCCGTTACTGCGACAAACTGAAACACATCAATTTCCCGGAGGGATTGGAGAAAATCGGGTCGCGTGCCTTTTATCCTTCAAACATTTCGCAATTGGAGTTTCCTGCGTCATTGAAGGAGGTGGGGGTGGAGGCTTTTTACTATAACAAGAAATTGAAAACGGTGAAGTTCAATTCGTGTGTGGATATTGAAATGGCGGCATTTGCCTGCTGCCCGAGGGTGAGTATGCAGACACCACCCAAAATGAGAATAAAAAAAGATGTGTTTGAACAGAACACCACCCTTGACAGATTCGCTTTCTGGGATTAGGGAGTTAATATTAAGCATAGAAAAATAAGAAGAAATGATTGACTTGGATTTTGTGTATGACAATAGTAAAAACTATCTTAAAATAGTGGTTGAACGCCATAGCGTAAACTTCCCCGGCGGCGAGTTGTCTTTTATGGGGAGACGGCACGGCTCTGTGGGGATAAACTATAATATCGTGTTCGACAAATCGGAGTTCGATGGAGAATGTTCCTGCCTGTATCTGCATCCGGAGCAAATGCGCAGAGGGGAATGCGGCGCGGACGACAGCGTTCTTACATGGACATTGAAACCGTTGAAAAAAGGGACTTTTCTTGTTTATGAATATTTGGATTTTCGTGGGGAAATGACTAATTTCGTGAAGAATATCATTACGGTGGAGTGAACGGATAAAAATCAAAAGGAAATGAGGACAAAATTTTTATGGCTTGATTTGGCCTTGTGCTCAATGTGGGCGCTTACAGTGTGTATAGGGTGGAATGGGTATGGCGTGGGCAGCCTTTTCGCATCGCTTGCAGTGCTTTTACGCTTGTCTGCCACGTTTTGCCTGTACAACAGGGAAAAGCGCACATGGCTGCCGTTGGCGGGGATGCTGGCCGTGGCGTTTTGGGCTTTTCAGCCAAGAAACGAGTATATAGGGGTGCACGAACTTGCAAAATATCCCTTTTATGTCTTAAACCAGGAATTTGACTTGTTGTTGTACAACTGTTTCCGTGCGTTTTGGATAGTGTGGCTGCTGGTTGTGCCGGTAGCCGTGTATTTCGTCATGTTTTTCAAAAGGCGGCTTGTGCGCACGGATATGAAGAAGCGCGACTTGTTTGGGGCGGTTCTTTGGAAAAAACGCGAAGCCAAATATTATTGCGCCTTGCTGCTTGTTTGCATAGTTGCTCTCTACGCCGGGCTTGCAATGGATTTGCGTTTGTGCCGCTTTGCCTGTTTGGGCGCTCCGCTGCTTGGCTGTTGGCTGTTGTGCCGCTATTACGGCGTTATGGCGGAAAGAATGTGGCTTATGCTGCTCGGAGCTTGCGTGTTCTTCTATGCCCAGTATTTTGGAGGGTTTGCACGTATCTTTGCGCTTGCGGCAAGTTTTGGCATGATGGCATATACGGTTGCTGGCGGTTTATACCGTGCCACCAAAAAGCATTTGCTCGCGGCGGCTTCCGTGGCTTATTTGGCGGTTCTGCTTCCCTCTTTCTCCATTGGCTACAACCAATATGCCTGCACCGATTATAAACGGTGCGAACTGTATGGCCGGCTTCCTTATAGGGGAATATTAGGTATAGAGGACAGAGACGGAAAGTATGGCTTGCGCGACCGCTGTGGTCTGCTCGTAAAGCCGGAATACGAAGATATACGTGTGCATAGGGAACATTGGTGGCGCGAGCTGGACTTGAACAAAGACGGATATTCCATGCGGTATAACGTATATGCCGATACGATATACAAGCCCAATGACATTGACGTGGATTTGCAAAAGCGGGTTGACGTGGCTGTCAGAAAGAGCCTTGAAGGTCATGACGGCTATAATGAGGAGTGCGAGGCTAAGGTAATCGGGCTGGCGACAGGGAAGACCCTTGCCGATGTGAAAATCTACTGTCGGGGCAATTTGTATTATCGTTATGAAGACAGTCAGTCTTTGCCCACCGACAACGTTGCATGGGTTTCGGGTGAGGCGGTTTGCGACACGGTTCGCGGTGATTATTACGAAAAAGTGATGCTGAGCATCCAAGAAGAAGTTCCCGACAGCAATGCCGCCTACCGCATACGGGTAAGTTGGGCAAACGAAACAAAACCGTCTGAAGAAGCCTTGAGGCGTATGGCCAAGGATATTTCCGATGCTGTAATTCGCAGATAAAAGGCGGCTTGGGGCGTTTATAGGGCGGAAGTTTGCAACTTTGTGAAAGTGAAAACGTAAAAATTATGCAACAGGAAAAACCTCTGATAGCCATTTACCACTCACCGGAAGGGAGCGTCGAATTGGATGTGAAACTTGAGAACGACACAGTATGGCTGAATCGACAGCAGTTGGCGGAGTTATTCGGCAGAGACTATAAAACAATTTCAAAGCATATAAATAATGCGTTGAAAGAAGAACTTGCGGGTGAGCCGGTAGTCGCAAAATTTGCGACACCCAAGGTTTATGGCAGACGTGAGGGGTATGTCCAAATGCAGAAAACAGAGTATTATAATCTTGAAATGATAACGTCTGTTGGCTATAGGGTTAAGAGCAAAAGAGGCGTTGACTTCAGAAAGTGGGCAAACAAGGTTCTCAAAGAATATATAGTAAAAGGCTATGCGATGAACAAACGCCGGCTTGACCATTACGATGAGCTGAAGAATGTTGTCAGGCTCATGTCGCGTGCCATGGCTTTGCAACAGGAGGCTTCCGAAGGTGAGAGCGGCGGCTTGTTCAACGTTATAACCGATTACGTTTACGCACTTGATACTCTTGACAGATATGATTATCAGTCTTTGGATATTAGGAAAACCACAAAGCAGGAGCTTTTCCGCGCCACTTACGAGAATGCAATGGATGCCATTAATATCTTGAAAGAAAAATTTGGCGAGAGCATCTGGTTCGCTAATGAGAAAGACGAATCTTTCAAAGGCAGCATTGGGCAGATATACCAGACTTTCGATGGCAAGGAACTCTATCCCTCTGTAGAGGAGAAAGCGGCAATGCTTCTGTATCTTGTGGTGAAAAACCATTCGTTCAGTGATGGCAACAAACGGATTGCCGCCATGCTGTTTCTATGGTTTATGGAGAACAATGGCATTTTGTATTCAGGCGATGGTCATAAGCGAATAGCCGACAATACGCTTGTGGCTTTGACGCTTATGATTGCCGAAAGCCGCACGGAGGAAAAGGATATTATGGTAAAAGTGGTGGTGAACCTTATAAATCAAGACAATCGTTGAGGAATTTTGGGCGGTCGGAAGATGAATTTCATGCTCCTGTATTATATACAACTAAATTTCTTGTAAAACTCAAATATTGGCAAAAATGGTATAATTAGTTGATTTTGAGATTGCTGTAGGCGGTAAAATTCTACGTTGCAATGATTTGTTTTTAAGGTCATTGCAATGGGCGAAAAAAGGTCTGATGTAGTTTGAATTATGTCTGATGTAATTTTTTCTACATCGGACATATTTTTTACTATGTCCTATGTGTTTTTCGGGGTGTTTGGGAAATCTGCATTTTGGCGGCGCGGAAATCCGCCAAAATTGCATTGTGCAGCGGCGGAAATCGGACTGGCGCGTTTTGTGGCGGATAGCTGTAGGAACTGTCGCGAGGCGGTGCAAAAAATGAGGGAGGTACATGCGCACGCCTGCGCCGTCCTCCCTCTCAATAATTAAGTATGAAGAGTAATTTTCGTTTCGGCTTATCTGTTTTTCCGTTCCAGCAGGAACTGTTTGAATGCCTCGAAATCCTTGCCAAGCTCCTCGCTTTTCTTTTCGCCTTTCAGAAAATCCCTGAGGCGTGCGGGCATTTCGGCTTCACGGCCTATGGCTTTCATTATCACCTCGCCGAATTTCGCGGGATGCGCCGTTTCGAGGAAAATTCCCGTTTCGCCCGGCTTTATCAGCGATTTGAGCGCACGGCAGGCGCAGGCCCCGTGTGGGTCGGGTATGTAGTTGTCGCGTTCGTAAACGTCCTTTATGGTTTCAAGTATTTCCGTGTCGCTTACCTTGAAGCCTGATATTCCGGCGGCAATGGCGGCGTGGCTGTTGCCGTACAGCTCCAGTATTCTTGCAAAATTGCTCGGCGCGCCAACGTCCATGGCGTTGGCGTAGGTCTGCACCGAAGGACGCGGGCTGTACTTGCCCGTTTGCAGGTATTCAAGGAACACGTCGTTTTCGTTGTTGGCGGCTATGAAGCGGCTTATGCCCAGCCCCATGCGCTTGGCTATAAGTCCGGCGGTGATGTTGCCGAAATTTCCGCTTGGCACGCACACCACCACGTTCCTGTCCGCGCCTTGGGCTTTCAGTTGCGCCAATGCGCGGAAGTAGTAGAACGATTGCGGAAGCAGCCGCGCTATGTTTATGGAGTTTGCCGACGTGAGGCGCATTGCGGCGTTAAGTCCGCTGTCAACGAAAGCTTGTTTCACGAGCCTCTGGCAGTCATCGAACGTGCCGTCGATCTCTATGGCAGTGATGTTTTTTCCCAGAGTCGCGAACTGGCTTTCCTGCACGCGGCTCACCTTGCCTTTGGGGTATAGCACATACACGTTTATGCCCTCAACGCCGAGAAATCCGTTTGCCACAGCCGAACCCGTGTCGCCCGAAGTGGCCACGAGAACATTGAGCGTCCTGCCGTCGCTTTTTGCGAAATGCGCCAGGAGGCGTGCCATGAACCTTGCGCCCACGTCCTTGAACGCCAGTGTGGGGCCGTGGAAAAGTTCGAGGGCATAGATGTTGTCCTCTATCTTGTTTATGGGGGTGTCGAAAGCAAGTGTTTCGGCCGTTATGCGGTTTATCACCTCCGAGCTCACTCCCGGGAAAAGCGCGCGCGCCACGCGCTGCGACATTTCCGTGAAACTCATGTCGGCAAGGTTGTCAAAGAAAACCTGCGGCAGTTGGGCAATCCTTTCGGGCATGAACAGCCCGCCATCGGGGGCAAGCCCGCGGGTTACGGCTTCAGACAGCTCAACGGGGGAGGCTTTATGGTTGGTGCTGTAGTATTTCATCGTGTTGTTTGCTTTAGTGTTTCATGAACTCTTTTATGAACTGGTCCTCTATCAGCAGACCGTAGCTCCCGCTTTTGCAGGAAAGCTCGTCGAATTTCTCCACGCTGTCGGGCTGTATGCCGGGATAGAAAATCAGGAACGGCACCGGCTCGTTGGTGTGGGTGCGGTGTTTGCACGGCGTGGGGTGGTCGGGGAGCACGGCTATGGCTACAGGCTCGTCAAAGCCCTTTACGGCATTCATCACCGGACCTACAATCCTTTTGTCAAGGTTTTCGATTGTTTTCAGTTTGAGTTCCACGTCGCCGTCGTGTCCCGCCTCGTCGCTCGCCTCAACGTGCAGGTAAACGAAGTCGGTGCGCTTCAAGGCCTCTACGGCTGCTGCGGCTTTTCCCTCGTAGTTGGTGTCGGCAAGCCCTGTCGCGCCTTCCACGTCAATGCATTCAAGTCCCGCGTATTTGCCTATGCCGCGAATAAGGTCAACCGCCGTAATTACCGCCCCGCCGTTGATTTTTCCGGGGAAAGCTTCTTCGAGGGTTTCCATCTTGGGACGGAAGCCGCCGCTCCACGGCCAGATGCTGTTGGCGGGGTCTTTGCCCTCGCTTATGCGGCGCAGGTTGAGCGGGTGGCTTTTCAGGAGTTCCTGCGATTTCAGTATTAGGCTGTTCAGAAGCCTTGCCGTTTCCTCGCCCTCGGGCGCGGTGGCCTTTACGAGCAGCGGCAAGAAAGGCTGTCCGGGCACATCGTGCGGCGGCACGCATTCTATGTGCTTGTCCCCGCCCTTTATCACGAGCAGGTGGCGGTATTGTATCCCCGTGTAGAAATGTATTCTGTCGCTGCCGAGCTTTTCCTGAAGAAATCTCATAAGCACGTCGCCCTCTTCGGTCTCTAGCCTGCCCGCCGAATGGTTCTTTATGTTTTCGCCGTCCACGCAGATTAGGTTGCATCGTAGCGCGAAATCGTCATCTCCCAGTTCGACGCCCATGCTTGCCGCCTCCAAAGGGCCGCGGCCCTCGTAAACCTTCCTTTGGTCATATCCCAGAATGGCCGAGTTTGCCACCTCGCTCCCGGGGTGGAAGCCGTCGGGCACGGTCTTAAGCATCCCCGTGCGCCCCATTGAGGCGAGCTTGTCCATGTTTGTTGTATCGGCAAATTGCAGCGGTGTCTTGTTTCCGAGAGCCTCTATTTTCCAGTCAGCCATACCGTCACCCAAAATAATGATATGTTTCATCTTTGCATTGTTCCACTGTCCGCAAGCCTTGAATGGGGGCGGTGCGGACGCGCCTTGGCGCATTTCATGATACGCACATTTTGTATGTGGCGTACTCTGTTTGTTTGTTTAAGTTTGTTTGGTTATGTTTTGCTTGCTCCTGCAAGCGCGTTCCGCGTAGGGACGCAAAAAATGCCTCAACCCCGAAGGGTCGTGGTAGTGACTGTAGTGGTGGTTGTGGAAAGCAACCGTGTCAAAGCGTAGTATGTGAATCTTCCGTTCATTTCTGTCTTTAACTGTTGCAAAGGTACGAAAATGATTTCATAAAGGGCAAAAAAGTTGCTATTTTCCGCATTTTCGCCCCGTTTTCTTTCAGTTTCCCGGGAAAACCGACGGTGTGAGAACCGTAAAAATGGTTTTTGCAAAACCGACATGGCAGAAAAAGGGCGGTACGCGCCTTACAGGATGCTGCCGTCAGGTTACAGCGTACAGACATAGATTAATTGTGCGAAGCCATACGGCAGGAATTGCGCCGGTTTGCGTAGTCGCGGCGGCGGTTTGCGGCGCGGTTTACGCGGTGGCGTATGGGGCGTATGCAATACGCCCCTACAAATGGCGCAAAACCAAAGCAGGGAAAACTACTTCTGACGTGGGAAAAACTACATAGGACGTAGGAAAAACTATGTCTGATATAATTCAAATTACATCAGGCCTTTTTTCACGCTCTATTCGGGAGAGGATGCATCTCTTACGGTTGAACCTGTGTTTCGCTCCGAGGAAGTAATGTAAAGAAACATTCAAGACGAGAAAAACCAAGCAGGTGAAAGATGAGGTATGGAAATAATGAAGAAGTTTCAGAAATCAGGCTGGCTGCTCATTGCTATGAATAGCGGGTTATGCAGAATATTTCTTCCAAAACAAACCGCCACCGGCTATGAATGGCAATTGCCTGTCAGTAGTTAGTAATCAGCAAATGAGTAGCTTTTTTATCATTTCGGTTCATGAAACTAACGAGGTATTCTTTGTCAAATGTCCGTATGTTGATGCCGTCCTTATTGTATAACTCGTATATAAAATCAGTGTATTTTATAATCATCATCCATTTGGAAGGGCATTCGTTTATCATGAAATCAGCAAGTCTTTTTTGGTCGGATTTGGTAAACTCATTGTTTGCATAGGTGCTGAACTCACTGTCATAAGGTGGATCCAAGAATATGAAATCATCTGAGGCGGGTTTGTGCTTTCGAAGAAATTCCTCAAAATCAAGATCCGTTATAAATGCCTTGTAAAAATGCTTTCTTAATGGCTCGGACAGATAATAGTCCAGCTTCTTTGACATCAGTTTGCCGTTATATGCAATTCCGCCATAGGGAACATTGAAGTCGCCTTTGCTGCTGTAACGGAACATCCCGCTATAAGCATAGTTCCTTATAAACAGGAACAGTGCGCAATGGAGGTTGGGCATGCTTTTGTTGATATTGCCATTGTTGTACAAATAACGAAAGTTCATATACACAGCACTCTTTATGGCGGTTTCTATATTAACTCCCAAGTCTTTTGGGGGAAGCTCGTGCTTTTTCAATTCCAGCTCGTGCATACGTGTCATCTTTCTAAAAAGGTTTTTCTCCATTTCGGTCAGAAGTATGCATGGCAACGTTGCAAAATCTTTTCCTATGATATTCAGGATGCTTTCTTTTTTGTCTCTGCAAAACTTGCCAATGGCAAATTTGAGTCCGTCCTTAAGCAAGTTGCCTTTTCTGTAATTGGTGTAAACATCGACAAGTTCTTTGTTGGACAAGAAAAATCTGTTGGCATTAACCCATGAACCGTCAATTGCCCGTGCATACTTGAAAAATTCTTTGTTGCCAGTCCGTATGTTCCTGTACAGTTGAATAAGTTCTTTGGAAAGATCGTTTATGAAATATTCGTTAGCTCTAATCCCCATAAAAACGGAGCCACCTCCGACAAAAGGCTCAAAATATCTGTTAAACTGGGGAAGATTGGGCAGGATGTATTCCAATTCTTTTTCTTTTCCACCAGGCCATTTTATGATAGGAGACAGCCACGCCGTTTGTTTATGCTCCACATTTTTAATATTCGTCATACAGTAAAAAAACTTTCTTATGCTTTTGTGGCAAAAAAGGCATTTATTTCATCATTTACAGTAAAGGTGCTGCTATAAGAAGCAGTTGGCTCGTGCAGCGTGTCTGTGGTTTCAGGTGTATCGTGTTTTGAAAAAATATCTTCTTGTTGTAAAACGTTATCTATGCGCTTCTTTGCGGCCGCAAAATATTCGTAATCCAATTCGACACCGATAAACCGGCGGTTAAGGTCAAGTGCGGCCACCCCTGTAGAGCCAACCCCCATAAATGGATCAAATACAATATCACCTTTGTTTGAAGCTATCTCTATCATCTTTTTCAGTATGGAAACAGGCTTTTGTGCCGGATGTTTGGGGTTGCTCAGTCTCTCCGGCCGCATACATATAGGCGTTTCGATAAAATTATGCATTTCCTTTTGAGACAAAAAATTCCATGTGTGCAATTTATTCCAGCAGGTGAAGATCATTTCGCAACTGTTCAGAAATCCCGCCTTGAATATTTTGGGCGCAGGGTTTGTCTTGTGCCAAACCATAAAATTAGTTGTGTCGAATTTATGATCCAAACAATTGTACCAACGCCCTAACTGATTGTATGAGGTGAATATAAACAAATTACCAGTAGGCTTTAATATTCTGATGAATTCATCAGCCCATTCCTCTGGGTTAAAGTCTATTCTGTCCCATTCCGCAACGTCATTATTCATTGCAGAACGCCCACGCAACGGAATGTTGCCTGTAGAGTGTTGCCCTAAATTATATGGTGGATCTGTCAAAATGAAGTCGATAGAATTTGATGGGATGCTTGTTATCAATTCCCGGCTGTTACCACATAATATACATTTTCTCCAATTGGGATCTTTCATTTAGTCGTTTGGTAAATATGCTGCTTTTATACGAGCCAAGGCATCAATTATTAAATAGGCGTTTTTCCTGTATTCATCAAGAACGATTTCATGTCCCCGTTCGGATTTGCAAACCAAATTCCAAAACTTCCCACTAATGAGAAGCTCTTCATCGGCAAAGAATTGCCGGACTCTCCCTTGTTTCCAGGGATTTCCTTCTCCGTATCTGTTGTAAGCTGTCGCGAAACAAATTTTGATGTCGTCTTCCGTCCCAAGCGTATTTGCCAAGATGCAATACTGTTCGAGCAATGCTTCCTTTTCGGAACGCGCCTTCTTGTTATCAAGATCACCGCCAATCTTCAGTTCAATAAGATAATGCATACCGGTTTCCGCATCTCTCAGGTAATAGTCACTTTCATGGCGTTTGCTGTGCCGGGCTGCCGTGTTTTTACGGCTTATGCCAATATAGTCTTTCACCATAGGCTTCTTGTGGTTCGCGCCTTTCGTATTTTTATATGCTTCAAGAAGTTCGGCGATGAAATCCGTCTGTTCTTGGTATATAGAGCCTTCCACATATTGGGTTACCTCATAATTGAGGGTCGCAATATTTATAGCCATTTTCTCCAGCATATTTCCCAAGCTGCTGTCAAGAGAACGGGACAGTGCGGAATAGTACTGAATGTCGGCGCCAAGTGCGGCTATAAATACATTGTGTATTTTCATGTTTATCACACCGTCTTCATCATTGAGTTCACCCAAATGACGATCCGAGAACCCCGAAGCGTATGCCTCAACCGCTTGCTTTACAATTGCACGTATAGCTTTTTCCTTGTTTACGTTTTCTGTCATATTGCATGAAGTTTGCTTGATTTTGCAAAGATACTTTTTTTAGTTTATTGTCCCAACCCGGAAAATAGGCGAAGAACGTTAATTTGTTTTTATAGCAAAACAGAAAACATTCCCTTTTCCGAAATTCTCCGAAAACCACATCGGACATGGGAAAAACTATGTCCGATGTAGAAAAAATTATATCAGACATAATTCAAATTACATCAGACCTTTTTTGCCGCTGCAAACTTCTGTAAAACAATTGCTTACAAGAGGTGTGCCGGGTTGGTTCGATTTTCTGTAATTCAGTCGGTTACACAAAATGCGGGACTTTTCGTGCCGCAGGGTTATGTTCCGCAAAAAAGAAAGTGCGGCATGGGGGAGGCAAAAAAGCGGTGCGTCCCGCGCAATGTGGGGCGCACCGCCTGACAAATGGAGTATGTATTGGCGGGCTTGCAGAAGCCGCGCCACAAAAATCAGCGGTTTGAAAGTTTGTCGTATTCCCCGTCGCTCACAGGTTCAAGCCACTCGTTCGACGAGTTATCTCCGGGGATTTCGAATGCGAGGTGGGCAAACCAGCTGTCTGCCGCCGCGCCGTGCCAGTGCTTCACGTTTGCGGGGATGTGGATTACCGTACCCGGCAGGATGGGCTGCGCGGGCTTGCCTTCCTCCTGGTACCAGCCTTTGCCGGCAACGCCCACGAGCATTTGCCCGCCGCCCTTGGTGGCGTGGTGTATGTGCCAGTTGTTGCGGCAGCGCGGTTCGAATGTAACGTTGGAGAACGGTATCTGCTCCTTGGAAATGCGTGCCAGATAGCTGTTGCCGGTGAAATATTTCGCGTATGCCGTGTTGGGTTCGCCTATCGGGAATATCATCTCCTGCTGGAATTTCTCCTTGCCGCTTGCGGCGGTTGCGGTGGTGTCGTTCCACACTTCCTTGGCAAGGCGGAAGGCCGCCCACGCCTTGGGCCAGCCGGCATAGAAGGCTATGTGGGTGATGATTTCGGAGATTTCGGTGCGCGTTATTCCGTTGTTCTTCGCGGTTTGCAGGTGGTAGGTGAGCGAGGAATCGGTGAGTCCCTGGCTTATGAGGCAGGTGAGGGTAACAAGGCTGCGGTCGCGCAGGCTCAGAAGGTCGTTTCTGCTCCACACCTCGCCGAACAGTACGTCATCGTTGAGATGTGCGAATTCCGGGGCGAATTCTCCGAGCTGCGTGCGCCCCGCTGTCTGTACAATTTTCTTTTGTGCCATGACATTTATCGTTAGTATCGTTAATATTGCGGTCAGGATAATCTTATTCATCGCTTGTCTTTTTTATGTAGTCTGTTATTCTTTTTCCGGGTTCTGCTGCGCTTTGCGCAAAGCCGGGGCGACCTACCGCCGCACCCTTGCGCCGTGTCTGTGATGCAAAAATAGCAAGGTTCGGCTTATGGCATCGTAATCATATTCACTTTGTTCGTACCATTTTTACGGATTTCGCCCTTACTGCCAAATTTGTGGTATCTTTGCATATTAGTTTGAAACAAACGGAGAGACAAATTGGTATCGGTAGAAGGACTGAAAGTGGAATTTGGCGCAAAGCCGCTGTTCAGCGACGTAACATTCGTGATAGGCGAAAGGGAGCGCGTGGCCCTTGTGGGCAAGAACGGCGCGGGCAAGTCCACACTGCTCAAAATTCTTGCGGGCCTGCAGCAGCCTACGGCGGGAACGGTGGGGATAACCCACGATTCGCTTGTGGGATACCTGCCGCAGGTAATGAAACTCAGCGATTCGTGTACGGTTATGGAGGAGGCGGAAAAGGCTTTTTCTGACATTGCGGCACTGAAAGGCAAAATAGCGAAACTTAACGACGAACTTGCCGAACGCACCGACTATGACAGCGCGGAATACATGGCTTTGGTGGAGAAATTCTCCCACGAGAGCGAACGCTACAACATGATGGGCGGCGACAACTATCACGCCGTAACCGAAAGAACCCTCACGGGACTGGGTTTTGAGCGCGGCGATTTCATCCGCCCCACAAGCGAGTTTTCGGGAGGTTGGAGAATGCGCATAGAGCTTGCGAAGATACTTTTGCGCCAGCCCGACGTGCTTCTGCTCGACGAGCCTACAAACCATCTTGACATAGAGAGCATACAATGGCTTGAGAACTTCCTCCGGCAGGCAAAGTGTTCCGTGCTTCTCGTGAGCCACGACCGCGCTTTCCTCAACAACGTAACAACGCGCACAATGGAGATCTCCGTGGGCAGGATTGTTGATTACCGCGTGGGATATGACGAGTTTGTGAAACTGCGCGCGGAAAGGCGCGAACAGCAGCTGCGCGCATACGAGAACCAGCAGAAGGAAATTGCCGACATAAAGGACTTCATAGAGCGTTTCAGATACAAGCCCACCAAGGCGGTGCAGGTTCAGAGCCGCATCAAGCAGCTGGAAAAAATCGTGCCTATCGAGGTGGACGAGGTGGACAATTCGTCGCTTCACCTCAAGTTCCCGCCATGCCAGCGCAGCGGCGATTTTCCCGTTATATGCAAGGACGTGGAAAAAAGCTATGGCGACCACCTTGTATTCTCGGACGTGAACCTTTCGATAAGGCGCGGCGAGAAGGTGGCGTTTGTCGGGAAAAACGGCGAAGGCAAGTCCACGCTCGTGAAGTGCATCATGGGGCAGATACCGTTTGGCGGCGAACTGAAAATAGGGCATAACGTAGAAATCGGGTACTATGCCCAAAACCAGGCGCAGCTTCTCGATGAAAGCATAACCGTTCACGACACCATTGACCGCGCAGCCCGCGGGGAGATACGCCTTAAGATTAACGACATTCTCGGGGCATTTATGTTCGGGGGCGAGGCAGGCGAGAAATATGTGAAGTTCCTTTCAGGCGGCGAGCGCAGCAGGCTTGCCATGATACAGCTCCTGCTCGAGCCAGTGAACCTTCTGATCCTCGACGAGCCTACCAACCATTTGGATATGCAGACAAAGGACGTGCTGAAAGAGGCAATTCTCGCCTTTGACGGCACGGCGATAATAGTTTCCCACGACCGCGACTTCCTGAACGGGCTTGTGTCGAAAGTTTACGAGTTCGGCGAAGGAAAGGTGAGGGAGCATATCGGCGGCATCTACGACTTCCTTTCCAAGAAGAACATTAGTTCGCTCGGGGAGCTGCAAGGCAGGCGCGCCACAGAAACTCCGGCACAGCCCAAGACGGAGAGCCGCAGCGAGGGGCGCATTGCCTACGAGCAGCAAAAGGAGATAGCCAAACGCCGCCGCAAGCTGGAACGAGCCGCCGGGGAGGCGGAAAAGGAGGTAACGCAGCTCGAGGCGGCGGTGAAGCTTCTTGAGCAGCAGATGAGCGGCCCGGCGCAGGACGCTTCGCTTTTCGACAAGCACGCGTCGCTATCAAAGCAGCTCGCAAGGGCGATGGAGGAATGGGAGAACGCCGAAGGCGAGCTTGAACAGTTTGACGCCGAACAGCAATGAAAAACGGAATACCAACAACCAAACAAAAACTATATGAACCTTAAAATGATTATTTCAGCATTTGCGTTGGCAGGGCTTACGGCTTCCTGCGGCAACGCCCCGCTTGCAACCGGAGTTCACAAGGAGGACTTGGACACAAGCGTGAACCCCGGCGACGACTTCTACCAGTTTGCCTGCGGCGGCTGGATGAAGAGCCACCCGCTTCCCGGCGATTATTCGCGCTACGGCACATTCGAGCAGCTTGGCGAGAACAACGACAAGCAAGTGCGCGAACTCATTGAGGGGATTGCAGGCAAAAAACAGGACGCCGGCTCTATAGCCCAGAAGATTGGCGACCTGTACAATCTTGCAATGGACTCGGTGCGCAAAAACAATGAGGGCGTAAAACCCATAGCCAAGTATCTCGACATGGTGAAGGACATAAAAACCTTCAAGGACGTAATGGGAGTAAACGCAAAGCTCGAGCGCATAGGAATGGGCGGATATTTCAACACGGGAGCGGACGCCGACCTCAAAGACAGCAAGAACAACCTTGTTCAGATAGGCCAGGGCGGTCTTACTCTCGGAGAGAAGGAATACTATATCGACACAGACTCCGCCACGTTGAAGATACGCACGGAATTCACCAATTACATAACAAAGGTGTTTGAACTCTGCGGCTACGACAACGCCACGGCAAAAACCAAGACCCAGTACGTTATGGACATAGAGAACGCGCTGGCAAAAGTGTCGCGTTCAGCCACAAAACTTCGCGACCCCGAGTCAAACTACAACAAGATGACTTTCGCGCAGCTCCAGAAAGACTACCCCACAATCGACTGGAAGAGCTACTACACCGAGTGCGGCTATCCCGAGTTCAAGGAAATAAGCGTGGGGCAGCCGGAGTTTCTTCACGGAGTGGAAGACGCATTGAAGGCCATACCGGTTGAGGCGCACAAGGCATATCTTGAGTTCAAAATCATAGACTTCGCCGCAAACTACACCAATGACGAGATGCGCAAGGCAAGCTTCGACTTCTACGGCAAGGTGTTCTCGGGCAAAAAAGAGGAGAAGCCGTCGTGGAAGCGTGCGGTTGCGCTCGTGCAGGGCGTGATTGGCGAAGGCGTGGGAAAGATGTATGTTGAAAAATATTTCCCCGAAAGCTCCAAGGAGCGCATGATAAAGCTCGTGAAAAACCTTCAGACGGCTCTCGGCGAGCGCATAGAGGCGCAGACATGGATGAGCGACGAGACCAAGAAGAAAGCAATGGAGAAACTCTCCACATTCTATGTGAAGATAGGCTATCCTGACAAGTGGAAGGACTATTCCAAGCTCACCGTGAACCCCGGGCAGTCTCTTTTGGACAATATCGCCGAGGCTGTGAAGTTTGCCAATGACGATGAGATTGAGCGCACCGTTAACAAGAAGGTTGACCGCACAAAATGGTACATGAACCCGCAGACCGTCAACGCATACTACAATCCCACGACCAACGAGATATGCTTCCCGGCGGGCATCCTGCAGCCGCCTTTCTTCGACGCAAGCGCGGATGACGCTTTCAACTACGGCGCGATAGGCGTTGTGATTGGCCACGAGATGACCCACGGATTTGACGACCAGGGGCGGCAGTTCGACAAGGACGGCAATCTGAAGGACTGGTGGACCAAGGCCGACGGAGACAATTTCGAGAAGCGCGCAAAGGTGATGAGCGATTTCTTCGGCAACATAGAGGTGCTTCCCGGACTGAAGGGCAACGGTGAACTGACATTAGGCGAAAACCTTGCCGACCACGGAGGTTTGAACGTGGCATACCAGGCTTTGCAGAACGCGATGAAAGAAACCCCGCTCGACAGCGCGGACGGCTTCACGCCCGAGCAGCGTTTCTTCATTGCATACGCCAACGTTTGGGCCGCAAACATCAACGACGAGGAGATACGCCGCCGCACAAAGAGCGACCCGCACTCCTTGGGACGCTGGAGAGTAAATGGCGCACTCCCGCACATAGACGCGTGGTACAAGGCGTTCAACGTAACCGAAAAGAACAAGCTGTTCGTTCCCAAAGACAAGAGGGTTACAATCTGGTAAAAGCCCGTCCGGGCTTAGCCTGAAAATATAAAACACCCCGCAAGGCGCAAAAACCTTGCGGGGTGTTTTGCTCAATATGTAAGGCATTGGATTTCAAAACGGTACCCATGCATGAAATCTTTCTTGTACCGAACTGTTTCTCAAATGTTTGCAAGTGGTGAAAAAAGGTCTGATGTAATTCAAATTACATCAGACATAATTTTTTCTACATAGGACATAGTTTTTCCCATGTCCCATGTGGTTTTCCGGGCGTTTGGAAAAACGCAATCTTTTTACGGCCGCCGTTGCAGGATAATCGGAATAAAAGTTGTATCATTGCATGATGTTTACACCGGTTCGCGGACTTAAACCGCAAACACACTAACGAATTATCTTACAGATGCAGGCTCTTATATTGGCGGCGGGAATGGGCAAACGCCTTAAGGAATTTACAAAGGACAACACCAAGTGCATGGTGAGGGTGAACGGCGAAATGCTCATCGACCGCGTGGTGGCGCAACTTCTGCGCCTGGGCGTGAGCCGCCTTGTTGTGGTGACGGGCTACAAGGGCGAGGCGCTGCGGAGGCATCTCGGCACGGAGCGCGGCGGAATGCGGATAGAGTATGTTGACAACCCCGACTACAGCCGCACAAACAACATCTACTCCCTGTGGCTCGCAAAGGACAAGCTGCAACAGGAGGACACGCTGCTTCTGGAAAGCGATTTGATATTCGACTACGGGCTTCTTGAGGACATAGCCGCTAACAAGGAGCCGAACCTTGCCCTTGTGGCAAAATACGAGCCTTGGATGGACGGCACGATGGTGCAGATTGACAAGGACTGCAACATAGTGAATTTCGTGCCGAAAAAGGCTTTTGACTACAAGTATGCCGACACCTACTACAAAACGGTGAACATATACAAGTTCTCAAAGGAGTTTTCCGCAAACAAGTATGTGCCTTTTCTCGAGGCGTACATCAAGGCGGTGGGAAACAACGAGTACTACGAGAACGTGCTGAGCATAATAACATTCCTCAACAGCAGCAGCCTCAAGGCCCTGCCCGTGAACGGCGGCAAATGGTATGAGATTGACGACAAGCTCGACCTCGACACCGCAGAGCTTATATTTGCCGGCGACGGGGACATTCTCGGCAAACTGTCGGCGCGGCACGGCGGCCTGTGGCGCATTCCGCGTCTGATTGACTTCAGTTTCCCTACAAATGTGTTCTTTGCCGGTTCGGGGATAACCGACGAGCTGGAAGCCAACTTCCGCACGCTGCTTTCTTCAAGCCCTTCGGCAATGGAGGTGAACAGCCTGTGCGCGAGCAAGTGCTGGAACGTTAAGGAGGAATACGTTGTACCGGGAAACGGAGTTTGCGAACTTGTGGAGAGGCTGCGCCGCGAACTTGGCGGCACGGTGTGTACGGTGCGCCGGCTGCCGGCAGTTTTCGGACGCACAAGCAATAGCGGCTTCCATGTTTATGTGCCGCAAAATGCCGACCTGTCATATTCTGCAGAAGATATAATGGAATTCCTGCGCCTGCGCAGGGCCGGCATCCTGATGCTGTCAAATCCCGATCTTGTAACGGGAAGCGTAATGCCGCAAAAGGATATACTGCGCCTGGCGCAATGGTGCGGGGAACGCAATATGCACATGGTGGTGGACGAGAGCGCGGCGGATTTCTGCAATGCGCCGTCAGGATGCTCCGTGCTTGACGACGGAGTGCTTGAACGCCACCCCAACATTGTTGTCGTAAGGGACATGGCGGCGTATGGCATTGCCGGAATACGCCTCGCAATACTGTGTTCGGGCGACAGCGAACTTGTTGACAGGATAAAGGCTTCTTCGGGCTTGTGGAACGTAAATTCCGTGGCGGAGTTTTTCATGCAGATTCTCGGAAAGTACGAGAGCGGCTACACACGCTCGTGCGGGGCATTGGGAAAAGAACGCGAATACCTCCGCGAGGAACTCGGGAAATCGGGATTTCTGAAAGTGATGCCGTCCCAGGCAAACTTCCTGCTGTGCGAGGTGATGAAGCCCGCCACGGTGTCCGCGCTTTTGCTGTGGATGCTGAGAAAGCACAACATACTGCTGCACGACAGCACCGCACAAGTGAATGCCGACGGCAGGGAATTTGTGAGGATAGCCGTAAGAAGCCGCGCCGACAACGCCCGTCTGCTCGCGGCGCTCCGCGAAGCCGGGGCGTTCCCGCCATTCCGCAAATAAGAATGGCGGAGGTTTTCAGCCGTGTTTATAACCGCCTGATTACAAGTCCCAAACCCCAAATGTTGCAGTTTTTGTAAGACTTTGTTTTACAGGAGCTTGCAAGGGGCGAAAAAAGGTCTGATGTAATTTGGATTATATCAGACATAATTTTTCCTACATCAGATGTAGTTTATCCCATGTCCCATGTGGTTTTCGGGGTTTATGAATGCGCTTTCGCACAATCAGATGTTTCTCGCCCCGCAAAAAGGGCAGGTGCCTTTGTGGCGCAGCTTGTGTCCGCATTTGCCGCACACATATTTGTATGTGCGGTTTCTGCGGTATCTCACAAAGGCAAAGGCGGCGTAGGCAACGAAGAGCGGATAGCCGGCGTAAACCATGGTGGCTGCCGCAAAGACGAGATAGACAACCATTGCCATTCCTGCAAGCGTGAGCAGGTATGGCGCAGCCTCCTGCCACTCAAGTTTGTGCACGGCATCGTCAAGGGACGCTATGGCGAAAAGCACAAGCCCCCAAACTCCCGCAATCATCGCCGACAGCACAGGCGGCACGGCAAACGGGTTGAGGGTGGGGTGGAAATAGAACTCCTGCCACGTCTGCGGCACGAAATGCTGTATCGACGCGTAAACAAGCGCGATGAACGCCATGTCAACGCAAAGCAGCGTGGGGTATATGCTGTCGATGTCGTTGAAGTGCACAATCCTCGCCTTCTTGCGCCTTATCGTTTTCAGAAGCCCCACCGCCACGGCAATGGCGGCGATGCAGCAGAGCGCAACGATGCGCCTGTTGCCGAAAACATGGATGAACTGCGAAATGGGGTCTTCGGGCACCACGTTTTTGAGGAGCGTCCCCTCGGCAAGCCAGCCTATCGTCATCTGGTCGCGGGCAATCTTCACCCAAACGCTGTCGGCGCCGCCGCCGGCAACCCTTGCGATGTCGGCAACGACAACCCTGTCGTTCCTGCATACCCACGCCGTGTCGCCAAGCGACTGCATGATGTCTGCGGGCGACTGCGGCAGCAGCATCAGGCTGTCGCCCTTGACGAGAAAGTTGCTGTTTTCGGTGAAATGATGCCTGTAGGAAAATTCTATCGAGTCGCGCTGCTGCGGAGTGCAGTCCCACTTCATGTCTATCTGCGGGCGCGGATAAGTGCAGCCCGCCGCGACAGCCATTGCGGCAACAAGCGTGAGCGCAATTCCAAGAAAGCTATTCCTCGGCATAAATCCTCATGATACACTCCTTGCAGTCGAAGTCCAGACGGAAGCGTTTGCCGTTTGCAAGGCGGAGAAACAGGTAGGAACGGTCGCTGCCGCGCCTTTTGAGGCACATTCCAATCTCGTTGCGCAGACAGTAGCGGCACGTCATTATGGGGGCGTTTTGCGGCTCTTCAATCTCCCATGCCGGCTCTACGCTTTCCGCCCCGCACTGCCTGTAGAATTTTTCCGCGAGCTTGTTTGCCACATTGGCGGAATACTCCACATCCTCCGTTGAAGGCTTTTTGCATACGGCATTTGCCGCCGGCCTTTCCGGGGTTTGGGTCATCAGTGATGCCGCAACGCTCCTGCGCGCCTCGGCAAGCAGCGAGGACGGTATGAAATTCCCGTCGTTTTCTATTTCAACGTTCCCCGCCGCAAAACAAGTGCCGCCGAGTTTTGAAAGCTGCGCCACAATGTTTCCGCGCTGCGGACTGCGTGCCTTTTCGTGGGCAAAGTTTATTTGCGCATCGGCGTGGCGCGAAAGCTCGTCGGTTGCGGAAAGCGAATAGCCGCTTCCGGTTTCGGAAAGTTTGAAGTCCAGTCTCAGCGTGCGCTCTGCCGAAGGCTTGGCAAGCAACTGCGAGAAAGCCTCGTCGTGATTGCGGAAAAGCCCGGTATGACACTTTATTTGCGGCATTGAAGCCGGAAAAAGCCGCGTTCCCTCCGCACGGTTGACGCGGAAGCCGCAAAGTTCGCCGCTGTCGGTGAAAAAGCAAAGACCGTCGCCGTTGGAAAACTTTTTGTGCCCCGAAACAACAATGCAGCGGTCTCTCACCTCGCGCACCTCGCCCACCGGCTCGCCTATGCTCTTTGGCGTGGCGGGGCAGGCAAGCCTAATGGTTCTGCCGTTCATGAAATAATCCGTGAATCCACGGTTAAAACTTTTCCCGGGTTTGGGCTCGAAAGCCACAGATACGTTTCCCGCCGAAGCCCTTCGGTATTCCTTGCGCCGCTCTAAAATGGCGTCGAGCTTCTTCCTGTACCAGGCCGTAATGTTCTTGACATATTCCACGTCTTTCAAACGCCCTTCTATTTTCAGGGAACTTACGCCGGCGTCCAGCAGTTGTTCCAAAAAGTCCGTGCGGTTAAGGTCGCGGAGCGACAGAAGGTGCTTGCCCTCTATTATTTTCACGCCGTTTTCGGTTTCAAGGTCAAAAGGAAGGCGGCAGAACTGGGCGCACTCCCCACGGTTTGCGCTGCGCCCGAAGCAATGCTGCGAGGCGTGGCAGCGTCCGCTCATGCTCACGCACAAAGCTCCGTGAACGAAAGCCTCAAGGCGCATTCCGGGGCACTGTCTGTGGATTTCGGCTATCTCGTCTATTGAAAGCTCCCTCGCGAGCACCGCCGTGGAAAATCCCTCTTCGTAAAGCCGCCTGACTTTCCCGGGCGTGCGGTTGTCGCATTGCGTGCTTGCGTGCAGGGCTATCGGCGGGAGTTCCATTTCCAGAAACGCCGCGTCCTGCACAAGCAATGCGTCAACGCCGATGCCATGGAGGCGGAAAGCCATTTCCCTTGCCTCCTCCAGCTCGTCGTCATACAGAATTGTGTTGAGCGTTGCGTAAACCTTGGCATTGAAAAGGTGGGCATAATCCACAAGGCGCTTTATGTCGTCAATGCTGTTTGCCGCGGCCGCTCTCGCGCCGAACTTTGGCGCACCTATATATACGGCATCCGCCCCGTGGCGTATAGCCTCTATCCCAGTGTCCGCGTCGCGGGCGGGGGAGAGCAGCTCGATGCTGCGCGTTTCTGCGGCTTTCATTTCTTGTTTACGTAATAGTTGAGCCAGTTAGAGTAGAACGCTTCCGCCGGTTTCTGCCACGAATAATCGGGGCCTTTCTCCGGGTCGTTGCCCGCATAGTAGTTCTCCGGCATTTCAATGTCAAGCCCCCTGCCAAGGTCGCGCCTGTATTCGGTGTCGAGAGTGGTGGGGGAATATTCAAGATGCCCCATCACGAAAAACTCGCTCCTGTTCTTGGGTTTCACTATCCCCACGCCGGAACTTTCCCCCTGCGCAAAAATCTCAAGATCCTCCACTTGGTCGATGTCGCTTTTGCGCACCTCGGTGTAGCGGCTGTGGGGCATATTGAACACATGGGGAATGTTGCGGAAAATGGGAAGGTCCTGCTTCATGAGCTTCTGCCTGTAAACCCCGAAAAGCTTCTTCGGCAAATCGTACTTAGGCACGCCGTAGTGGTGGTAAAGCCCAACCTGCGCCCCCCAGCAGAGATACACCGCCGAACCTATTTCGGTGCGCGACCAGTCGAATATCTCGGTGAGCTGCCTCCAATATCTCACGTCCTCGAACGGTATCCTTTCCACCGGCGCACCCGTAACAATCATCCCCTCATACTGTTCCGACGCAAGCTCGTCGAAATTGCGGTAGAAGGTGTCCATGTGTTCCTGCGGGGTGTTCTTGTACTTCTGCCCGCGTATTTTCACAAGGATAAGCTCCACGGGCAGGCCGGTCTTTGAAAGCTGGCGCGCGATGTCGCTCTCCGTAACCTGCTTTATGGGCATGAGGTTCAAAAGCAGTATGCGCAGGGGTTTAACGCCCTGCGGGATTTCGGAATATAATTCTATGCCCTGCGCGGAAAGCTCCTTTATTGCCGGCAGATTTTGGGGTACATACAGTGGCATGACGAAGTTACAGTGTATCGTTGCAAAATTACGAAAAAATCCCACACGCATATTATTCCGCAAACCAATATCATCCGGCTTTTGCGGATAAGCCGGATTGCAGCGGCTGGCAAATTGTGCGAAAAAAAAGGTCTGATGTAATTTGAATTATGTCTGATATAATTTTTTCTATGTCCGATGTAGTTTTTTCCATGTCCTATGTGGTTTTTGCGCTTCCTTAATTTGGCTTCCCGGGTGCGGCATGAAAACCTGTCAGGTGGGGGCGTGCATGGCTTGTGTTTGGGCTTGCCCCTATTTCATCACGGTTGAAGCTTGGCTTTTGCCCATTGGAGACACCCGCCTGCCCGAACTTTTCCTGCCACTTGCCGCAATCTGAGGTATAAATTCGTAACTTTGCGCTGACCAATAAAGCAAAGTGCATCGCCATGCTGAGCAGAAACGATATAAAGTTCATCCATTCCCTAGCCCTCAAGAAACGCCGGGACGAGGAGGGGCTGTTTGTAGCCGAAGGCCCCAGGCTGGTGGGCGAACTTTGGGGCAGCTTCCGTTGCCGCCGCCTTTTTGTGGAGGATGGGGCGGACACCGGCTTTGCGCCCTCGGGTGCGGAGCCGGAATATGTGAGCCGCGCCCTTATGGAACGCGCCACGCTTCTCACCACTCCCCACAGCGTGCTTGCCGTGTTTGAGAAGCCCGCCCCCGGAAAGGCGGAGAGTGTAGCCGGCGTGGCGGGGCGCGAACTCTGTCTGGCTCTTGACGGAATACAAAATCCTGGAAACCTCGGCACTATATTGCGCACTGCCGACTGGATGGGCATACGCCATGTGTTTTGCTCCAAGACAACGGCGGATTTGTATTCGCCCAAGGTGCTGCAGGCCACAATGGGTTCGGCGGCAAGGGTGAGGGTTTCGTACACAGACTTGCCCGGTGCGCTTGGAAAATGCGCCGCGCCGGTTTGGGGCACGTTCCTTGACGGCGAGAACATATTCACGGCAAATCTCGAGCAGCGCGGCGTTATTGTGATAGGCAACGAGGGCAACGGAATATCGGCGGAGGTGGTGCGCACGGTTACGCGCCGCCTTTTCATCCCGCCCTATCCCGAAAACCGCCCCACGGTGGAGAGCCTTAATGCCGGCGTGGCCACGGCGGTTGCGCTTGCCGCCTTTCGCGGAAGAATGTATAACGCAAAAACAAAGTGAGCATGACAGGCAGTGTCCTTTTTGATTATACGAACATCATATTAATCGCGGCGGGAGTGTGCGCCGCTTTCGGTCTGGCGGCGTTCCTGCTGTTCAGGTTGAAGCTTTATTCTGCCATTTCAAGGACATCGAGCGATGTGCTTAAGAAGGAGGGTGAAAAAGCCGTTACCGTTGTGATTTGCTGCCATAACGAGGGCGGTTTGCTCGAAAGCAATTTGCCGAAAATAATGGGGCAGAGGGGCGTGAAGTTTGAGGTGGTGGTGGTTGACGACTGCTCTGACGATTCCACGTCCGATGTGCTGAAGCGCATGGAGGACCGCCACCCCAATTTGCGCCACACCTTTGTGCCGGCAACGGCGCGCTATGTGAGCCATGCAAAGCTCGCCGTGTCTCTTGGCGTTAAGGCGGCGCGTAACGAGTGGATAGTGATGACGCGCCCGGGATGCGCGCCGGTTACAGACCTTTGGCTGAAAGCCATGTCGTCGCGCTTTGAGGACGGAACTGACATAGTGCTCGGATATGCAAACTATGCCGACAACGGAACGCTTGCGGCGGGCAGGGCAGTGTATGAGCGTATGCAATATAATATGGTGTGGTTTCTCTCGGCGCGTAAAAAGGCGTGCGGCGGCGACGGCGGAAATCTTGCGTTCAGGCGTTCGGCGTTTTTGGAACGCGACGGCTATGCCGGTTCTCTCGACAGCCTTTTCGGCGATGACGACCTGCTTGTGGACGCAATGGCTGTAAAGGGAAACACGGCGGTTTGCTGCGCCCCGATGGCGGTTGTGCGGGAATATTCGTCAGATCTGCGCCGTGCGTGGCGCAACACGAAACTTTTGCGCACGGCTTCGCTGATGCACTCTCCGCGATGCGGCAATTCGGCAGTGCTGGCGGTGAAACTCTCAAACTTGGGGCATTTTCTTTGGCTTATGGGCTGGATTGTGGCGGCTGCGGTGTTTTTTGTAACAGGCTATGCGGTTGCTACGGCGGCTGCGGTGTTTGCCGCAGTTCTGCTGACGCTGGCCGACACGTTGCTGATGAGGCGTGCCACGTATGCCGTGGGCGAGAGAAGCTATGTGTTCCTGCTTTGGTGGTATGAGACGGTGCGCCCGCTGGCCCACCCTTTGTGGAAATTGCGGGCGAGGCTGCACGGACGCGATTTGAGAAGACGCATATAATAATGCACATATATAGAATGTAAACAAACACCGAATATGAGACGACTTGCATTTATCCTTCTCTTTCTGCCGGCGGTAATTCTGTCGGGCGTTACGGCTTTTGCCGGGAAGTATGTTGACATAAAACTGAAGATTGACGGCAAAGAACGCACAGGCGTTGTATTCCTGCCGTCGGGACTGCGTGCAGGCGCACCGATTGTAACCTGCGTCCACGGCTATGGCGGCACAGCCAACCCTAAGCATTTCGATCTCGACCCTGTTGCGGAAAGGGAGGGGTTTGCCGTGCTTTATCCCCAAGGGCTTAAAGACCCGAAAGGACACCCCGGTTTCAACGTGGGATACCCCAACCAAAAGGACATGGGCGTGGACGATGTGAAAATGTTGTGCAAAATGACGCGGTATGTTCAGAAAAGATACGGCTTGAGCAAGGAGAACGCTTTCCTTACTGGTATGTCAAACGGCGGGGATATTTGTTATCTCGCCGCACTTGAGGGGCAGAAAACATTCAAGGCTCTTGCCCCGGTGGCGGGATTGGCTTTTACGTGGTTTTACCAGAAATACGCCATGACAAATCCCCATCCCGTGCCGCTGTTTGAGATACACGGAACCGAAGACCGCGTTTCGGAATGGTGGGGCGACCCCGAAGGAAAAGGAGGTTGGGGGCCGTACATTTCCGTTCCCATGGCGGTGAACTACTGGGTGGCACGCAACGGATGCCACATAGAGAAGCACGACACCATAAAGAGCAAGGACGCCGGTAGCAAGCATTATGTGATACGCCACTTCTACAGCGGCGGAAAGGGCGGCAACGATGTGTGGCTTTACGAGGTTGTCGGCGCACCGCATTGCTGGCACAACGGCGACATTGACACCGGCGAGGAAATCTGGAGGTTCTTCAGAAAATACGTGAAATAGCCTGCGCGATGCCGCAACATACTTCCGCGCAAAGTTTTTCTTACAGTAAAATGTGCGTGTCCGGCGAAGAGGCTTCGGGCATTCACATCCATAAGTTGTGGCAACTGGTTTTTGTGGCGCGAGGTGCGGGCGAGCGCGAGACAGGCGGCACGGTTTCGCCTTTCTGCGAGGGCGAACTTTTCCTGATACCGCCCGATATGCCCCACGGGTGGCGTTTCCTGCCTTGCAAAGGCGTTGGCGGAGAGAAAACGTGCCTGATTTGCGTGAATTTTCCGCAGGGACTTTTTTCAAGGCTTGCGGCGGTTTTCCCCGAGTTTGGTTATATGCCCGAAATGTTTGGCGACCGCTCCAAGGCGTGGACTTTCAGGAAAACAGTGTCGCTTGCCGTTGGCAGGATAATGGCGAGCATGGCAAACGAGGGCGGCAGCATGAGGGCGGCGAGCCTTGTGGAGATATTGGCACGCATTGCGTCGGCGCGAAACCCGCAAGTGGCTGGGATTACAAGCCACAAGGCGAAAGAGGAGGGCAGATGCCGGGAGATTGACGGTTATCTTGCCGCCACCCCCATAGGGGAAATCAACGCCGAGGACGCGGCAAGACTGTTGGGGATGCAGCCCACAACGTTCTGCAACTTTTTCAAGAAGAACTACGGTACAAACTTTGTGGATTTCGTCAATGCAAGGAAAGTGGAGAAAGCCTGTGCCCTGATTATGAAAGGCGGGAGCGCAATGCGGGATGTTTGCGGCGAAAGCGGCTTCAACAGTATGGTTTACTTCATACGCATATTCAAGCGCATAAAGGGTGTCACGCCCGCCCGCTGGGCGAGGGAAAATTCTTAGGAAAGGCTGTGCGGAAAGTCTTGTTGCGTGAATTTGAAAATATTGAGGCTTATTCAATAAATTGCGCCGTATGCAGGGGCGTATGCATACGCCCCTGCATACGGGCAAACCCTCAACCGGTTACTTCTTTCGAAACACTCGGAAAATTATATTTGATGTGGGAAAAACTATGTCCTATGCAGGAAAAATTATGTCTGATGTAATCCAAATTATATCAGACCTTTTTTGCCGCTTGCAAACGTCTGAAAAACATTCAAATGCTTTTTTGCGTTTTCTTGCCCTAAACGAGGTTCTTATTCAAAGTAGAACGAAATGACAACCATGCTTGCCTTGGCGGAGTTGACGGCTTCGGTGTAGGCAAGCTTTGTCTTGTCGATTAGGTCCTTGCGGTTTTTGTCGAGAATGTCGTTGAGCCCGATGCAGAACTTTATTTCGGGTATCAGCTTGAAGAACGGCATATAGAAGTCGCATCCCAGGCCGAACTCGGCGCACAGTGAAAGCGGTTTGGTGCGTATCGCGTCCTGCTTGTGCCCGGTGAGGTCGTACATGGCGTTAAGTCCGGCAAGCAGGTAGGGGCGGTGGTTGTTGAAGCGCAGCGCGCTGAACTTTATGCCGGCAGGGACTGAAATGAGCGTGGACTTCATGGATTCGGAAACTTCCCTTCCCGAGGATTTTTCGCGGAAGGTGAGGTGTTTTTGCCCGAAGTTGATTGTGGGCGTTGTACGCAGGGCGAAATACTTGTTGAGCCTCCACTCCCCGAGAACGCCAATGCTGAAGCCTATGTCGCCACGGTCGTTGGCGGCATACCACTGCTCGCCTGTGGTTTCGTTTATGTGTCCGTTGTTCTCGAAGCTCATGCTTTGGGAATGCACGGCGCAGAGAAAGCCGTAGTGGAACCTGCGGTTGTCTATGTAGGGCTTGTTCTGCACCTTGCGTGTCTGGGCGTTCACGCCTGTTACGGCGAAAGCCAAAGCCGCAGCCAGGAAAGCGATATGTTTAAGTTTGCACCTCATAACTCATAGTTCTTAACGCGGTTGTGGGGCGTTTATTGCCTTTGTGCGGCTGGGGCATAACGGAAATTTCGTTATCTTTGCAAAGATTCGCAACAAAACAAGAACACCTTTATTATATGTCTGACGAAAACAACGAAAAAGAGCTTCATTCGCAGTATGTTCCCGAAACCGGCGACAGTGGCGACATCATAAGGCGGCTGCCGGGAATGTATGAGAACTGGTTTTTGGATTATGCAAGCTACGTGATCCTCGAGCGCGCCGTGCCGCATCTCGACGACGGCTTGAAACCGGTGCAGAGGCGCATTCTGCACACCATGAAGCGCATGGACGACGGACGTTATAACAAGGTGGCGAACATAGTGGGCGAAACGATGAAATTCCATCCGCACGGCGACGCCTCGATTTATGACGCCCTCGTGCAGCTTGGGCAGAAAAACCTGCTGATAGACACTCAGGGGAACTGGGGAAACATTCTCACCGATGATTCTGCGGCAGCCCCGCGTTACATTGAGGCGAGGCTTTCGAAGTTTGCGCTCGACGTGATGTTCAACGCCAAGACAACGGAGTGGAAACTGTCTTATGACGGAAGAAACGAGGAGCCTGTAACGCTCCCGGTGAAGTTCCCGCTGCTTTTGGCGCAGGGTGTTGAGGGCATTGCCGTGGGTTTGTCGTCCAAGATACTGCCCCACAACTTCAACGAGCTTTGCGATGCGGCGGTGAACTGTCTGCGCGGTGAGGGCTTCAGGCTTTACCCCGATTTCCCCACGAGCGGATATGTGGACGTTTCGCGCTACAACGACGGTATGCGCGGCGGGAATATAAAGGTCAGGGCAAAGATCGAGAAGCTCGACAGCAAAACCCTCGTGATAACGGAAATCCCGTTCGGAAAGAACACCCAGACGCTCATTGACTCGATACTGAAAGCCAACGACAAAGGCAAGATAAAGATACGCAAGGTTGAGGACGTTACCGCCGCAAATGCGGAAATCCACATACACCTTGCGCCCGGCACAAGCGGCGACAAGACGATTGACGCCCTTTATGCGTTCACCGACTGCGAGGTGAGCATTTCGCCCAACTGCTGCGTGGTGGAGAACAACAAGCCCCATTTCCTCACGGTGAGCGACGTGTTGCGCCGCAGCGTGGAGCGCACCAAGCACCTGCTGAAGATGGAGCTTGAGATACGCCGTGGCGAACTTCAGGAACAGTTGTTTTTCGCCTCGCTCGAGAAGATTTTCATCGAGAAGCGCATATACAAGGAAAAGCAGTTTGAGCAGGCTCCCGACATCGACACCACGGTGGCGTTTATCGACTCGAAACTCGAACCATACAAGAAGGATTTCGTGCGCGAAGTAACCCGCGAAGACATATTGCGGCTGCTTGAGATAAAGATGCAGCGCATCCTTAAATTCAACAAGGACAAGGCCGACGAGCTTATGGCGCGCATCCGCGAGGAGATAGCCAAAATAGAAAAAGACCTTGAAAACATTGTGGATGTTGCCGTAAACTGGTATTCCATGATAAAGGCGAAATACGGCGCAAACTATCCGCGGCTTACCGAGATACGCTCGTTCGACACCATAGAGGCGGCTAAGGTTGTGGAGGCTAACGAGAAACTTTACATAAACCGCGCCGACGGATTTATAGGCACAGGGCTGAAGCACGATGAGTTTGTTGAGAATTGCTCTGACATAGATGATGTGATTATTTTCTATCGCGACGGAACTTACAAGGTTACCCGCGTGGCCGACAAGCTGTTTGTGGGGGAAACCGAACGGTCCAAGAAGGAAAAGCGCAAGGTTGAGATAATCCACCTCGCAGTGTTCCGCAAAAACGACAAGCGCACAACTTACAATGTGGTGTATCGCGACGGCAAGGCGGGGACTTATTTCTACAAACGCTTTAACGTAACGTCGATTACCCACGACCGCGAATACGACCTTACGCTTGGCACGCCGGGAAGCCGTGTGGTTTATTTCACGGCCAATCCCAACGGAGAGGCGGAGGTGATAAAGGTTGCGCTGAAACCGAGCCCGAAAATAAAGAAACTGGCGTTCGAGTGCGACTTCGGCGAGTTGCAGATAAAAGGCCGGCAAAGCCGGGGCAACACTCTCACCAAAAACGACATTTACCGCATAACGCTGAAAAGTCACGGCGTTTCCACGCTCGGAGGATGCAAGATTTGGTTCGATAAGGACGTAAACCGCCTGAACATTGACGGATGCGGAGATTATATAGGCGAGTTTCACGGCAGCGACAGGATACTTGTGGTGCTTGACGATGGCACTTTTTACACCACCGACTTTGATCTTAGCAACCACTACGAGCCCGGGATTATCAGAATGGAGAAGTATGACGAATCCAAGGTTTGGACGGCGTTGCTTTACGATGCCGCGCAGAACGACTACCTTTATCTCAAGCGTTTTAACTTTGAACGCTCGTCGAAGAGGCAGAATTTCCTTGGCGAGGATGCAAAGTCGCGCCTTGCCTGCCTTTCGTCTGACGAATATTCGCGCTTCCGCATCACCCTCGGCGGGGCTGACAGTTTCCGCGAGCCGTTGGAGATTGAGGCAAGCGACTTTGTGGGCGTGAAAAGCTTCAAGGCGCGCGGAAAGAGGGTAACGACGTTCAACGTGGCGGGAGTGGAGCAGATTGCTTCGCTGTTGAAGCCCGAAGAACCCCTTGAAACGGAAAGCGGGGAAAGCAGCGCGGAGGAGGAAAACGGCGAAACGGGGCCAAGTTTGTTCGAATAGCCGTTCCGCCGCCAAACAAAACCACGGCGGGATGCGGCTAACAATAATTTTTGTAACTTTGCTTTTGGCGGGCATAAGCTCCGCGAGGCAAACAAACACAAGCAGGATATGACTCAGAAACTTTTAATTTATAATACACGCACCCGCACAAAGCAGGCGTTTGAGCCGCTTACTCCGGGGAGGGTCGGAATGTATGTTTGCGGCCCTACTGTTTACGGCGACCCGCATCTTGGTCATGCGCGTTCAGCAATAACTTTCGACGTGGTGTTCCGCTATCTCCAGCACATCGGCTACAAGGTGCGCTACGTGAGGAACATAACCGATGTGGGGCATTTGGAGCACGACGCTGACGAAGGCGAGGACAAGATAGAGAAGAAGGCGCGTCTTGAACAGCTTGAGCCGATGGAGGTGGCGCAGTATTACACAAACCGCTACCATGATGCGATGAAAGCTCTCAATGTGCTTCCGCCGAGCATAGAACCCCACGCAACCGGGCACATAATAGAGCAGGAGGAGCTTGTAAGGAAAATCCTTGACAACGGCTTTGCATACGAGAGCAACGGGAGTGTTTACTTCGACATAGAGAAGTATAACCAGAAGCACCGTTACGGCGTTCTTTCGGGGCGCAACCTTGACGACATAATCAACGAGAGCCGCAACCTTGCCGGCATAGGGGAGAAGCACAACCAGGCGGATTTCGCCTTGTGGAAGAAGGCGCAGCCCGAGCATATAATGCGTTGGCCCTCGCCGTGGAGCGAAGGTTTCCCCGGGTGGCACACAGAATGCACGGCGATGGGCAGAAAATACCTCGGAGACCATTTCGACATTCACGGAGGCGGTCTTGATTTGGTTTTCCCCCACCACGAATGCGAGATTGCACAGGCTGTGGCGTCGCAGGGCGATGAGATGGTGCGCTATTGGATGCACAACAACATGATTACCGTGAACGGCGGGCAGAAAATGGGCAAGAGTCTCGGGAATTTCATAACTCTCGAAGAATTTTTCACAGGGAACCACCCGAAACTGACGAGTGCCTATTCGCCCATGACAATACGTTTCTTCATACTCCAAGCCCACTACCGCAGCACGGTGGACTTTTCCAACGAGGCGTTGGCTTCGAGCAAGAAGGGGCTTGACAGAATGATGGACGCATACGCGAACCTTTCGAGGATTGCGCCCGCAGCCGATGGGGAAATCACCGTGAAGGACATTGAGGCCATAAGGGGGAAATGCTATGAAGCCATGAACGATGACTTCAACACGCCAATACTGATAAGCCATCTGTTTGACGCCTGCCATTTGATAAACCAGGTGGCCGGCGGGCAGAAATCCATCGCTCCCGACGCACTTGAGGAACTGCGCAAGGTGTTCTCGGCATTCGCGTTCGATGTTCTCGGTCTGCGCAAGGAGGCGGCTTCGAACGAGGGCAGGGAAAAGGCATACGGCGGGGCGGTTGACCTGCTTCTTGAGACGCGCCAAAAGGCAAAGGCGGCGAAAGACTGGGCAACGAGCGACCGCATTCGCGATGAGCTTGCACGGCTTGGCTTCGAGGTGAAGGACACCAAGGACGGGGCGGCTTGGAAACTCAACAAATAAGGAAAAGCATAATGTGAGCTGCGTTTCTGTGTGTTTTTGCAACAGCTTGGGTCGTTGGGAATTACGCAAAGCAGCAAGAACTGAATGAGCATTTGTTTTTCGGAGAATAGCAGGTGCATAAAACTACATCGGACATAGAAAAAACTATGTCCGATGTA
>DKDC01000019.1:59810-97647 GCA_002451695.1 Prevotellaceae bacterium UBA6858 | reverse complement strand
ATGTAGTTTGAATTATGTCTGAAGTAGTTTTTACGGTTTCGGCATAAATTCTCCGCGAGTGCGCCAGAGGCAGTCCGTCATGACGCGCCCCCTGTTTTTATTGCCGAATAAGTTGGTCATTTCCATTTTTTTTTGTTCCTTTGCACCGCTTTCCGCGTAGCCGCTGGCAAGAAGATACGAGTGGCTTGTTGATGCTGCGTTGGGGACGAACAAACAATTTTATTTACAAAAATGGTAGATCTAATTAAAGTTGCTGAAGAAGCATTTGCCACTGGCAAGGAATTTCCCGCATTCCGTCCGGGCGACACAATCACCGTGGCATACAAAATCGTCGAGGGAAACAAGGAGCGCATCCAGATGTTCCGTGGAATTGTGATTAAGATAAGCGGTCATCAGAACCAGCGTCGTTTCACGGTTCGCAAGATGAGCGGCACCGTGGGCGTGGAGCGTATCTTCCCTATCAACTCTCCGAACATCGACAACATTGAAGTTAACAAGCGTGGTAAGGTTCGCCGTGCGAAACTTTACTATCTGCGTGCGCTCACCGGTAAGAAGGCGCGTATCCGCGAAAAGAAAACCAACACTGCCAAGAAAGACTGATTTTTCGGGCGGTTTCAATAAAGCAAGGCGCGGCGGGTTTCATAACGAAGCCGCCGCGCTTTTTGTTTTTTGCAGTTGCAGTATAAAGCATATTCCTAACGGTTCTGCAAATATAGCCCCAAATAGCATAACACGTTGAGTTCCAGTAAATTGTTTGTGTAAAAGAGTGCTATTGTAACGGTTTGTTTTTCAGTGCATTGCAAGTGGGCAAAAAAGGTCTGATGTAGTTTGAATTATGTCTGATATAATTTTTCCTGCATAGGACGTAGTTTTTCCTACATCCGATGTGGTTTTCGCGGCATTCGGAAAAAGGAGGCTGTGTTGGTTTGGCAATACGCCCCTACGGCGGTGCATTTTTTGATTAAAAGGGTATTGTGCGTTTGTGTGGCGCGTTGCATTTGCAATATGCACTGCGATCCGTACCGCACCGTACAAGCAATGCAAACCATCGCCACACCGTTGCTAAATCCGCGCAATTTGGATGTATGCAATGCGCCCCACAGTTGTGCAATTTATTTATCGATGTGTGTTGTGCGGTTGCGGCGGTGTGATTTAATGATTAATTGTGTTTATGTATGACGGTTTGCTGTCTTTAACTCACACAACCATTTCTGTCAGTATCCTTTCAAGTTCCTCGCCTGTGAGATTAAGGTGGAATTTGCCGTTGTATGCCACTGATATGCCCCCGGTCTCTTCCGACACGGTTATTGCCAGCGCGTCGCTTTTCTGCGTAATCCCCATTGCGGCGCGGTGGCGCAAACCGAGGTTCCGGGGGATGTCCTCGTCGTGCGAAACCGGGAGTATGCACCCTGCGGATGATATGCGGTGGTGGGAGATTACCATTGCGCCGTCGTGCAGCGGACTGTTCTTGAAGAAAATGTTTTCAATCAGGCGTTGCTTGATTTCCGCGTCAATCATTTCCCCGGTTTTTTCAATGTCGCCAAGCCCAATGTAGCGTTCATACACGATGAGCGCACCCACTTTCTGCGCACTCATCGACATACACGCCCTCACCACGGGGATTATGCTGTTTTCGCTGACAATGTTGCGGTCTTGCGCCGGGCGCGAGAAGAACTTCACTATCTTGCCGATGGAATGGTGAGTGCCGAGGGAGGAGAAGAAGTTCCTTATGTCTTCCTGGAATATTATGATCAGTGCGATGGCACCTATGTTCACCGCCTTGTCCATTATCGACCCGAGCAGGCTCATGTTGAAAATCTTCGACACGAATATCCACATTATGATGAATATCAGTATGCCCATGAAGATGTTTCCCGAACGCGACTCTTTCATAAGGCGGTAGATGTAAAAGAGCAGCGTCGCCACCAGCAGTATGTCTATTATGTCCTTTATTGAAAACGATAGCATGGTGAGGAAACTTTATCCGAGGGTTTGCCTTACTATTTTCACGGCCTCAACTGCCGCCTTTACGTCATGCACCCTGAGAATTGATGCGCCTTTCATAAGGGCTATGGTGTTGCATACGGTTGTGCCGTTGAGGGCTTGCGGGGAGTCCGTGCCGAGCAGTTTGTATATCATTGACTTTCTCGACACCCCGACAAGCAGCGGCAGTTGCCATACTTTCAGGAAGTCGAGGCAGTTAAGCAGTTCGTAGTTTTGCGCCATTGACTTCCCGAAGCCAAATCCCGGGTCTATGATGATGTCTTTCGCCCCGAGCGAGTGCAATTTGTTTATGCGCTCCGTGAGAAACGCCATCACGCTTTGCATATACGGCACGGCGGAGTCGGAGTGTGAGGTGAGCGGGGCGTCGGAGTGCATATTGTCAATCGTGCCTCCGATGTGCGTCAGAATGTAAGGCACTCCCAACTTCGCGACGGTCTCAAACATGCGCGTGTCCCCCTCGCCGCCTGAAACGTCGTTGATGATTTCCGCGCCGTATTCCTCAACGCACATTTTGGCCACGCCGGCGCGGAACGTGTCTATGCTTACGGGAATGCCGGGTGCGGTATTCCTTACTGCGGCAAGCGCACGCCTCAGGCGCAGCAGCTCTTCCGCCTCATCAACATCGGCGGAGCCGGGGCGGGTGGAGTATGCCCCGATGTCTATAATAGTTCCGCCCTCGTCTGAAATCTGCCTTGCGCGGCGCGAAATGGCCTCCGTGTCAAAGGTTCTCGAAGCCGCGTAAAAAGAGTCGGGAGTTACGTTGAGGATTCCCATTACTTGCGGCTCGCCGAGGTTCATCAGCGAGCCGCCAAGGTTTAACGTATAAGGAACAAGCCCCTTCATTTTGCCAGTGTTCGGCGCGGCGTGTGTGCATTGCGTTTACGCAGGCCGCGCAACGGTTAGTTTTTTGCTGCGATTATTTCGTAATGCCCCTGTTTCACTTTTACGGTGAACCCTTCGGCGGTCTTTTCGGCGGAGGCAACGCCTTTGACTTTCCTGGCGGGTTTCCCGTTCACGGACAAAGCCTCCATTCCGGCTGCGGGGACATATACGGTGGCGTTAGAGCCAACCGGCACGTCAACTATTATGCGCACTCTGTCGGAAGTGTGGCTCACGTTGCTTGCCACGCGTCCGTAGGGCGACATCTTGGCGAAGCTCACGCTTTCAAGGCTGTCTGCGAGCACCGGGCGCACAATAAGGTGCTTGTATGCGGGAGCTTCGGGGTCGGAGTTCACTCCTGCGAGCTGTCGGTAGAACCATGTGAGGCAGCAGCCGAGGAACGGGTGGTTTTCGGAGTATTGTCCGTCAAACTGCTCCCAGAGTGTTGTCGCGCCGTTCTTGATCATGTTTCCGAAAGACGGATAGTCGGTCTTGTTCATCGCAGTGTAGGCAAGGTTGTTGAGCCCGATTTTTGCCAGCCCCTCGAAAAGCACCTCGAGTGCGATATATCCGCAGTTCAGGTGTCCGTTGTATCTCACGCCTATTTCATGTGCGAGGATGTTTTTCAGTCCCGGGCGTTTTTCCGCCAGTCCCATTTCCACGGCAAAGGCGTTGCAGCCGAAGTCGCCGTATCCCAGGGTGTCGTTCTCGAAATAAACTTTGTCGTATGCGTTGCGTGTGCGGTCGGCAAGGTCGCGGTAATGTTTCTCGTCCGCCGCGTTGCCCATCACTTTTGCCATTTTGCTCATCCTGTCGGCGCAGCGCCACAGAATGTATGTGTGCACTTTCTCGTCGGCGGGGAACTTGAACGGCGGCACCCAGTCGCCGAGGTTCATCCAGTAGCAGTCGCTGTTGTCCTTTGCGTTCTTGCGGCTCTGGTGCATGGTGCCGTCGGGCTTCACCCACGTCATCATATATTCTATCTGGCGTTTGGACGCGTCGTAGTTTTCGGCAATCACTTTTTTGTCCCCATAGTTCATGTAGTATTCCCACGGCATTATGCTCATGGCTGCGCCCCATGCCACGCCGCCGCCCGCGCCGGGGCACCAGGGTGCGGCGTTGGGCACATAGCCTGTCTCCCTGTCTTGCGCGTCGCGCATGGAGTTGAACCAGCTGCGGAAGAACGCCGCCCCGTCGAAGTTGTGCATCACCGTGGAGCATACAGCCTGTCCGTCGCCTGTATAGGGAATGCGCTCACGGTGGGGGCAGTCGCTTTCCACGCCGCTGTGTATGTTGTCCTTCTCCGTGCGCTGCCAAACGTAGTTTATTTTGTTGAACAATTCATTCGAGGTTGTGAACTCCGAGTTCACCTTCATGTCGGTGTTCACGGCTTCGGCAACTATCTGGTCGGCAGTCGGGGTAAGTCCCGATATTGTAACATAGCGGAACACGTACCATGTGAACTGCGGCGCGTAGTCAACGGGTGCGCTGTTCTTGAACGTGTAGCTCACCTCCTGCGCGTATGCGCTTTCGTATTTTATCTTTATTGTCTTGTCCTTTTCCCCACTAATGTTCTTGAGGCGCACGTGTCCCGAAATCATTTCTCCGAAGTCGATAGTGCAGCTGCCGTCGGCGTTGCTCTTGAAGGCGATGGGCTTGAGTGTTTCAGTAACCCTGTCGGGGTTGGTGTCGAAAGCCACCAGCCTGCCCTCGGGGGCTTTTCTCTCCACGGCGTTCTGCCATGAGCTGTCGTCGAAGCCGACGTCGCACCATCCGCTCACTTCCTGCCGCGCGTCATATCTCTCGCCGTCGTAGATGTCGCAGTGCACAACGCCGCTCTTGTGGGCTTTCCACGACGGGTCGCTCACTACAATCTGTTTGCTGCCGTCGTCATAGGTTATCTCTATCTGGCAGATGAACCTCGGCGAGCCGAACGCCGCGAGGCGGTCAACCCTTGTGTCGAAATATCCCGACGCCACCATTGCGCCGGCGGCGTTCCTGCCGTCGCGCAGCAGCTTGGTGATGTCGTATTGCAGGTAGGACACACGGAAGCCCGAAGACTTCTCATCGAGCGATATTCCCTGCCGGTGTATCAGGTCGGGGCGCGACGTGTAGTTAGTGAAGTTCGGCACGAGAAGGTCGTTGCCCACTTTCTTGCCGTTGAGGAAGAACTCGAAATAGCCGAGACCTGTAACAAACGCCTTGGCGGAGCGTATTCCGGGCTTCACGTCAAAACTCTTGCGCAGGTATGGCACGGCAGGGAATTCCGCCATGCACTGCCCTGTCCTGAGGTTGAACTGCGCCTCCTCGCCCTGCCACGGCGCACCAATCCAGCGCGCTTTCCATGTGTCGATGCCTGTTGTGAACTTTTGCGTCCCGCTCCATTTGGAAGCCTTGCCTTTTGCGTTCCAAACCATTACGCGCCAGTAATAGTCGGTGCCCTCATTAAGATTTCCGCCACGGTAGTCAACGAGGTATGAGTCTGCCGATTTCACCTTTTTGCTGTCCCATACGTCGGCCTTGCCCGAAGCCAGGGCCTGCGGCGATGTGGCGACGCAGATGCGGTATGCCTTCTGCTCCTCGCCCGTAACGCCGGCGGCCGCTTTGTTTATCCACGAAAAGCGCGGGTTCTCGTCCGCCGACTTAGGGGTGTTTATGAGAATGTTCTCGCTCAGGTGCTCGACCCTCAGGCTTTCGGGGGTTATCTGGCCGTATGCGGCAAAGGCCATGACCGTTGAGGCCATGATGCCTGCGAGTTTGAAAAATTGGAGGTTCATCTTGATTTCCGTGATATGTTGATTGGTGAAAAACGTTATATGTTATGCAAATATACGCAATCCGCAGGAAATACAGCGGCCGGCGGCGCATTTCATACATATTATATAATGGGTGGCGGAGTTTTTCCTTGGTTTGGGCGGCGGCATTTGGGGCTTGGCCGTGCCCCCGGCAATTATGCCGGAAACTGCATGGGACATGGGAAAAACAATGTCCTATGCAGGAAAAATTATATCAGACATAATCCAAACTACATCAGACATAATTTCCGCCTTTGCAAACACTTGAAATCCAACAAGATATATGGAAATGCGGAAACAAGGGCAAATGTCTGGCTATTAAGACGTTGTGTGCTTTGTCGGGAGTTGCTGCGGCAAAACAAAAAATCCCCGCCTCTCCAGGGAGAATGCGGGGAAAGCTTATGAAAAGAAATTTTGTGGTCTGCGGTTACTTAACGCGGTTTACGTATGAGCCGTCGCGGGTGTCAACCTCGATCGTCTCGCCCTCGTTTATGAAAAGCGGCACGCGCACCGTCGCGCCGGTTTCCACGGTTGCGGGCTTTGTTGCGTTTGTGGCTGTGTCGCCCTTGAGTCCGGGTTCGGTGTAGGTGATTTTCAGGACGGTCTTCACGGGCATTTCGGCGTAGAGGATTGTCTCGGTTGACGCGTCGCTCACAACGTCAACAACATCGCCCTCCTTCATGTAGTCAACTCCGGTGATGAGTCCGCGCTCAATCACCACGTCGTCCCACGTCTCCTGGTTGAGGAAGTGGTACTGGTCGCCGTCGGCGTAGGAGAACTGGTAGGGGCGGCGTTCCACCCTCACGTCCTCAAGGGCTTCGCCGATGTTGAAACGCTTTTCGAGCACACGGCCCGAAACAACGTCCTTCAGCGTTGTGCGCATGATTGTGTTGCCCTTTCCCGGCTTCACGTGCAGGAAGTCGATGCAAAAATAGAGCTTGCCGTCCATGCGGATGCAGGTGCCCTTTTTGATGTCTTGTGATTTGATCATAATCTATTTGTTCAATTTATTGTGTTCTATTGCCGTATGCCCCGAAAAGCGGGGCGGCTTGCCAAAAGCGGTGCAAAGTTATGATTTTCTTGCTGATTATGCAGTTTGGCGCGTAAAAAATTGCAAATGAACGGCAATATTATTGCGTGCGCTTTGGACGGATAGAAAAAAAGCACTAAATTTGCAGCCCGAAAGTGCGTCTTTCCACGGAGGACGCGTGAACTCTGAATTAAAATAAAATATATAAGGCAATGAAACGTACATATCAACCTCACAATCGCAAGAGAAAGAACAAGCATGGCTTCCGCAGCCGTATGCAGACAGCCAACGGCAGGCGTGTGCTGGCTTCGCGCCGTGCAAAGGGACGCAAGAAGCTGACGGTTTCTGACGAAGTTCACGGAAAGAAATAAGCGTTCCGGACTTCATCCGCAATAACAACTGAGAGAAGTGGGGGTTTGGGAACTCAAGCCTTTGCTTCTTTTGTGTTTTAAGCCTTTGCCCGCATGACAAGGCAAACCAAAGCTACACGCCACCGCGCATGACACTGAAGGAACTGTTTGCGAAACTCACGAGCCGCTACCTGTGGGGAAACCTGCTGGCAATGGCGTTTGTGGTTGCGCTCCTGATTTTTCTCACGCTCAAGGGGCTTGACATTTATTCGCGCCACGGCGAGGAAGTAACCGTGCCCCGGCTCAAGGGACTTTCATACGCCGAGGCGCAGAAAAGGCTTGAGGCGGCAGGGCTGGTGTGCGTGGTGGGCGATTCCGGCTATGTGCCGCGCCAGGCGGCGGGCACCGTGCTCGATCAGGGCGTTGATGCGGGCGCAAAGGTGAAGGCGGGCAGGGAAGTGCCGCTTACGCTGAACGCGGCGTTGCCCCCGACAATCGTGATGCCCGACCTTGCCGACAACAGCTCGCTGCGCGAGGCGCAGTCGCGCCTTGAGGCCCTCGGCTTCAAACTCACTCCCCCCGAATACATAAACGGCGAAAAGGAATGGGTGTATGGCGTAAAGGGCAACGGCATGAACGTGGTTGCGGGAATGAGGGTGTCGGTAACGGCAGTGCTTACACTTGTGGTTGGAAACGGACTTACGGACGACGACACGAGCGGGGAGGATTCGCTTGCAACGGAATGGGAATACGGAGAGGAGATAAATTTTGACGACAATTCGCATGATGGAGGAGTCTTGGCGGAGTAGTCTCCGCGATGTCTATGAGGGCGACGACGCTCTCGATGACGACGGGGACGAAAGCGGTCAGCTGTACGAGCATTTCAGGATGGTTGCCGACAAGGGGCAGCAGCTTCTGAGAATAGACAAGTTCCTTTTTGTTCATTTGCCCGGCACTTCGCGAAACCGCATACAGCTTGCGGCGAAGGCGGGGTTCGTGCACGTCAACGACCGCCCCGTGAAGAGCAACTACAGGGTAAAGCCCGGCGATGTGGTAACGCTTCTCCTCAACCGCCCGCGCTACGACAACACCATAGAACCCGAGGAAATCCCGCTCGACATAGTTTATGAGGACAACGATGTGATAGTTGTCAACAAGCCGGCGGGAATGGTGGTTCATCCGGGACATGGGAACTACACCGGCACACTCGTAAACGCCATCGCGTGGCATTTGAAGGACAACCCGGGCTACGACCCCAGCGACCCTGCCGTGGGACTTGTGCACCGCATAGACAAGGACACTTCGGGGCTTTTGGTGGTGGCGAAAACGCCCGGGGCGAAGACAAGTCTCGGTGTGCAGTTTTTCAACAAGACAACCCGCCGCCGCTACGAGGCTCTCGTGTGGGGCGACCCGGGAAGCGACGAGGGGAGAATAGAGGGGAATATTGCGCGTAACCCGAGAAACCGTTTGCAGATGTGCGTTTTCCCGCCCGACAGCGGCATCGGGAAAACGGCGGTTACGCACTACAAGGTTTTGAAACGTTTCGGCTACACCACATTTGTGGAGTGCCGCCTCGAAACGGGACGCACGCACCAAATCCGCGCACACTTCACGCACATAGGGCATCCGCTTTTCAACGACGAGCGTTACGGAGGGGCGCAGATTATACGCGGCAAGAGTTCGGGCAGCTACAGGCAGTTTGTGACGAACTGTTTTTCGCTCTGCCCGCGACAGGCTCTGCACGCCGCCACTCTCGGCTTCTTCCACCCAACACTTAAAAAGGAAATGGACTTTGTTGCGCCGATGCCAGAGGATTTGAAATCGCTCATTGACAAATGGGAAAGGTTTTCGGAGGCTTCGGCAAGATAGGGAATGAATAAAAGGAAAAAACATGGCGGGCGCGTTATGGCTTGCGTGGCTCGCGCAAAAAAGGAATAATATGAAACGTATAATAGCAATTGTGGCGGGGGGCGATTCCTCCGAGCATGACGTGTCGATGCGCAGTGCGCAGGGCATAAAGTCATTTCTTGAAAACCAGCCATACGACACTTACATCGTAGAGGTGCGCGGAACGAGCTGGAACGCCCACCTTGGCGACGGCACGTCCGCGCCTGTTGACCGCAACGACTTTTCGTTTTCGGACGGAGGCAGACGCATACGCCCCGACTTCGCATACATAACAATCCACGGCACTCCCGGAGAAAACGGTATAATAGAGGGATATTTCGACCTTATAGACATGCCCTATTCCACAAGCGACGTTCTCGTGGAGGCCATGACTTTCAACAAATACGCGCTCAACCAGTTTCTGCGCTCTTTGGGCGTGAACATTTCCGACAGTGTGCTGCTGCGCAAAAACCAGGTGCGCCGCCACACAAACGAAGAGATTGTGGCGCGGCTGGGTTTGCCCTGTTTTGTAAAGCCCAACGCCGGCGGAAGCAGCTTCGGCGTTACAAAGGTGAAAGAGGCTGACGAGCTTGAGCCGGCAATACAGAAGGCCATGGCGGAAAGCCCCGAAGTTATGGTGGAGGCTTTCATGAAAGGCACGGAAATAACCTGCGGATGCTACAAGACAAGCAAGGCAAGCTGCGTGTTCCCCATTACGGAGGTTGTAACTGCGAACGAGTTTTTCGACTACAACGCAAAATATAACGGACAGGTGAGCGAAATAACCCCCGCACGCCTTTCGACGGAGACGACGGAGCGCGTCAAGAAAGAAACGCTTAACATTTACGAGCTTCTCGGTTGCCGTGGAATTATACGCATAGACTATATACTTACAGGCGAAAAGGGCAACGAGAAGATTAATATGCTCGAAATAAACACCACCCCCGGCATGACGGCAACGAGCTTCATCCCGCAGCAAATAAAGGCTGACGGGAAGGACATAGGTTGTGTGCTTGCCGAGATAATAGAGGATTGTATAGAAAACCGTTGACGGATTATGGTCATACCAAAAGAATTTGACGAAATCCGCCCCTACACCCCGGAGGAACTTCCCGCCGCATTCGACGCACTGCTTTCCGACCCGCAGTTCACCGCTGTGGTCTCGCAGCTGTTTCCCGGCGTTGGCATGGACATGATTGCCGCAAAGCTCCGCTCGTGCAAGACGAACCAGCAGGTGCAGGAGGTGATGATTTACGACCTCATAACAAAGATTGAGAACAGTTGCACCGACGGCGTGGACATGGACTGCGGCTGCATAGAGCCGGACAAACGCTACACATTCGTTTCGAACCACCGCGACATAGTGCTTGATTCGGCTTTCCTCTCGAAAAAGTTGATCGAAAATCATTTTCCCTGTACCGTGGAGATAGCCATAGGCGACAACCTGCTTGTTTATCCGTGGATTCGCCGCCTTGTGAGGGTCAACAAGTCGTTCATAGTGCAGCGTTCGTTGCAAATGCGCGAGATGCTGGCAAGTTCCGCGCGAATGAGCCGGTATATGCACTTTGCCATAAGCCAAAAGAACGAAAACATCTGGATAGCGCAGCGCGAGGGAAGGGCAAAGGATTCCGATGACCGCACACAAGATTCTATTTTGAAGATGATGGCCATGGGCGGCGAAGGCGATGTTATCGACAGGCTCATGGAACTGCATATTGTGCCGCTGAGCATTTCATACGAATACGACCCCTGCGACTACCTGAAAGCGGTGGAATTCCAGATGAAGCGCGACAATCATGATTATGTAAAGACTCGTGAGAACGACTTGCTTAACATGAGCACGGGCATATACGGCTACAAGGGCAGGGTGCACTATTCTCCCGCGCCGTGCATTGACGCTTGGCTCGCGACGCTCGACCGCAGCATGAAAAAAAGCGAGTTGTTCGAAACCATAGCCCGCCACATCGACAGTGAAATCTTCACTCATTACAGGCTGTACCCTGCAAACTACATTGCAGCCGACTTGCTGGGAGGCAATTCGCGTTTCGCTTCGGAATATACGGAGGGGGAGAAAAAAAAGTTTGAGGAATACATGGCCTCGCGGATTGAAAAGATTGATTTGCCTAACAAGGACAACGCTTTCCTTCGCGGGCGCATTCTTACAATGTACGCCAACCCCGCGCTGAACCATTTTAGGGCTGCGGGAGAACTGTAAAGCAGCGTGGTGTCAAACCATGTGTCAGGCTTTCCACAATGAGGGGGCAACTTGCCGCAGGTACTGTTTTATGTAGCGTGCGCATATTTTGCAATTAGTTGATAAACAAAAAATTGCGCTTGTCTTAAAGAATATTGCAAGCACTTGTTTTTCAATAGGTTGCAAGCGGCGTAAAAAAGGTCTGATGTAGTTTGGATTATGTCTGATATAATTTTTTCTACATAGGATGTAGTTTTTCCTGTGTCCTATGTAGTTTTTGCGGTTTCGGCAAACAAGTTCCGGGATGTGCGTGGCGACTGTTGCGCGGTTAAGGCGGAAACGGGTTTGCAACAAAAAAATATGGTGCGCTTTTGGGCGCACCATATCCTTGGTCGGTGTTTCGTGATTCTTATGCTTACTTCTTTCCGAAATAGCGGTCGAGCAGACCCTTGAAGCCGCGTCCGTGGCGTGCCTCGTCCTTTGCCATTTCGTGCACGGTGTCGTGGATTGCGTCGAGGTTGAGTTCCTTTGCGCGCTTGGCAATGCGGAACTTGTCGGAGCAGGCTCCCGATTCGGCTGCCGCGCGTTTTTCGAGGTTTGTCTTCGTGTCCCAAACAACGTCGCCAAGAAGCTCGGCAAACTTGGCTGCGTGTTCAGCCTCCTCAAAGGCATAACGCTTGAACGCCTCCGCAATTTCGGGATAGCCCTCGCGGTCGGCCTGGCGGCTCATGGCGAGATACATCCCCACTTCGCCGCATTCTCCCTGCCAGTGCGCGTTCAGGTCCTTTATCATCTCCTCGTCGCAGCCTTTTGCCACGCCGATAACGTGTTCTGTCTCAAATTTCAGTTCTTCGCTCTCGTCCACTTCCTGGAATTTCGATGCAGGAGCGTGGCATATCGGACATTCTTTCGGAGCTTCCGTACCTTCGTAAACGTAACCGCAAACGGTGCAAATAAATTTTTTCTTCATGACCCTTAGTTTTAATTGTTATGTAAAAGTTTATTTGTCTCCGCCCCTTTTGGTATCGGGGGAAGATACAAAGATACGGACTTGTTTTGAATTGACAAGCGATTTGTGCGAAAAATTTCAAATATGTCGTATTTTTCTGCTTTTTGCTAATTTTGCATCCGGGCTTTGTGCCTTGAAACTGGTGAACATTTTTACATGAAAGCAAAATGGCAGTGAAACAAGTTGACCCTCGCAGCGCGAAGGTGTTTGAATTTCTTGACGGCATAACGGAACACAACGACCGCGATTGGTTCAGGGCCAACCGCAGCCTTTACGACGGAGCGGCAGAAGCCTTCGGTGACATTGTGGCGGGACTTATAGCACGGATTTCCGGGTTCGATCCCGGGGTGGGACGGCTCTCGCCCTCCGACTGCACCTACCGCATCTACCGCGATGTGCGCTTCAGCAACGACAAACGCCCCTACAAGGTTTATATGGGGGCGTACATCAACGCACACGGCAAAAAGTCGGTTCACGGCGGGTATTACATCCATTTCCAGCCCCACAACAGTTTGGCGGCGGGCGGAAGCTACTGCATGGACTCAAAGGTGCTCAAAGCCGTGAGGGAGAGCATTGTTGACAATGTGGAGGAGTTTTCTGCCATTGTCGAAAGCCCTGCGTTCAAGCGCCTTTTCCCCGTCATAGGGGAGCAGCGCCTGAAAACCGCGCCCAAGGGCTTTCCCAAGGATTTCCCCTATATGCGCTATTTGCAGCCCAAGAACTATTCGGTCTCCACGCCGCTGGACGACGGCTTGCTGCTTTCGCTGGGCTGGGAGGACAGGGTGGTGGAGATATTCCGCACCATGAAGCCCATGCTCGACTTTGTGAACTACACTGTTGACGACTACGAATGAAAAAAGCGCGGGTCATTCCGCGCTTTTCTTGTATCCCACCGTGTTGTTGAGCATCGGCACTTGCTTGGGCGTGAGTTTAAGCTGTTCGGCAAGTGTCGCGCTGTCCATTGTCGCCCTCGGGCAGCACGCCCATCCTGCGGCGGAGCATATAAGGCAGATGTTCTGGCTCACATAACCCGCATCGGCAAGCCCGAACTTGTTGGGCATGTCGCCGAACTTCGCGCCGTTGCTCACAAGCACTATCGACAGTGGGGCTTGGGCGGTGAACTCCTGCCCGCGTGCCACAGCCGGGCGGAGGTCTTGGTCGCTGCGCCGCTCAAGCGTGTTGGTCTGCGGATTCCAAAAGTATGCGCCGTCTTTCCTTATGACGAAAATCTCAACGTCCTGCTTGTTGAGTGCCGAGGGGGCGGTGCGTTTGCCGTCCTCGCGGTTAATGCCGTTTGCCGCCCAAAGCAGGGTTGAAAGGTCTTGGTCGCTGAACTCCTTGTCGGAGAAGCTGCGCAAAGACTGCCTGTTTTGCAGTGCGTCGATGAGGGTTGTCTTAAGCGACTTGTCGGGCTGCGGAAGTTTGATGCTGCTTTGCGCCCGGCATGGCGCGTATGCCGCAATGGCGGCAATCAGCGCAAGGTTGCGGAAAAATGAAATGTTCATGACTGTGCCTGTTCGTATTCTGCGGTAAAGTTACTACTATTTTCCGCAACGCCCAAACTCCCGCCGCATGATTTTACTCGTTTGGCTTGACATAGGAATTTCAAAAAGTAAGCTTTGCTTTTTTTTGTACCGAAAATACAGTAAATTTGCAATAAATAAAAAATGGCGAACAACGGTAAATGGACAAATATTCGGAAGCGGTAAAAAATATATATTCGAGCTTTTCAGAAAATGATGCGGCTTATTTGACCCATCGTTTGCAATCTCCGGAAGCCTATGAATATAACATGGAGAAGGAGGGTTGCTGTGTGTCTGAAACTGCACTTGCATATGGAACGAAGATGTTCCCCTTGTTTGACTTGCAGGTTGATGTGCCTTTTCCGCCTCCTGCGGTTTCAGATTTTTCATTTATAGACCTGTTTGCTGGCATTGGTGGTTTCCGTCTTGCCTTGCAAAGGGAAAAAGGAAAATGCGTTTTTTCTTCAGACTTTAATGTTCCTGCACAACAAGTATATGCTTCCAACTATGGGGAGCTTCCTTTTGGCGATATAACAAAAATCCCATTGTGGATGATACCAGGCCATGATGTGTTGACAGCCGGTTTTCCTTGCCAGCCGTTCAGCATATCGGGGAAAATGAAAGGTTTTGAAGATACCAGAGGCACACTTATATATAATGTGTTCAAGATAATAGAATACAAGAGGCCCAAGGTAGTCTTTTTGGAAAATGTAAAACATTTGGTGCATCATGATCATGGTAACACATTGAGAACTATACTTGATGGTTTGGAACATCTGGGGTATAAGTGTTCTTATAAGGTTTTGAATGCTTCGGATTTTGGTGTCCCACAAAATAGGGAACGGCTTATTGTTATTGGCCATGAAAGCAAAGTGTTCGATTTCTCCAAGGTGGAAAAAAGACCTCGCACGATATTGCGCGATATATTGGATGAAGATACCACGGAGTTTGAGTATTTGCACGAGCCTTATACGATTTTGGAATCTTTCAGGAAGCAACCGTCGGGGTTGATATTTGTAGGGTATCGTAATAAAAAAATACGTAAAGCGGGCGTCCGTCCCGGAACGGAAAACTTGTCGAGAGTCCATAAGCAGCCCAACAGAATATACTCTATAGACGGAATCCATCCGGCACTTCCTTCGCAGGAGACTTCCGGACGATTTTGGATTTACGATGGAAACCGTGTGAGAAAACTGACGATAACGGAATGTTATAAGCTGATGGGGTTTCCTGCAAATTTCATCCGTTCAAAAAGCATTACTGAACAATATCGCCAGATCGGAAATTCTGTTTGCGTTCCCATGATTCAAGAAATAGCAAAACAAATAAAGGAACAACTGTTATGAACGAAGCTTCCGCCATAAGAGACCTGTATAATAGTTCGGCAAAGAAAATATCCGACAAGCAAGAGATCGTTTCAGATTTACCCGCAGAAATAAAAAAAGGCCTTGATGTGGTGCTTTCCCATGCGGAAAAGAGTAAAGGGGTGTTGACTGTTGTTATGACAAGTGCAATTTATAAGTTCCTCCATCCAGAACAAGATATTAGGAAACATCAGTGCAGCATTGAGGGTGGATATTCTGGAAGAACGTTTGACACCCATTATGTAACTCCTTTTTTGAAAGAGTGCGGTTTTCCTTGTATGCGCGAAAGCGGATGGTTAACGCGGTCGTTGGAGCAAAAGGTGCCGTATGATGAGAATTATACGGGTGCAATAAATCCGAGCCAACTCAAATTTGCTTTTATAAACTGCTTAAAGGCAATACAGGAAAGCGGGCTGTGTATGGAAATTGTGGACTACTTGTTTCAAGGGCTTATTCTTATAAGGAATAAAAACCGCTTCGATTTGGCAGTCCCGCAAAACCTCCCAATAAGCGAGATTGTCGCTTTGTTGGAAAAACATTTTTATTGTAAATATAACTGTAAAGGGGCTTCAAGATTGCCGGTGTTGGCTCTTTATGCCATATATGAGAATTTGGTAAGGGAATTGAAAAGGTATGAAGACAAGAAGTTACTTCCGTTAGAAAGTCATACTTCTGCGGATGCACGAAGCGGCAGAAAAGGCGACATAGACGTTGTGAATAGCGACGGGACACCTTATGAGGCAGTAGAGGTGAAATTCGACATACCTGTGTCGTATGATATAGTGGAAGTTGCCAAGGAAAAGATACAAACTTGCCATATTTCCAGATATTATATATTATCAACAAAGCCTGTATTGGAGGAAGAACGGGAAAAGATAATGCACGAGGTGCATCGCATAAAGAACATATATAATTGCCAGTTGGTTATAAATGGCATTATTCCGACACTGAAATACTATCTTCGTTTGCTGGACAATCCGACGGATTTCATTGATGGTTATACAAGATTGTTGGCTTCAGATAAGGCTGTAAAGTATGAGCATAAACAGGCGTGGAATAAAATAGTGTCAGACTTGTAAGGATTAAAGCCTGTTTCCTGTGGAAAACGTCAGAGTTTTTGAAGTGCGTGAATGTAAGGAAGAGTACCTTGTGGCTGTGAATTGCCTTTTGGGACAGTTGAGTACTAAAGAGTGCGTACTTTCAAGAGACGATTTTGAAAACTTGGTTAGTTCTGATACAAGCCATTTGTTTCTGCTTTTGTGTGGAAGTGCAATCATAGGAATGCTTTGTGTGTGCGTTTACGTTTGCCCTACAGGTCGAAAGGTGTGGATAGAGGATGTAGTGGTGGATTCTGAATTTCGTGGAAGGGCGTTTGGAAAACTTCTGGTGAATTATGCAATGGATTACGCCAAGTCGCTCGGGAATGTTACAGTAATGCTCACCTCCCGCCCGACGCGCATTGCTGCTAATGTCCTTTATAGGTCTGTGGGTTTTAAGATAAAGGAAACAAATGTGTACTGCAAGAAGCTTTCATGATACGGCAATGTTTCCCGCCGCATGATTTGTGGCGATTTTCCTGTGGGCGTGGCATTTTTTCTGACTAATATCCGTAACTTTGCAGTGACTGCGGTTCGCACGCGGGCTTTTGTTCCGTGCGCGATTAAAAGGGAAGCGGGTGGGAATCCCGCACAATCCCGTTGCTGTGTGTCTTTCGCAAAGTGCCGTGTGTGCCTTGCGTTACGCCCCAGAGGGTGATTTCCCGCCGTGCCGGCAGGCACGAAAGCCATTGCAGCCTTTGGCTGTGAGAAGGCGCGGGACATGACGAGCCAGAAGACCTGCCGCAGCCCATAATGTTCGGCACCTGCGAGGACGGGAACGGACAACATTCGGGAGGATGTGCCTTGTGCGTTCTTCCAGAGGCGGTGTACTGTGGCCTGCATCGCCAGTGTTGCCGTGCGTGTTCCGTTTCTTTTAGGGCCAAGCTTATCATGGAGGAAACGGAATGAGGAAGTATATTATATATATGTCTGTGTTTTTTGTCTCCGGCGCGTATGCGCAGGGAAGCAACGCTTTGCGCGACACTCTTGACGCTCCGGCACTGCCGGCTGCGGTGGTCAGCGGGCAGCGCAATGCCAACACGATAACCTCGCAACAGACCCTTGACGGCGAAAGCCTGAGGCGCATGAACTCGTACAGCGTTGCCGATGCCGTGCGTTATTTCTCGGGCGTGCAGCTCAAGGACTACGGCGGAATAGGCGGGCTTAAAACCATAGACGTGCGCAGCATGGGTACGGAACATACCGCTGTGAGCTATGACGGGGTGGAGATTGCCAACGCGCAAAACGGCATTGTTGACCTCGGAAGGCTCTCGCTTGCGAATGTGGGCGGCATAACATTGAGCAACGGCGGCAACGGCGGCATTTTCAAGCCGGCCCGCAATTTCGCTTCGGCATCTAATGTGGACATTGCCGCACGCAGCCCGGAGTTTCACGGCAGGGCGCATAACCTGCGTGCCGTGGTGCAGGGCGGCTCTTTCGGCACATTTTCGCCCGAGGTGTTTTGGGAACAAAAATTGTCGGAAAAGACGGCCTTGCAGGTTGACGCGGCGTGGCTCACGTCAAACGGCAGATACAAATACCGCTACCATTTGGACGGCGGATACGACACCACCGCCACACGGCGCAACGGCGACATAACCGTGCTGCGGGGCGAGGCTTCGCTTTACGGTCGCATTCCGGGCGGGAACTGGCGTGCAAGGGGCTATGTCTATTCCTCGCGGCGCGGTCTGCCCGGAGCGGTGGTGAGAAACCGCCTTTCGCACATCGACCGCCAAAGGGACGTGAACACTTTTGTGCAGGGCGCGTTCACAAAACGCCTCGGCAATTATTCGCTGCTTGTCAACACAAAGCTCACATACGACTACCTTCATTATTTCTACGACCCGCGCCGCGACCAGGGGGCTATGTTCATAAACAACCACTACCACCAGAGCGGCGTGTATGTTTCGGCGGCAAACAAATACGATTTCTCGGAAAACATACAGGCATCTCTTTCTGCCGATTATGCCTTTGACGCGCTCAATGCCGACCTACGCGAGTTTGCAAAGCCTTTGCGCAACAGCGTTTTCGCATCGGCGGCAGTAAACGCTCGCACTGGGGATTTTGAGTTTCAAGGAAACGCATTGCTTACATACGTCGGCAACCGCGTGAGAAACCGCAACGGCGGGAAAAACTCCGGGCATACAGGCTTTACCCCAGCCGTGTTTGCCGCGTGGCGTCCCGCATTTTTGCCCGGACTTACGCTGCGCGCATTCTGCAAGCGTTCCTACCGCGTGCCCACGTTCAATGATTTGTACTACACCTTTATAGGCAACTCCAACCTCAAACCCGAATATGCCACACAGCTTGATGGCGGCGTTTCATGGCGTGTACCGAAGGAGGGGAGGGCGTTGAAAAACCTCGAAGTCAGGCTTGACGGGTACATAAACCGCATATCCGACAAAATCATAGCCGTGCCGACAACAAACCAGTTCCGCTGGACGATGACAAACCTCGGGAAGGTTGTGGTGCACGGGCTTGAGGCGAGGGTGGAAACGGCTGTAAGATTGGGGAGCGTGGACATAGGCGCAAAAGCCACGTACACGCGGCAGCGTTCAATGGACTGCTCCGACAAAGACAGCCCTTACTACAAGGGGCAGATAGCCTACATACCCAAGCATTCGGCTTCGGCCGTAGCCAATGTGGCGTGGAGGAAATGGAGTGCGGACTACAGCTTCTTGTACACAGGACGGCGTTACGACTCAAGCGCGAACATCCCCGCCAACTGCATACGCAGCCACTGCATAAACGATCTTGCCGTAAACCGCAGCCTTTCGCTCATGGGGGCGGAGGCGAAAATCTCGTTGGCGGTGAACAATGTGCTCAACCGCCACTACGATGTGGTGAGGTGCTACCCCATGCCGGGAAGAAACTATAAAATCACTTTATCAATAAACATATAAAAACATGAGAGATCTAAAGAAATCCCTTCGCCTAAGCGCGATTGCCGCACTGCTTCTTTCGGCGGCGTTCCAGTTCACTGCCTGTTCTGATGATGACAACACGCCGAAAATCGACATCACTGGCACAACGGTTGCAACACCGCAGAAAAACCTCAGCTCAAAGGGCGTTTTCGTGCTCAACGAGGGCGCAATGGGAACGAACAAGTCCTCGCTGGACTATTTCGACTACACCAATGGCAACTATTACCTTAACCTTTTCCCGACCATAAACCCGGACGTAACGCTCGGACTTGGCGACACGGGAAACGACATCCAGGTTTACAAGGGCAAGGTGTATGCCGTGATGAACGGCTCGAACCTTGTGGAGGTGATGAGCGCAAAGACAGGCAAGCACGTGGCTTCCATCGACATCCCCGCGTGCCGCTTCATAACCTTCGACGGCAACTATGCCTATGTGTCCTCGTATGCCGACCCCACCGACAAGACATCGGAAACCACCAAAGGCTCGGTGTATAAGGTAAACCTCAACACAAACTCCGTTGAAAGCACCGTAACCGTGGGCTATCAGCCCGAGGGCGTCGCCTTTGCCAACGGAAAGGTGTTCGTTGCCAATTCGGGCGGGTATATGTACCCCAACTACGAGCATTCAGTCAACGTGATAGACCCGCAGACAATGCAGGTTGAAAAGACAATCGACGCCGGGCTTAACCTCGGCAAGGTGGCTCTCGGCAATGACGGCAACCTTTATGTAATCTCCACAGGAAACTACAGCACGGTAAGTTCCAAGATATATGTGGTGAACACGGAGACTGCGGCATTGAGCGACTCAATCGACACACGCGTTTCCGCCATCGCCACAGCCGGAGATAACCTGTATATAATAGGCGTGGAATACAAGGCACCCACATACGAGGCCACGAACTCGTATTCGCTCTACAACACCAAGACCAAGGAACTTTCAGCAGCAGGTTTCATAACCGACGGAACAGACAGCAGGATTGTGATGCCGTATGCCGTTGCCGTGAATCCCGACACAAAGGAGATTTTCGTGGCTGACGCGAAAGACTACAAGACACCCGGCGCGCTCTACTGCTACAGCGCGGACGGCAAGCTGCAATGGTCGGCGACCACGGGGCTGATACCCGGGCACATGGCCTTCACCACAACCCAGCTCAAAGGCTTGAAGTAGGAAACATCCCAAATAAGATACATAGCGCGGTTTGCACAGCATGGTGCAGACCGCGCTTTTTTGTGTCAGCACACGATGCCGGCAAAACAATATGCGGCTTAAATTCAGAACAAGGCACTTCTGGAATCTGAACATGATTAAACATTTATACCGCGTGCGCTGCGAATATATAAGTGGCGATTAATAAATGAATTGCGCTGCCGTAGGGGCGTATGCCATACGCCCGAATTGCGCCAGGTTTGCAAAGTTGCGATAAAAGTTCGCGGTGCGGTTTGGGCGGCGGGGCAAAGTGCGTATGCCATACGCCCCTACATATATACAATATGCAATAAGCAAACAGTTAATTCCACATACAGTTATCGCAAAACCAATACCGCCAAAACTACATTTGATGTAGGAAAAACTACGTCCGATGTAGAAAAAACTATATCAGACATAATCCAGACTACATCAGACCTTTTTTTCGCACCTTGCAATGCGTTGTAAAACAGATTGTTATAAAAGAAGGAAGGTTTGCGGTAAAATTGTGATAATCAGAATGTTAGAAAAACGCCCCCAAACGGCATTCCGCCTTGCGTGGAACAGCGGCTTTATCGTCTGTAAGAGCAATTTTTCCAATCATTAATCTCGTGTTCTGACTCGCTTCCCAATTGAAGCATTTTCCCAACGCCGGGAAAAAGGTTTGGAACATTTGCCACAGCATTCATTCTTTCCGCTGATCTTCGGTTAAAGTGTTTTGTTGTGGCTTATGCGCCGCAAGATCCAATATACAAGATACAGGCGGTATTTCAGCTTGAACCATGCGCTTGTGGTTTTTTTCAGTCCGGCGGCTGACGTGTTGTCTCCATAGCGGCGGTAGCGTATGAGTTTGTCGTTTAGGAAAACGGTTTTGTGGAACGCCAGCCCGACAAGCGCGAGCCAGTTGTCGTGGGTGCAGCATTTGTGGTTGGGGGGGAATGGCAGTGCCTTGCGCAGCACCTCTTTCCTGAACGCCATGCAGCAGCCGAGATAGCTGAAGCGTATGAGGTTGCTGATTAGTCCGGGTTTAGAATGCCTTTCGGCGCAGAACGATTGGGCGATAATCCTGTTTCCGGCATCAACCATCGTGGCGTCGGAGATTACGAAGTCGCAGCTTTTAAGATGCTCCATGCAGACTTTCACCTTTTGCGGCTCCCAGATGTCGTCCTGGTCGGACAGGAAAACGTAATCGCCTTTTGCGTGTGCCAGCGCGTTCTCGAAATTCGGCGTGTAGCCATGTTGCCCGTTGTTTGTGAAAACCCTGATGAGCGGTGAGTTGAACTCGCGCACAATGCTCAGGGTGTTGTCGGTTGAGCCGTCGTCAGAGATTACAATCTCGTCGCGGGGGGACAGTTGGCTTAGGATGGAGCGGAGCTGTTCCCTGATGAAGCGTCCGCCGTTGTATGTGGCAATGCAAACCGAAATCATATTTTCGCGCAGATGGTTTTACAGCCGGAAACCGTCGCGGATTCCCTTGATTATACATTTCAGTTTTTCCATTCTGTTTTGCTCTACGATAATTATCCCAATCGTGTCCTTAAGCAGGAAAAGGTCTTTTTTCAGAATCCAGAGCGGGAGTTTCAGCAGGTATTTGCGGTTGAGATACACGGTGTTTCTTGCCCAGAAATACCTGCGCTTGGGAGAATGGTTTGACGACAGGATACCGAACTTTTTCATCGGGCTTCCAAGATGGTGTCTTATGAGCGGCTTGCCGACTTTTACAGCCTTGTACTTGCCGCTTAGCCTTAGGCGTATCACGAAGTCGAAGTCAACGCAGTCGATGAAAAGTTTTTCGGTGTAGAAGCCGATTGCACTGAAGATTTCCGCCTTGTGCAGTGTGCCGGATGTTATGATTGTTGTGCTTTCTGCGGCTTCGGGATGTTTGCCTGCGCTTTGCGAAAATACCGTGCCTATAAGCCCCGCATCGGGATATTGTTCCAGCACATGGGCATAGGCTTCCAATATGCCGCTCTCGGGGAATGAGTCGTCATCGAGCGTCAGAACCCATTCCTTTCCTGCGCCAAGGGCTTTCTTGATGCCGGTGTTCAGTGCGGCGGCAATTCCCGTGTTTTGCCCGAGGGCTATGAGTTGCGCACCCGCCGACAGGGCGGCTTCCTTTATAAAGTCGATGTTTTCGGAACCGTTGTCAACCACAATTACGAGGTCTGCCACGCTGCGGGATTGCAGAAGGTTTGCGGCGAAATCCTTGTCGGGATTGTACGTAACCGTAACGATGGCGGTGTTGCCTTTTTGCGGCTTTGCTGTTTCCCTTCCCTTACACATTTTCCAAAAGCTTCATGTAAAAAACGTTGATTGCAAACAGGCTGAGCCCCACCACGCCCACTATTGACGCGCCCACCGCGCGCTGCCTTACGGTATAGAACAGGCTGGAGTATATTATTATGTCAACAATGCCGTAAAGCTCGCTTATTCGGAACGACAGCACCGGCAGCGGGGCGAAGAGCAGGAACACGAACACCGAACAGCCCATAATCTTGAGCAGTATGGGCAGGTATTTGTTTGAGGGTCTGATGGTGTCGTACATAAGCAGCGTGAAAAGGAATATGGCAATCTTTACGAGAAACACCATGCCGAACACGTTGATTTCGGAGCCGGATCCTTTCTCGGCGAGCGTTTGGTAGATTTCCACTTTCTTTCCAACAAACGGAATGTAAGTAAGGATGTTTATGTGGGTGAAATATATCATGTAGCCTATCGGCACGAGCGAAGCCAAAAGGTATTTGCCCTTGCGCGTAAGATCCTTGTTGTTGAGCCACAGCATGGGGAAGAACAGCAGCGAGGAAATGTGGAAGCAGAACGACACAGCCCACAACAAGGCGCATTTAGCCTTTTCCCCATTTGCGAGCATCGGCACGGTGAGCAGGAATATGCCCGAGGCGATGCCACCCCTTATCTGCGTCAGGTCGTGATAGATGTAGTAGTTTCCAAGATAGATTACAAGCGGGAGGAAGTAGAACGGCGAAAGCCTCCTGATGGCGCAGAACTTGAGTGTTACCCCTGCAAAGGCATATATGACGAAAACCCACCTCACGCTTCCGCCAAGCCACTGTATGAATTGGCAGATGTAGCGGAAGGAGAACTCTATCATGAGAATGTATCTCGGCTTGTCGTAGTAGGAAAATACGTCCTCATATACCGTGGAGTCGTGGTCGAAGCCTATGGGGCGGAAACCGGCATAGGCAATCAGTATGCAGCCCAAGACAATGTAAACGGTTTTCCATTCACACTTGAACCTGTAGCCCAAACATTCCACGAACGACAGGGCTATGCACACCACGAGTAGCAAACCGAGAATCTGTATCATGTTACGTCAGACTTTCATTTCTTCCCTGCTCAGAAGCTGCCAGGTGTTTTCTATCATTTGCGCGAAAGTTTCGAGTGAGTCATGCTCCATTGCCATTTTGTGCGTGCTGTCGCAAAGTCTGCCGTATTCTTCCGCCGGCATATTATATATGGTGTATATTGCGTTGCCAAAGGCTTTGTAGTCCTTAATTCCGACTTTGTAGCCCGACACGCCGTTTTCTATCACGTCTATCGCCGTGCCGATTTCAAAGCACACCACCGGGGTGGCGCACATTATGGACTGGTTCACCATTGACGGACCTGCGTCGTCGATTGACGGACTAAGGAAAATGTTGCTTGCGTTGTACGCCTTTATCAGATTTTGCTTTGACAGTTGCCCGGTGTACAGCGTGTCGATGCAGAAGCCGCTTTCGTTTTTGTCTTCGGTCTTTCCCGCCAGCACAATTAGGCACTTGCGCCTTTGTTCTTCGTTGAGTTTGGCTGCAAAGTGGTTTACAGCCTTTATGAGGTAGTCGAAGCCTTTTCCTTTGGCGGAGGGGTCGGCGTGGCGGGCAAACAGCACGAATGTCTTGTCGCCGCTTATCCCGAGTTCTTTGCGGCATTGCGCCTTGGGCATTCTTGTGAAAAGGTTCTCGTCAACCGCCGCAGACGTGGATATAACCCTGCGCTTGTCGAAAAGCCCTGTGGGCAGGGCAAAGCGTTGCATCCAAGTGTTCAGCCCTATGGCGTAGTTCATCGAGGCGTACATTTCCTTTTTCGTGCGGAAGTTTTTTGCGGTTTGGTCATTGGGGTCATTGCTCGCCAGTGCCGGACAGCATCCGCAGCCTTTTAGGAAGTTTCGGCATTCCATGAAATAGAAGCAGCCGCCTGTGAACGTGAACATATCGACACTTCTTATTATTATGGGGCATTTCAGCTTGTCGTATATTGCTTTCAGCGTTACGGTGGTGAGCATATGCTGCCAGAAAAGCGTAACCACGGCATCGTAGGGCCTGTTTATTTTGGCGAGCAGGTCGCTTGTGCTTACGGGCGAAACGTCCTCTTGCAGGTTGGTGATTATTATCCCGCTGTTTTTGCCGGGATAGATTTTGTCCTTGTGCAGCAGGAAACGCATGAACCTGAATTTCTGCATCACGGGATGGTTGCGGCAGAATCTTCTTATTTTGTCCGAAACCCTTTCAGAATATATATTGTACTCGTTTTCCTTTTGTCCAGGAAAATCGTAGCGTGTGAGGAAGTCCACCTTGTGTCCGTGCAGGGTGAGGGCGCGCATGAAGTCGCGTGCCAGCCCTGCCGAATGGTCGGGCGGAAAGCTCGAGATAAACAGAATGTTCAGGCTTTTCATTGCTTGCAGGAAAAGAATTCCTTGATTTTGTCCGTGATGTATTTCACTTCATCCTCTTTCAGCTCGTAATACATAGGCATTCTCACGAGACAGTCGGCAAAGCGGTCGCAGTTGGGCAGATTTGGGCGTTCTGTGTAGTGCGTTGTGTAGTATTCGCTCTTGTGAAGCGCAAGGTAGTGGAAGCACGCCTGTATGCCGTTGTCCTTCAGAAAACTTATCAGTGCGCTTCGTTCGTCTATGTTGCGGCACACGATGTAGAACATATGGGCGTTGTTCGTTGCGTATTCGGGAATGTCGGACAGCGTGAAATATCCTTTTGCGGCAAGCGGCGCGAGTTCTTCGTGGTAGATGTCCCACAGCATTTTCCTGCGGTTTTGTATTGTGTCGAGTTCTTCGAGCTGGGCCAACAGAAAGGCTGCGTTCACTTCGGAGGGGAGGAATGACGAGCCGGTGTCAACCCAGCCGTATTTGTTCACCATGCCCCTGAAGAACTCGGCGCGGTTTGTGCCTTTTTCCCAGATAATCTCCGCTCTTCTCGCATACTGTATATCGTTTACGGCAAGCAGCCCCCCCTCGCCCCCTGCCGTTATGTTTTTTGTCTCGTGAAAGCTTATGCATCCCAAGTCTCCGATGCTTCCCAGCGGGCGGCCTTTGTAGAAAGAATCAAGCCCTTGCGCGTTGTCTTCCACTACGAGTACGCCGTGGCGGTGGGCTATGTCCATAATCTTGTCCATGTCGCAGGCAATGCCGGCGTAGTGAACCACAACAATAGCCTTGGTCTTGGGGGTTATGAGTTCCTCAAGTTTGTCTGGGTCAATGTTTGGATTGCCGGCGCAACTGTCGGCAAAGACAATCTTTGCGCGTTCCCTCACAAAGGCGAGTGCGGAAGACACAAAAGTGTAAGACGGCACTATTACCTCATCGCCCGGGTTTATGCTGCACAATATTGCCGCCATTTCCAAAGCGTCTGAGCCGGAGGTGGTGAGAATTGCCTTTTTGTAGCCGTAGCGTTGTTCAAAGAACGACTGGCACTTTTTCGTGAAATCACCGTTTCCAGACAGTTTGCAATTGAAAACAGCCTGATACATATAGTGTGCCTCTTTTCCCGTGAGGTGAGGCTTGTTGAAGTTTATCATTTCTCTTTGCTTAAATATTTGTCCCTGCCCCAGAGTTTCTCAAACCTTTGCAGTTCCATTTCCTTTTTGAAATCCAGGAGGTAGTCCATATAGTTGTACTTCATTCTGTAACCGAGGTATTTCTCGGTTTTCGACATATCAAACACGTATTCCGTGGCATCGGGCTTGCTTGGGTCGTAGAGTATTTCCGGCTTTTCCATGCCCTTGGGTGTGAACACTTCCACGATGCCCTTTATCTGGTCTTCCAATGTGGTGCCTATGCCTGTCCCAACGTTATACATTCCGCAGGGCGCGGTTTCGGTTGCAATGCTCTTTTTTATTATTTGGCAGCAGTCCTTTACATATACAACGTCGTGAACCCTGTTGGGATTGCCCCACACGGAAATTGTTTCTCCGTTCATCGCCTTTTGTATCATCAGACGGTAGCCCTGCCACTTTTCCACGCCGTCAACATAGTACATCGGGTTGGGATGGTAGAGGTATATGTTGGGAAACCTCAGCAGGTAATATTTAATGCCGTATTTGGCGTTGTAGTGGCGTATCAGGTCAACGGCGCAGTTTTTCGAGATGGCGTAAACAGAATGGTCGTTGTTGGGCGGGAAACCCGGTTTTGCGTCAGACGGAATTGGCTCACTGCTTCCGCAAAGGTAGTTCACATCGGATATTGACTGGGAATACACAATCCTGTCGGCTTTAACCTTTGCACAATATTCAAGCACGTTCAGACTTCCCGTGATGTTGGTGTCTATGTAGCTTTGCGGATTATAGCCTTTCATCCTTGCGGGGAGCATTCCCGCCAGATGCACAACGGCGAATATGCCTTTGTCGGGTAGTTTGTCGAACTCTTCCTTTTTGGATATGTCAACCGAATGGTATTCTATTCCGTGTTCGGCAAAGAAACCGTTGTCGCTTTTCCTGTGTCCTGTGGCGACCACTCCGTATCCCATTTCCTTCAGGTATAGTGCGGCGTATGCCCCCACTGTGCCTGTTGCCCCGAAAATCACTATTCTCTTGTCTGCGGTTTTCATTTCAATTCAAGCCTCCCTTCGTGTGATTGGTATATAAGGTATCCGCTTCTGTCTCCGCTGCACTCTATGTTGCGCAGTTCGGGGTCGGTTACTTCCGCCCTGACTATTTGCGGGTAGTCCTTTTTATTTATAATGTATTTCTTCAGCCATTCGGTCTCTTTGCATAGAAAGTACGCGCCGGAATAATCGTGTCTGCTTATAACAGGTTCGGAGAACGTGTCCAATGCCACCTCAATAACTCCTTTCAGGAAATCGTATCCTGTAGAAAGCCTTACGAGGTCGGAACCTATGAAGTCGCCGCCCATTCTCGCACCGATTTCAATCACCCTTATGTCTCCGCTTTCCGTTATTTTCAGCTCGGAATGGGATGCGCCGTATTCAATATGCAGGGCATTGAGGGCTTTCAGCACAACAGCCTTTACGTTGTCTTGGATGCTTTGCGGCAGACAGGAGGGCTGGTGGTGTGCAAGCTCCACAAAGAACGGCTCGCCTGTAGTAACCTTGTCGGTTATTTGCAGTATGTGGTGCTTCCCCCCGTATGATATTGCCTCAACGCTTATTTCCTTTCCGCTTACGTATTCCTCCATAATTGCCTCGTGGTTGAAAGATTCCTTTTGCGCCCTCGCCACTGCGGCGGGAATGTCCTCGGGTGTGCAAACCTTTTCCACGCCACGGCTTCCCGATCTGTCTGTGGGTTTCACGATAACGGGGAACTGCAGCCCGGAAACTTGCCCTGTGCCGCTTTCTGCCGCAATCTTTACGTATTTGGGTGAAGGCACGTTGTGAGCCTCAAAGCATTGGCGCATCAGGAATTTGTTTGTGGTGGTCTGCGAATATTCGTCGCTGTTGGATATGAGATTCATTTTCCCGGCAACATAGTTCACGGTCAGCACGGCTGTGTCTGACGCTATTGTCGTTATGCCGTCAATTCCCGCATCCTGGCATTCTTTCAGTATGCTTTCTTTTTCTATTATTGAAATAGGGAAGAAATGGTCTGCCGCGTCTGCGCACACAGCCCCATCTTTCCACGAAAAGCAGTAAACTTCCAGTCCCATTTGCTGTGCCTTTTCAACAATGGGCAACTGGAGGTAGCTGCCTCCTATTATGGCTATCTTCTTTTTCATAATCCGACTTTTTTAAGCACGAAGGCGTTGATTTTGGTCTTGGCTGCCTTGTCAAGGAATATGTATGACGAAATTGCCACACTAAGTGCCGAGGCGGCGGCAAGCACCGCCGAGGGAAGCGCCCCGCTGTTTCCCGTAAGTTTGTAGGTGGCGAATGTAAGTGCGAGCGATATTACCGTTACCTTTGCGCAGGTGGCGAAACAGGGGATGAAATCTGAAATTCTGTAAGACTCCACGTCGTGCGCCAGAAGCATGGGCTTTATCAAAAAGCCGAATGCGCACTGCGCGAGAACTCCGAGATAGAGCATCCACATCACGTCGCCTTTTTCCCTGAATATGAAATACAGCGCAACAAACAGCACCGGGCCCGAAACGGCGGCAAACACTGAGTTGGACTTTATCTTTGCGGCTGCCATCATGGGCGTGTAGAATGCCGAGTCGAACGAACCTATTATGCGCTGCACTATTATGTATTGGGTGAACAACACGGCGTATTCGGGTACTTTCACGAGCCATATTCCCATTATAGTCTTCATTGTGAAAATGGCGGGAAGCCCTATGAGCAGGCACAGCTCGTAAACATACACTGTGGTCTGCATCGTTAGCCTTTTCGATTCTTCGTATTGCCCCGAGGCGTACAGTTTTATGATTTGCGGGTTCACGGCGTTGCGAAAGTTGTTGATGAACTGGTTCAACGCTCCCGAAACCTGGTTGGCTATGGTTTGCGCCGCCACCATGAACGGCTGGAAAAACAGGTTGAGCAATACAAGGTAGCCTTGCAGTTTCAGGGTTTCCGAAAGGTTGGCCAGCACGTTCCAGCCCGAAAAGCACATCAGCGACTTGAATATTCCTTTGCTGAACGAGAAGCCGAACTTGCATTCGGAGTATCGCCGTATGCAGTATGCCGCATAGCATCCGCTCACCAGCAGTTGCGCCAAGGCGGTGAGTGCCGCATACATTATAAGTTTGTCGGAACTGCCCAAGCTCAGGCACAGAACCACCGCAAGCCGCGCCACGGCATCGAAAATCCCTACGTATGCGTAAACCTTCATGTCCTCGTGGGCTATTATAAGCGCGATGTAGGGTATCTGTACAATGCTTACGAATGTGGCGAATATTGAAATGTGATAGACAACGAGGGTGGGGAGGAAGCGTTCGGGCGGAATGACCATTTTGCAGTAAACATACCACAGCCCTGCGGTTTCGAGTATCGCCACTATTAGCAGCGCGAGCAGCAGGTGGGTGAACACCGCAGTGCGGCAGGTTTGCATCAGTCTGTTTTTGTCGTTTGCGCCAAGCTCGTATGTGATGAAGCGCGACGTGCCGGTGCTTAGCGTTCCGTTGAGGAACGACAGCATACCCACTATTCCGCCCACCACGTTGTAAAGCCCGAAGTCCTGCACACCCAGCTTGTCGAGCACAACCCTCGAGGCGTAGAGCGTAACACCCATGATGAGAATCATGCGTGTGTACAGGAATATGGTGTTCTTTACAATGAGCCTGTTTTCAGCCATTGCGTCAGTACGATTTTATGCAGGCGAATATGGTGTCGAGCGCGAACACCAGCATTGTTATGGTTGCCACGAATATCATGCGCTTCGGTCCTGCGGGCTTCAGGGGCACGGTTGCCGACTGCAGGGTGGTGAACGCCGGTGTCTGCTCTATCACCTTTGCGCGTGCCGCCTGCACCTGCGTGTTGAGCTGGGCGTATGTGTTGAACTGTAGCTGCATCTCGTTTTCAAGGTTGTCGAGTTTCGATTTCACGCTTGCGAGAATCACCTCGTTGTTTGCGTCGGAATAGCTTGCGTATGTCTGGCGGGCCTTGTCGTAATTCTCCTTGGCCTGGCGGCGCAGCTCTATGTTGTAGTCGAGTTCCTTTTGCGCCTTGCGCGTTCTGTATTGGGTTATGAACTCCTGCAGTTTCTCCTTTGCCGCATCGGCTATCGTGGCGCTTGCAAGCGGGTCCTGGTCGGTCGCGGTTATGGAAATCACGAAGTTCTTCTTGTCAACCTCACAGCTTATCTTGTCCCCGATGAACTGGGCTATCATGTCCTGCTCCTTGGTGAGCCAGAAAGGGTTCACTGTGCTTTCGCCTTTTCCGGCGGGTTTCTTTTTCTTGAAAATCTTCTTCACGTTGTCGATTGCCGCGTCCCACCATGTGCCTTTCTGGTGGAATTTCAGGTAGTCGTAAAGGTTGGCTTTAACCTTGTGGTCCTGCGTCTCCACCATGACGTTGAACATACTTGTCTTGAAGTCAACAGAGGCTATGAGGTCGGGGTAAAGTTCCGGGAAAATTGCGTCGGCGGAATTGTTTGTGCCGCCAATGTCGATGCCGAACGACGAGGCTATGGAGTTGAGCGAGCTTGAACTCATGTTGGAAAACTCCGGGGCCAGCTTCACGGTTGTGGAATAATATCTCGGCACGGACACGATGATGAATGCCGACAGCGCAAAGGCTATGGGCAGGCTTATGAAAAACAAGGTCTTGTGTTTCCACATCGCCTTTATTATCCTTATCACGTCAATTTGCTTCAGCTCCCGTATGCCCGGCGTTTTTGCCGGATTGTTGTTGGTGTTGCACATAATTCTCTATGGTTGTGTAATTGTTGTTCATGCCACGGTGCGCTTTTTGCGTGCATGGCCATGCACAACAAAGTTACGATTAAAAATCATAAAAACAGTTATTGGCATTGTCTAAAAGAATAAACGGCAGGAAAAGCGTATTATTTCACCATTGCACCGTACTTTGAAACTCGGGCTGATGCTGTTTTGGGGAGGAAGCGGCGCGGTTTTGCTTAAGCGTTTGGTTTACAGAATATTGCGTTGTTCTGTGGGAGGCGGAGTAAATTGTTGTTTTACAGATGCTTGCAAGTGTCGCAAAAAGGTCTGATGTAGTCTGGATTATGTCTGATGTAATTTTTCCTACGTCCCATGTAGTTTTTCCTGCATCAGACCTTTTTCGTCATGCACACTCTGCCGGTTTCCAAAAAAGATGCAAGAATGGCATAAAACCGCGCATTTTGTTGCTTTTCAGCATCTTGTAAAAAGCCGCACCTTTTGCCGGAAATCCTTGGCAAGCAAGGCGGAAAATCTTTGCCGTTTTGCGCGCGCTTTTGCTAAAGCGAGTTGCTAATACAGCCCGCCGTGGGGCGAATTGTGCGCAACGCCTTACAAGATATTGCCAACCAGCACGAAAACCTAATTGCCATGAGCGAAAATAATCGTAATTTTGCGTGCGAAACATAAGACGGACAATATTAAAGACATAATAATCATGGCAAAAAAAGCACTTCTGATGATTCTCGACGGATGGGGAATCGGCAAACACGACAAAGGCGACGTAATCTACAACACCCCGACACCCGAACTCGACTATCTCAACGCCAACTATCCCCACTCGCAGCTTCTGGCTTGCGGCGAAAACGTGGGGCTTCCCGACGGACAGATGGGAAACTCCGAGGTGGGGCATCTGAACATCGGTGCGGGCCGCGTGGTTTACCAGGACCTCGTGAAAATCAACCACGCCATTGCCGACGGCAGCATACTCAAGAACGCCGAAGTTGTGTCGGCGTTTGAATACGCCAAGAACACAGGCAAGAACCTCCACATAATGGGCCTCACCTCCACAGGCGGGGTGCACTCCGAGCTGTCCCACATCCTCGCGTTCCTCGACATAGCGAAAAGCTACGGTTTGGAAAACGTGTTCGTGCACTGCTTCCTCGACGGGCGCGACACCGACCCGCGCAGCGGCAAGGGCTTTGTGAAAACCGTAATAGACCACTGCGCCGAAACAACCGGCAGCGTGGCGTCGGTGATAGGACGCTTCTACGCCATGGACCGCGACAACCGCTGGAACCGCGTGAAGGTTGCATACGATCAGCTTGTGAACGGAAAAGGCAAGGAGGTTGACAACCTCGTTGAGGCAATCCAGGACTGCTACGACAGCGACACGCCCGAACACAAGGACACCGACGAGTTCATGGAGCCGTTAGTGAACGCCAACGTTGACGGAAGAATAAAGGAAGGCGATGTTGTGGTGTTCGTGAACTACCGCAACGACCGCGCACGCGAGATCACGTCCGTGCTTACACAGAAAGATATGCCCGAAGAGGGGATGCAGACAATCCCCAACCTGCAATACTATTGCATGACCCCATACGACGCCGACTTCAAAGGCGTTCACATCCTGTTCCCGAAAGAGAACGTTGGCAACACGTTGGGAGAGTACTTGAGTTCCAAGGGACTGCGCCAGCTCCACACCGCAGAAACCGAAAAATACGCCCATGTAACGTTCTTCTTCAACGGAGGTCGCGAAGAGGCTTTCAGCGGTGAAGACCGCACGCTCGTACCCTCGCCAAAAGTCGCCACCTACGACCTGAAGCCCGAGATGAGCGCGTATGAGGTAAAGGACAAGCTGGTGGAGTCGATAAAGAAGGACGTTTACGACTTCATAGTGGTGAACTTCGCAAACGGCGACATGGTTGGCCACACCGGCGTTTACAGCGCGATAGAAAAGGCGGTGGTTGCCGTTGACGCGTGTGTGAAAGACGTTGTTGAGGCCGCAAGGCAAACGGGATACAGCGTTATAATAATCGCCGACCACGGAAACGCCGACCACGCGCTCAATGATGACGGCACGCCAAACACCCAGCACTCGCTGAACCCGGTGCCGTTCATATACATCAGTGATGACAAAAACGCAAAGGTGGAGGACGGAAAACTTGCCGACGTGGCGCCGAGCATACTGCACATAATGGGTCTTGAACAGCCCAAGGAAATGACGGGGCACTGCCTGATAAAAGACTGACAAGGGGACGCAGCCCCCAAACGCCATGCGCACAGGCACACATCGCGGTTTTGCCGCTTTGTGTGCCTGTGTTTTTTCCGCGCAAGCCATCCATGACAGGCTTTTTGACATTAATGCGCCCCGCAGCGCAAAGATTAAGTTAAAAATCCCCAAGCGAAAAGAGTAAATTCGTATCTTTGCCAAAATGTACTTCGGGGCTTCTGCACAGATGCCCTGTTACGAAACAATCACCACAAGTCAGATTAATGGCAAAGCACTATCTACTTTTCGCGTCGCTGAACTACGCCTATTCCATACTGCGGCCGCTCGAGGAGGAAATACTGCGCCGTGGCGACGAGGCGGCGTGGTACATCGAAAGGGAATGCGACAACCTGCTCACCCCGCAGGAACGCCGCCTGAGCACCTTTGATGAAGTCAAGGCTTTCAACCCCATTGCCGTCTTTGCGCCTGGAAATTACATCTACGACTTTTTCCCGGGAGTCAAGGTGGCGGTCTTCCACGGCTATCCCATGCGCAAGCGCATTGAAAAGATAGACGACCACTTCACAATACGCAACTGGTTTGACATATACTGCACCCAAGGCCCGTCGAGCACGCCCTATTTCAAACAACTTGAAGCCAAGTATAAATTCTTCAAGGTTTACGAAACCGGATGGTGCAAGGTTGACGCATTTTTCTCGAGCCAACTTCCGCCCGAACAAAAGAGAGACGTGCCGGTGATACTCTACTCCCCGACGTTCTCAAAAGGAATAACCTCCGCATGGGCTTTGCGCGAAACCATAGACCGCCTTGCCGGCGAAAAGCCGTGGCGGTGGATTATTACGTTCCACCCCAAACTCGATGACCCGCAACTGCTGGAGGATTATCGGCGGATAGCCTCGCGGCACGCAAACGTGGATTTCAGAAAGGTGAACAAGGGATTGGAGACGTTCCGCGAGAGCGACGTAATGCTTTGCGACAGCTCCTCCATAACCGTGGAATATATGCTGCTTGACAAACCCGTAGTTACTTACCGCAACACCCATCCGGGCAAGCACCTGCTCGATGTTACGGACACCGCCCTTGTTGGCCCCGCGATAGAGCGCGCCCTTTCGCGCCCCGAAGAGCTTATGCAAAACATACGCGAATACACTTCGCAGCATGAGGCTCACCGCGACGGCAAGAACTCGGCGAGGGTGCTTGATGCCGTGGACGATTTCATCGCAAACTACAAAGGAAGAATAAGAAGAAAGCCGCTTAACCTGCTAAGAAAGATAAAACTTCGCTGGCGGCTCAAAAAGTTCATTATATGATTGACCCAACCGTAATAATGTCCCATCAGGCGGCGGCGGAACTCGACAAGGCCGTTTCCGGAATAAGGCCCGACAAGGTTTTCGTGCTTTACGACACAACCACGCTCGACCTTTGCGCCCCGCTGCTCAAAGGAAGCGCCGCGCTGAAGGATGCCGTGCGGATTGTGATAGGCGCAACCGACGCAAACAAGACTCTTGAAACCCTTGCAAGCGTATGGACGGAACTCAGCAACGGAGGTGCGTCGCGCCGTTCCCTGCTGGTGAATGTCGGCGGAGGCATGGTTTCCGACCTCGGTGGCTTTGCGGCCTCGGCGTTCAAGCGCGGAATTGCCTACATAAACGTCCCCACCACGCTGCTGTCAATGGTTGACGCTTCGGTTGGCGGAAAGACGGCGATAAACTTCAACGGACTCAAAAACGAGATAGGCGTGTTCAACGCGCCGCGCCGCGTGATTGTTGACACGGAGTTTCTGCGCTCGCTCGACACGCAAAATCTTCTTTCGGGGTATGCAGAGATGATAAAACACGGGCTTATAAGCAACGAAAAGAACTGGGCGCAGCTGATGAACTTCAACTTCAACGACTGCGACATAGCCGAACTTCACGACATGGTGGCGGCAAGCATCGACATCAAGGCGGATATCGTGAGGCAAGACCCGCACGAACACGGAATACGCAAGGCTCTGAACGTGGGGCATACCGCAGGGCACGCGCTCGAAAGCTTCGCGCTCGCAAAGCAACGCCCGGTGCTTCACGGATATGCCGTGGCGTGGGGAATGGTGTGCGAGCTGTTTCTAAGCAAGACAAAGAAAAACTTCCCGTCATCGCAGATGCAGCAGACTATTGCCTACATACGCCAAAACTACGGCAGCATTGCATACACCTGCAAGGACTACGACCGCTTGTACGAACTCATGCGCCACGACAAGAAGAACGCTGGCGGCATTATAAACTTCACGCTCCTCTCGGGAATAGGCAAAATCGAGCTTGACTGTACAGCGTCGGAAGACGAGATTATGGCAATGCTCGACTTTTTCCGCGACGCGACGGACTAACCCCTCTCCGAATGATGACAACACGCGCACGCACCACATTCCTCGCACTCATGGCGGCTGCAATCGCAATGGGCGTTGCCTCGTCGTGCAAGAACTCGAAATACAGGCGAGTATTCACGCGTCCCGACACCCTTTGCGTTGATTCTGCAAACTTCAGCCGCAGCGACTCCTCAAACGGGCGTTGCATAGCGGTGGACATACACGCCGAATACCCCTCGCCGATAACCGGGAGGCTCAGCGCGAACATTGCGGCGTGGGTAAGGGGGAAACTCGGAAAGGGGACTCCCGCCGACACAATGAGCGTGGCGAGCGTGGTGAGCTATTACGGCAACGCAAAATACAAAAACTACATCGCCGGCAGCGACTCCGCGCCCCATTCCTTCTACAAGGCCGTCTGCAGGATTGACGGGAACAGGAAAAACTACATAAGCCTAAACTTCACGCTTGCCGAATGCGCACAGGGGACGCACGGCATAACATCGGTGTCGGGCATAACTTTCCGCAAAAACGACGGTGTGCCGTTCGGGTGGAACATGATTAAGGACACAACCTCGAAGGACTTCCGCAACCTCATGCGCGAGGGCGTGCGCTCGTACATCAGGAAAACCCTCGGCGAAAACAACGTGAGCGACGAGAACTTACGCAGCCTGCTCATCCCCGAGCCCGGGGCGGATCCCGCAGGCGGCAACCCGCTGAAGCATTTCCCCATACCCGAAACCGCGCCCTATTTGTCGCAGGGCGGCATGACGTTCGTTTTCCAGCCATACGAAATCGCGCCGTTCTCGCTCGGTGCGCCGAAGTTCACAATTCCGTTCCGCGACATCGAGCAACACATGACAAAGGAGGCACTCACCCTGTTGAAAAAGCGGGACTGAGCAAGCCCCATATATACATTAATATATAATATGCAAACCGAAGAACTGTACAAAATCTTTCTTGAGCACCCGGCAATCACCACCGACAGCCGCTCATGCCCCCAGGGGGCTGTTTTCTTCGCACTGCGCGGGGAGAACTTCGACGGAAACGTTTACGCATCAAAAGCCCTGGCGGAGGGATGCGCGTACGCAGTAATCGACCGCCGCGAATTTGCAGCCAAGGGCGACAAGAGATACATTGTGGTTGACAACGCCCTGAAGGCAATGCAGGACATTGCGCGGATGCACCGCGAAAAGCTCGCGCTCCCTGTAATACAGATTACGGGGACAAACGGCAAGACCACCACAAAGGAACTCGTTTCGGCGGTGCTGGCAAGGAAATACAACGTGCTGCACACCGAGGCGAACTACAACAACCACATAGGTGTTCCCAAGACTTTGCTCCGCCTGAGAAAGGAACACGAAATAGCCGTTATAGAGACCGGCGCGAACCATCGCGGCGAAATCGCGCAGCTTACGGCAATCGTACAGCCCGACTACGGACTGATAACCAACGTGGGGCGCGCACATCTCGAAGGCTTCGGCTCGTTCGAGGGGGTGGTGCACACAAAGGCGGAACTTTACGACTACCTGCGCCAAAAGAAAGGCGGCGCGATATTCCTCAACACCGACTCCGAAATACTCTGCCGCGTGGCCGAAGGGCTGAAAGCCTACAAATACGGCACGAAAGCCGCAGAAACCCCAGACGTTACAGGTGAAGTTACAAGCTGCGACCCATACATATCGTTCAAATGGAAGGGCAGAGACACCGTGTGGCACGAGGTGGGCACAAAGCTGATTGGCGACTACAACATATCCAACCTGCTTGCAGCCGTAACCGTGGGACTGAAATTCGGAGTTGGCGAGGGCGACATATGCAAGGCGCTTGAGGAATACGCACCCTCGAACAACCGCTCGCAGCTCAAGCAGACCGCCAGCAACACGCTGATAATAGACGCGTACAACGCCAACCCCACAAGCATGCACGCCGCGCTGAAGAACTTCGCCGAGCTGCACGCCGCAAACAAAATGGTAATTCTCGGCGAGATGCGCGAACTCGGCGCGGAGAGCGAAGAGGAACACCAAAAACTCATAGACGAAATCTCACGCGACGCTTTCGAGAAAGTGTGGCTCGTAGGCGGATGCTTTGAAAAGATGCACCAGCCGTTCAAGACATTCCACAGCGTTGACGGCGTGATAGAAGAAATCAGGAGAGACACGCCCAAAGGCTACACCATACTTATAAAAGGCAGCAACAGCAACAAGCTGTTCCGCCTGCCCGAATATCTGTAACCGCCGAAAAAAAAACGGCGAATACACAACAAATAATAAGAAATTTGCACCGCCGTAGGGGCGTATGGCATACGCCCGAATTGCGCGGGCTTTGCATTTACACAACAACACATCGCGGCGGAGTTCTTGCGGCGGCATAAAGGGCGTATGCCATGCGCCCCTATAAATGGCGAAAAACCATAAGCGCCTGTTCATTCCCCCAAAACCATAAAACCACATAGGATGTGGAAAAAAACTACATAGGACATAGAAAAAACCATGTCCTATGTAGGAAAAA